>NZ_JAUFNS010000029.1:0-64297 GCF_041060445.1 Pseudomonas sp. W2-17 | reverse complement strand
TAACGAGGGGCGACTGCACTCGACGTTGGGCAACATGACGCCCAATCAGTACGAGCGGCAAGCGGCCTGACAATCACCGATTGAGGTGTCCGGAAAAAGTTGACCACTTCAAAGCCTATTCCCAGACGAGCACCATCCGCTGGGAGACAGCAGGGTGTCAGAACCCCAGGGAACGCGTGAGATCGAGACAGCAGGTCTTCAAAGGAAGGTATGAACGAAAAAACGGCCTTCAGATCAGCCGTTGTTCATCATCATTGATCAGGTCGCTCAGGCCGCCCAGTGTTTCCCGGGCCTGGGTTCGATCCATCAATTTCGCCTGTGCGGCGGAGGGGAGGTCGGTGATGTTGAGGATGCCTTTGCTGGTCAGGACCTGAATCAAGTCGTCCAGTACCCGGATCATGTCCATGTCGCTGGACTTGAGCTGGATCAGACTCTTCTCGACCACTTCGTTGGCAAACCAGGCTTGTACCTGATGGTCATCGGGCGGCAGTTGCTCGCTCGCTTCGGCAAAGGCCGTTGCTTCCACGCGAACTAGCGTTCCATCGGCATCGCGCTGAACGTAAAACATGGCTCATTCCTCAGGGAGTAACAGTGCTGACAACCGTCAGGGACGGCTGCCAGCACAGTACAACAGCTCTCGCGACTCAGCTATCAGTGGTGATCGACTTTGATGGTCGGATCCGCACCGCTCACCAGCGAGTTGACCATGGCATTGCTCCAGGTCACGCCTTCCACCTTGATGTGCACATCGGCCGTGGTCGCCGCGGCAGCCGCAGTGACATTCGACGCGAACTGCCCGGTGGTGCTGACTTGCAGAATGGTGTCATGACCATCGTTGGTGATTTGCAGGTACTTGCTGAGGGTGTCGGTGTCTTCACCTTGCAGCAGGTCACGCAGGTCGATCCGGTCGCCTTCGCCCTTGTTGAAGTCCTTGATCACGTCAAAGCCACCGCTGTTGGTGTCGCCTGCTTTCCAGGCGAATGTATCGGCACCTGCGCCACCGGTAAGGATGTCGTTGCCTTTACCACCGATCAGAATGTCGTTGCCGTTGCCACCGTTGAGGATGTCGTCGCCACCCTGGCCGAACAGAATGTCGTTGCCATTGCCGCCCAGCAGGGTGTCGTTGCCGTCCTGGGACGTCGACGACGAGTTGGTCAGGTGAGCCACCGCATCAAGGTTGTTGGTCACGAACGAGTGCAGCGTCTTGTCATCGATGGTCGACACATTCACGTGCAAGGTATCTGCTGCGAACGCCTTCAGCGCCGTGATGCCGCCCTGTGTGTTGTAGGTGATCAGATCACCGAACAGGATGTCATTGCCTTCGCCACCGTTGAGGGTGTCGCTGCCCGGCGCGATATCTTTCTGGTCGCCCAGTACCGCTTTCGCCAGATCGTCGGCGTTGACGTTGTTCAGCGAATGGCCATCGCTGTCGTAGTGATCGAGCGTGCTCGTTTTGACGGACGAGTTCAGGCCGATCGCTTCGATGGTTGGCGACTGCTTCAGCAGCAGTGCGTAACCGGTGTCTGCTTCAGCCAAGACAACGCTGCTGCCGTTGGTTTCAGGAGAATTCAGGCTGTATTCCTGACCGCCCTTGCCGTCGGCGTGGCTGGCAAGCGTGCCCACCAGTGTGCCGTTGCTGTTGCTGGCGTAGCTGTAAACGTGGCCGACGGTGTCGATGGCGACTTTGCCGTTCACGGTGTAAGTGCTGCCCAGATGCCAGCTGTCCAGCGCGGTCGCCAGCGTGATGGCCGTGCCGCTCACCGTGCCGAGCACCGTGCTGGTGTTCTGGTAAACGTTAGGCTCGCCGTCGGTGATGAAGTACGTGCGGTTCTCGCCCGTCGGGTTGGTGCTGTTCAAGCCGGCAAACCAGTTTGCGGTGGTCTTGAAGGCATCTTCGTAGTTGGTGGTACCGCCCGATGTCATGGTCGCCAGAGCAGCGGCCAATGTTTTCAGCGCAGCGGCCTTGTCAGACATGTCCACCGACACGGTCGAGCGCACGTTGGTGTCGAAATCCACCAGCAGCACGTTGATCTTGCCGGCGTTGGCCGTTTGAGCACCGTTCGCCAGTTTCTCGAAGACCGACTGCAGCTGCGTCTTCGCCGTGTCGAGGGTTTTGCCCATGCTGCCCGAGCTGTCGACGATGAAGGCGATGTTGTAGCTCTTGCCCTGCACGATGGTCGTGCCGCTGACGTCGCCAACGATGATGTCGCCGCCGGTGGTGCCGTTGATTGGCGTCGGGTCGGTGCCGGCCAGGCCTTCACTCGAGGTGTAGGTCTGAGGCTCGACGGTAACGGTGATCGCCTTGCTGTCGCTGGCGCTGGCCACGGCG
This sequence comes from Pseudomonas sp. W2-17, assembly GCF_041060445.1. Taxonomy (NCBI): domain Bacteria; kingdom Pseudomonadati; phylum Pseudomonadota; class Gammaproteobacteria; order Pseudomonadales; family Pseudomonadaceae; genus Pseudomonas; species Pseudomonas sp. W2-17. Next base: position 61,968 of record NZ_JAUFNS010000029.1, on the reverse strand, counting down.
CTTGGGACGCCTGGCACATTTGCTTCGGTCGCCGTCGCCGTGACGTTCAGCGTGAACTTGCCGCTGAAGTAGTCAGGCGTGGTGATGCTCAGCGTCGACAGGTCGAATTGGCTAACGTCGATCGTGTCCATCACGGTTTTGCCGTTTTCGACGTGGGTCGTCACGGTGGCCGTGTGGCCTGCGGCGTCGGTCAGGATCGAGCCGGCCGGTGCGCCGCCGCTCAGGGTCGTGACGTGAGTCTCCGAACCGTCGAGGCTGTCACCGAATACCGCTTTGACCGGGCTCAGCTTGATCGCGGCGCCTTCGGTGCCGTGGTTCAGCTCGTAACCGGTGTAATAACCCTCACCGCTGCCAACCGTGCCTTCGTGCAACGGCGAGACGTTCAGGCCGGAAGCCTTGAGGTCATCGACCGTTGCGAACAGCAGCACGTTGCTGCCGTTCAGGGCCACGGTCTGAGTCGCGCCGGTGCTGATGGTCTTGTCGACCAGGTTGATGCTGTAGCTGCCCGGGCCCGCCTGGTTGTAGTGGTAGATGTCCAGGGTGTAGTAGCCAGACTCCGTCGGCGTGAAGCCCGCGCTCTGGATCTTGCCGCCCGCACCCCATGTGGCGTTGGCCGCAGTCTGGCCCGCCACGGTGATCAACAGACTGTCGTCCGCAGTACCGGAGAAGGTGTAGGTGTGGCCGGCCTCCATGTAGACCAGACCGGACAGCTTGGTGCCGGTGCCGACCGCGACGGAAGAGTCCTGTGCAGCGGTGGCGACGGTGTGGGAGGTCGACGCAACAGTGGTGTTGAAGCCGGCCTTGATGGTCGCTTCGTTGGCGCCGTTGCCGTCGGTGCCCATGTTCTTCAATGTGCCGACGTAGACGTCCTTCACCAGACCGGTCGACTGAACGACGCCGGAACCCAGCGTCACCAGCGGTTGGTCGGCGACAGGCGCCACGTTGATGGTGCCGGTGGCTTTGACCGAACTCGCCAGCCCCTGATCGTCGACGGCCTTGTAGGTGAACGACGTGCTGCCCGCCCAATCGGCGGCTGGCTTGAAGTACACCGTTGCAGCGTTGCCGACGGCGACGATGTTGCTCAGGCTGGTCAACGCGACCTTGCCCGCCGCATCGGCGTAGAACGTGCCGTGTGCGGCCATGTCGACCAGGTTGAAGTGGTCGATTTTGCTGTCCACGTCGGTCGCGCTCAGCGTCACGGCGATGGCCGGGCTGTCTTCGTTGCCGCTGCCGGTCGTGGCGTCGGCCACCGGAACATCGTTGACCGTCGTGATGTGAATCGTCGACGTGGTGTTGGCGATGTTGTTGGTGGCGCTGCCGTCGTTGACGCTGATGTTGATGATGCGGTCGTCTTTGACAGGGTCGTGGGACGTGCTGTCGAAGGTGATCGACGAGATCGCCGTCTGGTACTGAGCCGCCGTGCCCGCACCGAACGTGATGACCTTGCCGGTCACCACGTTGTTGGTGACGATGTCGGTGGTGGTGACGCTCAGGCCGGCGGTGTTGCCGATCGCCAGCAGATCACCCGCCTTGTAGTTGGTCAGCGTGACAGTGGCGCTTTGCAGCGTCGGGCTGTCGGCGTCTTTCAGGGTGAAGTCTGCAGCAATCAGGCCTGGACCTTTGCCCGGCGCGGTGACATCGCCGCCGACCAGGGTTTCGTTCCAGGTGTTGCCGAATTCCTTGCCATCGCCGGTGTGGCCGATGACGGGCGCGTCGTTCACGGCGGTGACCGAGATCTTGCTGCCGGCAACCAGCGAATCCTGCGTACCGGTGCCGTCGCCTTTGGCGCCGGAGTCGGTCACTTGAACCGTCACGGCACGGTCACCCGCCTGAGGGTTATCGCCCGGGCTGTTGAAGGTGATCGACTGGATCAGCGCCTTGTACTGGTCAATGGTCGCGATGCCGTTGATCTTGAAGCCGTTCACCAGGCCTGCATCGTTGTGGGTTTCCACCACGCTGACGCCTTTCGGCGCAGTGCCGGTGAAGGTCAGTACGTCGCCCGCCTTCACGTCGACCGACACCACGGCCTTGCTCAACGTGGTGTTGTCGACATCGGCCAGGTTCAGGTTCTTGACGATCGAGACCGCCGCGTCGTTTTCAGTAAAGGCAACCGATGCGGTGCTCACGGTCGGTACATCGTTGACCGTGGTGATGTGGATCGTCGAGGTGGTGGACGCGATGTTGTTGACCGCGCTGCCGTCGTCGATGCTGATGTTGATGATGCGGTCGACTTTCGACGGGTCATGGGACGTGTTGTCGAAGGTGATCGACTGAATCGCCGTCTGGTACTGGGCAGCTGTGCCTGCGCCGAACGTGATGGTTTTGCCGGTCACTGCACCGGAAGCGTCTTTTACGTCACTGACGGTGTAGGTCAGGGCACCCGGTTTGCCGACATTCAGGACGTCGCCGTCTTTGAAGTTGGTCAGCGTGACGGTCGCGCTTTTCAGCGTGGTGCTGTCGGCGTCGTTCAGGGTGAAATCGCGAGCGATCTGACCTGGGCCTTTGCCCGGCGCGGTGACATCGCCACCGACGGCGGTTTCGTTCCAGGTGTTGCCGAACTCTTTGCCTGTCCCGGTGTGGCCGATGACTGGCGCGTCGTTCACGGCGATCACGTTGATCTGGCTGTTGTGAACCACCGTCAGGTTGTCAGTGCCGTTGGCATCGGCGTCAGTCACCGCGATGGTCACGCCGCGTGGCGCGGTGTTCGGGTTATCGCTGTTGTCGGCGTAGGTGATCGACTTGATCAGCGTTTCGTAGTTGGCAACCGAAGCTTTGCCAACCAGATCGATAACGATGTTGCCGTTGGCGTCGTTGCTCAGCGTGTACTTGATGCCCAGGCCCGTATCCCCGCTGGTATCGCCTTTGTAGTACTGGGAAACGATCAGGTCTTCAGCCTGAATACCGGTCAGCGTGATCTTCGCGCTGCTCAGCTGGGTGCTGTCGATGTCGGTGATGCTGAAATCTTTGACGATCGCGATCGGTGCGTCATTTTCGGTGTAGGTGATGCTGCCGAAATTCACGACCGGTGCGTCGTTCACTGGCGTCACGTTGACGGTCAGCGGCTGTTGGGTCGTCGCGGACGGTCCGTTCAGTTCGGTGGACGTCGCGTTGACGGTCAGGTTGATCTGGCCGTTGAAGTTTTCCGGTGGCGTGATAGTGACCTTGGTCAGGTCCCAGCCGTCGAGCGCCGCCGTGCCGTTGCCGCCGGCAGTCGACGTGTAGCTGTGTGTGCCATCGGTGACAACAGCACCGACCGGAACGCCGGAAACGGTCAGGTGGGTCAGGCTTTCGGAACCGTCGTTATCAACCAGCGCGGTGCCAATGTTCAGGTGGATGGCCGTGTCTTCCGGGCCGGTGACGGCAGGTGCGATCACGGTCGGGGCGTCTGCCACCGGTGCCACATGGACGTTGAACGTCAGGTCTTTGCTGACCGGAGCCGCTGCGCCGTCTTGGGCGGTGGCAGTAACGGTCAGAGCGATGTCGCCGCTGAAGTTGGCCGGCGGGGTGAGCTTGAGTTTGCTCAGATCCCAATCGGTCACGTCAGTGGCGGTTGCACCGGCGGTGGCGTTGAAGGTGTGCGTGCCGTCGCTCAGGGAAGCGCCGACCGGAATGCCCTTCATGCTGACCGTCAGGGTTTCGGAACCGTCGACGTCGGTGGTCGCTGCCTTGATGGTCGACAGCAGAATCGCGTTGTCTTCCAGGCCGCTGTTCAGGTGCTCGGTGACGCTGATGTTGTTGATCACGCCGCCGAGGGAGTTCGCGTCGCCGGCCTTGAATTCCAGCTTCGCGCTGCCGTCGGTGGTGACCGGGACGTCGAACGTGTAGGTCTTCAGACCCACTACGGTATTGGTCAGCGTGCCGACCAGCTTGCCGCCCCAGAAGACGTTGATCAGCGAGTTGTCGACCGCACCTGCACGGACCGAATAATCGAGCGAAACGGTGTAGGTCGCGCCGGCTTTGGCGTCGATATTGGTGTACAGGTTGCTCGGGTCGCCGCTGTTGCGCTCCAGCTCCAGCACCTGGCTGTTGTTGCTGTTACCGGCAACGCCGTAGGTGCCTGGGGTGCGGATTTCAACGGTACCGCCGCTGTTGTCGGTGTGCCACGCGCCGCTGCCGATGTTGCCGATCACGGTCGTGGTCGCGCCGTTCACGTTCAGCGAAGCCACGGTCTGGTCGTCCACGAGGGACAGGGCAGGGGTGTCGGTGACCGGATTGACCTTGATGGTGCCGGTGGCCGGTGTGGTGTCTGCCTGACCCTGGTTGTCGACGGCGGTGTAGGTGAAGTTGGTGCTGCCGCTCCAGTCGCCGACCGGCTTGAAGTAGACGGTGGCGCTGTTGCCGGTCGCTTTGATGACGCTGGTGCTGTCCAGTGCCTGAGTGCCTGCGGCATCGGCGAAGAACGTGCCGTGCTGACCCAGGTTGACCAGGTTGAAGTGGTCAATGGTGCCGTCGACGTCGGTGCCGGTCAGTTTGACCGCGACGGTGTTGTCTTCGTCGCCCGTGGCCGACGCTGGCTTGGTTACCGGCGCATCGTTGACGGAAATCACGTTGATCTGGCTGTCGTGAACGACGGTCAAATTGTTGGTGCCGTTGGCATCCACGTCGGTCACAGCGATGGTCACGCCGCGCGGTGTGGTGCTCGGGTTGTTGCTGTTGTCGGCGTAGGTAATCGACTTGATCAGGGTTTCGTAGTTGGCGACCGAAGCGTTGCCAACCAGATCGATAACGATGTTGCCGTTGGCGTCGTTGCTGAGCGTGTACTTGATGCCCAGACCGGTATCGCCGCTGTTATCGCCTTTGTAGTACTGAGAAACGATCAGGTCTTCAGCCTGAATACCGGTCAGCGTGATCTTCGCGCTGCTCAGTTGAGTGCTGTCGACGTCGGTGATGCTGAAGTCTTTGACGATCGCGATCGGTGCACCGTTTTCGGTGTAGGTGATGCTGCCGAAGTTGACCACAGGCGCGTCGTTGACAGGGGTGACCGTGATGGTGCCGGTTGCCGGGGTGGTGGACGCCAGCCCCTGGTTGTCAACGGCGGTGTAGGTGAACGGCGTGCTGCCATTCCAGTTGGTGTCCGGCTTGAAGTAGATCGTCGCGCCGTTGTCAGTGGCCGTGATGCTGGTGGTGCCGGTGAGCGGCTGAGTGCCGGCAGCGTCGGAGAAGAACGTGCCGTTGGCAGGCGTGGTGACCAGGTTGAAGTGGTCAATGGTGCCGTCGACGTCAGAGCCGGTCAGCTTGACCGCAACGAGTGTGTCTTCGTTGCCATTGCCGGTGGCTGTGTTGACCACAGGCGCATCGTTCACCGACGCGACGTTTACAGTCAGGGACTGGGTCGTGGTTGCCGATTGGCCGGTCAGCTCGGTAGACGTCGAGCTCACCTGCAGGGAGATCGAACCGTTGAAGTCAGCCGGCGGCGTCAGGGTCAGCTTGGTCAGGTCCCAGCCATCGATGATGACTTTGCCGTCGCCGGTCGGGATCGAGGTGTAGCTGTTTTTGCCATCGGTCAGCACAGCGCCGACCGGAATGCCGCCCACGGTCAAGCCGCTCAGGCTTTCCGAACCGTCGGTGTCGACCAGTGCAGTGCCGACGCTGATCTTGATCGCGGAGTCTTCATCGCCCTGGGCGTTGGTGACGGTGACGATCGGGGCATCAGCCACTGGCGTGACGTTGATGGTGCCGGTCGCCGGAGTGCCGGCTGGCAGGTTCTGGTTGTCGACTGCGGTGTAGGTGAAGGTGGTATCACCTGCCCAGTTGGTTTCCGGCTTGAAGTAGATCGTAGCGCCGTTGTTGCTGGCGGCGATGTTGCTCAAGTCGGTCAGCGGCTGGGTGCCGGCCGCGTCTGAGAAGAAGGTGCCGTGTGAAGGCGCATTAACCAGGTTGAAGTGGCCAATGGTGCCGTCGACGTCAGAGCCAGTCAGCTTGACGGCAATGAGGGTGTCTTCGTTGCCTGCACCCGTAGCGGCGTTGACTACCGGCGCATCGTTCACGGAAATGACGTTGATCTGGCTGTCGTGTACGACGGTCAGGTTGTTAGTGCCATTGGCATCAGCGTCGGTCACAGCGATGGTCACGCCGCGTGGCGCGGTGCTCGGGTTCTCGCTGTTGTCGGCGTAGGTGATCGACTTGATCAGGGTTTCGTAATTGGCAACCGAAGCCTTGCCAACCAGATCGATAACGATATTGCCGTTGGCGTCGTTGCTCAGGGTGTATTTGATGCCCAGGCTCGTGTCGCCAGACGTACCGCCCTTGTAGTACTGGGAAACGATCAGGTCTTCAGCCTGAATACCGGTCAGCGTGATTTTCGCGCTGCTCAGCTGAGTGCTGTCGACGTCAGTGATGCTGAAGTTGTTGACGATCGCGATCGGTGCACCGTTTTCGGTGTACGTCGTACCGTCGAAGTTGACTACTGGCGCATCGTTGACTGGCGTGACGTTAACGGTCAGCGACTGGGTCGTGGTCGCCGATTGGCCGGTCAGCTCGGTGGAGGTCGAGCTCACTTGCAGGGTGATCGGGCCGTTGAAGTCAGCCGGCGGCGTCAGGGTCAGCTTGGTCAGGTCCCAACCATTGATGTAGACCGCGCCGTCGCCTGTCGGAATCGAGGTGTAGCTGTTAGTGCCATCAGTCAGCACAGCGCCCACTGGAATACCGGACACCACGAACGGGCCCAAAGATTCCGAGCCATCGGTGTCGACCAGCGCGGTGCTTACGTTCAGCTTGATCGCGGAGTCTTCATTACCTTGTGCGTCAGCAACGGTGACGATCGGGGCATCGGCCACCGGCGTGACGTTGATGATGCCGTTGGCTGGCGCGCCCGCAGGCAGGCCCTGATTGTCGACCGCGGTGTAAGTGAAGCTGGTGTCGCCCGCCCAGTTCTCGGTTGGCTTGAAGTAGATCGTCGCGCCATTGTTGGTCGCGGCGATGTTGCTCAAGTCGGTCAGCGGCTGGGTGCCGGCCGCGTCCGAGAAGAAGGTGCCGTGTGCAGGCGCATTGACCAGGTTGAAGTGGCCAATGGTGCCATCGACGTCAGAGCCAGTCAGCTTGACGGCAATGAGGGTGTCTTCGTTGCCTGCACCCGTAGCGGCGTTGACTACCGGCGCATCGTTCACGGAAATGACGTTGATCTGACTGTCGTGTACGACGGTCAGGTTGTTAGTGCCATTGGCATCAGCGTCGGTCACAGCGATGGTCACGCCGCGTGGCGCGGTGCTCGGGTTCTCGCTGTTGTCGGCGTAGGTGATCGACTTGATCAGGGTTTCGTAACTGGCAACCGAAGCCTTGCCAACCAGATCGATAACGATATTGCCGTTGGCGTCGTTGCTCAGGGTGTATTTGATGCCCAGGCTCGTGTCGCCAGACGTACCGCCTTTGTAGTACTGGGAAACGATCAGGTCTTCAGCCTGAATACCGGTCAGCGTGATTTTCGCGCTGCTCAGCTGAGTGCTGTCGACGTCAGTGATGCTGAAGTTGTTGACGATCGCAACCGGTGCACCGTTTTCGGTGTACGTCGTACCGTCGAAGTTGACCACTGGCGCGTCGTTGACTGGCGTGACGTTAACGGTCAGCGACTCGGTTGTGGTCGCTTTCTGGCCTGTAAGCTCGGTTGAAGTCGAGCTCACTTGCAGCGTGATCGAACCATTGAAGTCAGCCGGTGGCGTCAGGGTCAGCTTGGTCAGGTCCCAGCCATCGATGATGACTTTGCCGTCGCCGGTCGGGATCGAGGTGTAGCTGTTTTTGCCGTCGGTCAGCACAGCGCCGACCGGAATGCCGCCCACGGTCAAGCCGCTCAGGCTTTCCGAACCGTCGGTGTCGACCAGTGCAGTGCCGACACTGATCTTGATCGCGGAGTCTTCATCGCCCTGGGCGTTGGTGACGGTGACGATCGGGGCATCAGCCACAGGTGTGACATTGATGGTGCCGGTCGCCGGAGTGCCGGCTGGTAGGTTCTGGTTGTCGACCGCGGTGTAGGTGAAGTTGGTGTCGCCCGCCCAGTTGGTTTCCGGTTTGAAGTAAATCGTCGCGCCGTTGTTGGTCGCGGCGATGTTGCTCAAGTTGGTCAGCGGCTGGGTGCCGGCCGCGTCCGAGAAGAAGGTGCCGTGTGCAGGCGCATTGACCAGGTTGAAGTGGCCAATGGTGCCGTCGACGTCAGAGCCAGTCAGCTTGACGGCAATGAGGGTGTCTTCGTTGCCTGCACCCGTAGCGGCGTTGACTATCGGCGCATCGTTGACCGCGGTCACGTCGATTTGACCGGTGGCGCTGCCCGACAGGTTGTTGGTGCCATTGGCATCAACGTCGGTCACTTCGATGGTCACGCCACGTGGGGCAGTGCTTGGGTTGTCGCTGCTGTTGGCGTATGTGATCGAGTTGATCAGCGTGGTGTAGTCAGCGATCGACGCCTTGCCGATCAGATCGATAACGATGTTGCCGCTGGCGTCGTTGCTCAGGTTGTAGCTGATGCCCAGGTCGGTGGTGCCGCTGTTGCCGCCCTTGTAGTACTGGGAAACGATCAGGTCTTCAGCCTGAATGCCGGTCAGCGTGATCTTCGCGCTGCTCAACTGTGCGCTGTCGACGTCGCCGATCTGCAGATTGCTGACCAATGCCTGAGGTGCGCCGTTTTCGACGTAGTCGGGGTTGGTGAAGGTGACGGTCGGTGCGTCGTTGACCGGCCCGACGGTGACAGTCAGGGGCACAGTCGTGGTGGCCGATTGGCCGGTCAGCTCGGTGGAGGTCGAGCTCACTTGCAGGTTGATCGGGCCGTTGAAGTCTTTCGGCGGGGTGATCGTCAGGTTGTTCAGATCCCAACCGTCGATGTAGACAGCGCCGTCGCCTGTCGGAATCGAGGTATAGCTGTGGGTGCCGTCAGTCAGCACGGCGCCGACCGGAATGCCGGACACAACGAGCGGGCCCAGGGATTCGGAGCCATCGGTGTCGACCAGTGCAGTGCTCAGCGTCAGCTTGATCGCCGTGTCTTCAGCGCCTTGGGCGTCGGCAACGGTCACGATCGGCGCGTCGGCCACAGGCGTGACGTTGATGATGCCATTGGCTGGCGCGCCGGCTGTCTGGCCCTGATTGTCGACCGCGGTGTAGGTGAAGCTGGTGTCGCCCGCCCAGTTGGCGTTCGGCTTGAAGTAGATCGTCGCGCTGTTGTTGCTGGCGGCGATGTTGCTGAGGTTGGTCAGCTCCTGAGTACCGGCGGCATCGGCGTAGAACTTGCCGTGCTCGGCCATGGTGGCCAGGTTGAAGTGGTCAATGGTGCCGTCGACATCAGCGCCGGTCAGCTTGACCGCGATGGCGGTGTCTTCGTCGCCTTTGCCCAATGCTGCGTTGACGGTCGGCGCGTCGTTGACGGCGATCACGTTGATCTGGCCGTCGTGCACGGCGGTCAGGTTGGTGGTGCCGTTGGCGTCCAGGTCGGTGACGGAAATGCTCACGCCGCGCGGTACGGTGCTCGGGTTTTCGCTGTTGTCGGCGTAAGTCAGCGACTTGATCAGGGTTTCATAGTTGGCGACCGAGGCATTGCCCGTCAGGTCGATGACGATGTTGCCGTTGGCGTCGTTGCTCAGGGTGTAGGTGATGCCCAGGTCGGTAACACCGGTGGTGCCGCCTTTGTAGTACTGGGACACAACGAGGTCTTCAGCCTGAATACCGGTCAGCGTGATCTTCGCGCTGCTCAGCTGAGTGCTGTCGATGTCGGTGATGCTGAAGTTGTTGACCAGCGCGACCGGCGCACCGTTTTCGGTATAGGTCGTGCTGTCGAAGTTGACCGCCGGGCCGTCGTTCACGGGCGTCACGTTGACGGTCAGAGACTGTGTCGTGGTGGCCGAATCCTTGTTGGCGCCTTCGGTCGAGGTTGAGCTCACTTGCAGGGTGATCGGGCCGTTGAAGTCTTTCGGCGGGGTGATCGTCAGGTTGTTCAGGTCCCAACCGTCGATGTAAACAGCGCCGTCGCCTGTCGGAATCGAGGTGTAGCTGTGGGTGCCGTCAGTCAGCACGGCGCCAACCGGAATGCCGGACACAACCAACGGGCCCAGAGATTCGGAGCCGTCGGTGTCGACCAGCGCGGTGCTCAGGGTCAGCTTGATCGCCGTGTCTTCGGCGCCTTGGGCGTCGGCAACGGTGACGATTGGCGCGTCGGCCACTGGCGTGACATTGATGATGCCGTTCGCTGGCGCGCCGGCTGTCTGGCCCTGATTGTCGACCGCGGTATAGGTGAAGCTGGTGTCGCCCGCCCAGTTGGCGTTCGGCTTGAAGTAGATCGTCGCGCCGTTGGCGGTGGCGGCGATGTTGCTGAGGTTGGTCAGCGCCTGGGTGCCGGCGGCATCGGCGAAGAACGTGCCGTTGGCTGCCAGGGTGACCAGGTTGAAGTGGTCGATGGTGCCGTCGACGTCAGCGCCGGTCAGCTTGACCGCGATGGTGGTGTCTTCGTCGCCTTTGCCCGAGGCGTCGATGACGGTCGGTGCATCGTTGACCGGGGTGATGTCGACTTCGCCGGTGGCACTGCCCGTCAGGTTGTTGGTGCCGTGGGTGTCCACGTCAGTCACTTCGATCGTCACGCCGCGCGGGGTGGTGATCGGGGCGTCACTGCTGTTGGCGTAAGTGATCGAGTTGATCAGCGTGGTGTAGTCGGCGATCGAGGCGTTGCCGCTCAACTGAATGACGACGTTACCGTTGGCGTCGTTGCCCAGCGTGTAGCTGATGCCCGACGCCGTGGTGCCGGTGTTGCCACCCTGGAAGGACGGCGAAGCAATCAGGTCTTCGGCCTGAACCCCAGTCACGGTGATCTTCGCGCCGCTCAGCTGGCCGCCGTCGACGTCGCCGATTTGCAGGTTGTTGACCAGTGCCTGAGGCGCGCCGTTTTCGACGTAATCGGTGCTGGTGAAGGAGACAGTCGGGGCGTCATTGACAGCGACGACGTGCACGATGCTGGTGGCTGGCACGGAATCGTTCTGGCCATCGTTGACGGTCACAGTAATGGTGCGGTCCGCGACGCTCGGGTCCTGGCTGCTGTTCTGGAAGGTGATCGACTTGATCACGGCTTCGTATTCGGCGGCGGTGGCGGCACCGGTCAGGGTCAGTACGATCTGGCCGTTGACGGTGGCGGTAGTGACCGCGATGTTCGCGTTAGGGCTGCCCACCACCAGGGTGTCGGCGTCCTGAGCGTTGGTCAGGGTGACTTTCGCGCCTTGCAGGGTCGGGCTGTCGGCGTCAGTGACGGTCAGCTGGTCGGCGATCGAAACGCCGGCCTGGCCTTCGGTGAAAGTGGTTTCGCTGTTGGTGCCGTTACCGCCGCCATTCGGATCGACAACCGGCAGAGCGTCGTTGTCGATGATGGTGGTGGTGACGCTGCCATTGGTCGCGCTGGCAACGATGTTCTCGAAGTTGCCGCCGGTGATGGCGCCGATCGCGACGGTGACGTTTTCAACGCCTTCCGGGATCGTGTCATTAAGGGTGTTCAGGTCGAAGGTGACGCTGCTGCTGTTGGCAGGGATCTTCACGCTGACCACTTGCGTGTAGTCGGTGCCGTTGGCTGCGGTGCCGCTGTAGGTCAGGTTGATCGTGACTTCAGTCTGCGCCGGGTTGCTCAGCGTAATGGTGTACGTGGCGGCCTGCCCTTCAACCACCGACTGGATGCCGGTGATGCTGGCAACGGTGGTGTCGATGGTGTCGACGATCTGCACCACGGCCGGCGCCGTGTTGGGCACCAGGCTTTCAAAGTTGCCGCCGGTCGCGCCGGTGATCGTGGTGCTGATAACGGTGTTGGTGTTGTAGACGTCATTGGCTGGAGCCGCGACGACGACCGAACCGGTGGACTCGCCCGCACGGATGGTGATGGTCGAACCGTCGGACAGGGTTACGTTGACCGGGGTCTGCGCCGGGTTGGTCAGCGTTGTGGTGTAAGTGATCGAGGTGCCTTCGACAGACGTCGGCGCAGCGCTGAGGCTGACCGTGGTGGTGTCGATGGTGTCAGTGATGGTGGTCACCGCCGGCGTCGGATCGGTCGTCACGACCAGCCCGCCACCGCCTGTTGTGCCAGTGATCGTGGTGCTGATGACAGACGGGTCGATGTACGGCGTGTTGTTGTCAGCCAGTTGAACAGTGGTTGAGCCGGACGTGTCGCCGCCACGAATGACAATGGTTGAACCGTTGGACAGGGTGACCGTCAGGTCCGACGTCGGTGCCTGAGTGACGTTCGCCGTGTAAACCAGCGCGCCGCCGGCTTCGGTCAGCGTCGGGGTGGCGGTCAGTGTCAGGGTGCCCGTCGGTTGCGGCGCAACGGGGGTGCCGCCGTTGCCGTTGCCGTTGTCGATCGCCAGGCCGTTGCTCAGCGTAGGTGGCGGCGTGGTCGTCGTCCCCAGGCCGTTGGTCGGGAAGCCGATGGTCGGATTCACTTCGCCCGCCGTCTCGGTGAGCATCACCACGCTGTGGCCGCCGCCCGCGTTGCCGCCATCACCTGGCGCTGCTTGCGGACCTGCTGCAGTGGCTTCGAGGTCTTTGGTCGGGTCGGCGCCGGCCGCGATGGCCTGCTGCAGTTCGGCAACTGACGGCGCCGCTTGCGCGCTGGCTTCGGCAAGGTTGGTAGTGGACGCCGGTGCGTCGGCACTCCACTGGCTGTCACGGCCAATGTCCAGCTGACGGCCATCGGCAAGCTGCAGCGTGACTGCGCCTCCCGGGCCTGTCTCAAGCTGCTCGCCGGTGAACAACCGGTCACCCTCGATGAGCACACGACGAATCCCTTCCGGGGAAACTGCGACGACTTGGCCAACAATGCTTTTGACGATGGCAACAACACTGCTCATGGGGGTGACTCTCCGAAATTACCGTTCAGTTGGTATCCATCATGCCGACCGGCCTTAACTAACGCCGCTTCATTACTGGAATACGTAAAGATTCGCATTTGTTCATTGCCAGATAACAAGTTAGGGAACTTATTAAGTTGCTCGTAATCTGGCGTCAATTTATTAACAGCAGGTCGGCACAGGAATTAACTTTCTGCCAAAGTATTGACCTATTCGGCGACATCCTAAACAATCGCCTCCGTAATGTCACATTGATATTTGATGAGATCGCGGATTTCTGCAGTGTGATCGCAAGCGCCCTTCAGAACACTCTCGAGACGATCACTTCAATGGCCATTTTTACGATGCGGCAGTGCGTATTGCTGCATTTTGAACAAGTACGTTCTCGGGAAATCACCAAAATGCGTAAGCACCTCTTCACTGCTGTACCTCTCATCCTTTGTGCCGGTTTCGTTCAGGCCCAGACGTTACAGTCCGCCATGCAGAAAGCCATGGACGAGCATCCCGAGGTGCAGGCCGGCATCAATGCCCGTATCGCCCAGGACTACGCGCTCCGTGCTGCAAAAGGCGGCTACCTGCCGCGTGTCGATGTCACTGCGGGCTACGGCCGGGCCGGTTCCGATACGCCAAGCACCCGTGCCTCGACCGGTCGTCACGATTACCAGACGCTGGACCGCGGCGAGTCGCAAATCCGTCTCCAGCAAATGCTGTTTGATGGCTTCGCGACAAGTAACGAAGTTGCGCGTCAACAAGCCACCGCCAATTCCCGGGCTTACTCGCTGTTAAATACAACCGAACGGACCGCGTTGACAGTTGCGCAGGTCTATCTCGATGTTCTTACTCAACGTGAAATGGTTCGGCTGGCCGAAGAAAACCTGAAGAGCCACGAACGTATTTACGACCAAATCAAACTGCGCACTTCCCGCGGTGTAGGTCGTATGGCCGATATGGACCAGGCCGATGCCCGTCTGGCACAGGCCCGTAATAACCTGATCACCGAACAAACCAACCTGGCCGACGCCCAAACCAATTACTTGAGTGCCGTTGGTCTGGAAGCTGATCAACTGGAAGCACCGTCGCCATTCGCCATGATGCCTGCCGATCTCAACGAAGCCCGCCGCCAGATGCTGGAAAACAGCCCGGTGCTGCGCTCGGCCGAAGCTGACATCGTTGCCGCTGAAAAGCAGTACACCTCGGCGCAGTCCAATTACTACCCGCGTTTCGATGCAGAACTGGGCCGCAATGCCGATAACAACATTGGCGGCGACGAAGGCCACAACAATGGCTGGGAAGCCATGGTCCGCATGCGCTTCAACCTGTACGCCGGTGGCAGCAACAAGGCTGACCTGCAATCCAAGTCGTACCTGTCGAGTCAGGCCCTGGATATCCGCAACAACGCGCTGCGTCAGTTGAACGAAGAACTGGGCCTGGCCTGGAACGCCTACAACAACGCCAACGCCCAGGTGCCGATCGCTCAGCAGTACGTCGAGCGGGCCAACAGCGTGCGTACTTCGTACCAGCAGCAATTCAGTCTGGGAGAGCGTACCCTGCTCGACCTTCTCGACAGCGAGAACGAGTTGTTCACCGCGCAACAGCGTCTGGTGCAGCTGAAAAACCTGCAGACGTACACCCAGTACCGCATCAAGGCGGACATGGGCACATTGCTGAAAAGCCAGGGCGTCGTGGCGCCGATGGCATCGGTTGTGCAGAACGATGTGAAACCGACAGTTCAGCTGCCGGGCATGAACTGATTCTTGACGGAGTCAGGTTCTTTTAACCGTTAAGAAAGAGAGTGTCAGCGTGGACTTGGAATTACCTTCGGCTCAATTAGGTCATGATCCACGCAGCCAGCACGACGATCCGCTACTCGACGGGCTGTTGACACTCTGTGCCCTGCATCACAAGCCGGCGAGCCGGGCCATGCTGACCACCGGTCTGCCATTGCCCGACCAGCGCCTGAGCCCGGATTTGCTGCCCCGCGCCGCAGCCCGGGCGGGTTTGCAGGGGCGTTTGCTGCAACGCAAACTCAACCAGATTCCCGAGATCGCATTGCCCGCCTTGCTGCTCCTGAAAGACGGGCGCTCTGCCGTTCTGCTTGGTTGGGAGGGCGAATCGGCCCGCCTGCTGATCAGCGAAAGCAATGGCGGCGAAGTGCTGATCGAAACCGAAGCGCTGGCGCAGGACTACAGCGGTCGGGTGTTTTTCGCACAACCGCAACATAAATTTGACGTGACCCAAGGCTCGCTTATCCCGCGCGCTCGCTCTTGGTTCAAGGACACCCTCAAGCTGTCTCGCTGGCTTTACGTCGACGCGATCGCTGCCAGCTTCGTGATCAACCTGATCGCGCTGGCTACCCCTCTTTTCGTGATGAACGTCTACGACCGAGTCGTGCCCAACCAGGCCACCGCTACATTGTGGGTGCTGGCGACCGGTATCTGTGGCGCGTTTCTGTTTGATCTTTTGCTCAAGGGCCTGCGCAGTCTGTGCCTGGACCTGGCCGGCAAGAAAACCGACCTGATCATTTCCGCCACGCTGTTCGAACGTATCGTCGGCATGGCGATGAAGTTTCGCCCGGCGCGGGTCGGCAGCTATGCCCAGAACATTCATGAGTTCCAGGGCATGCGTGACTTCCTCACGTCGCTGACCCTGACTAGCCTCATCGACCTGCCGTTCACGCTGATCATTCTGTTGGTGATCGCGCTGCTGGGCGGGCATCTGGTGTGGATTCCGATCATTGCCTTCCCGCTGGCGCTGGGCATCGGCCATTTCCTGCAAAAGCCGCTGACTTCCACCCTTGAGCGCACCATGGCGCTGGGTGCCGAGCGTCAGTCGAGCCTGATCGAAACCCTCGCCGGCCTCGACGCGGTGAAGGTCAACAACGCCGAAAGCGAGCGTCAGTACCAGTGGGAACACACCATCGGCACGCTCAGCCGCCTGGAACTGCGCGTCAAAGTGCTTTCCGGTCTCGCCATGAACATCACCCTGCTGATCCAGCAACTGGCAGGCGTGGCGATGATCTGTTTCGGCGTTTACATGATCATGGACGGCGTCCTCAGCATGGGCGGCCTCGTGGCGTGCTACATGCTCAGCGGCCGCGCCCTTGGCCCGCTGGCGCAACTGTCCGGTCTGCTGACCCGTTACCAGCAAGCGAAAGTGACCATGGTGTCGGTCGATCAAATGATGGAGCTGCCACAGGAGCGTAACTTCGACGAGCGCCCACTCAGCCGTCAGGTCCTGCAGGGCGCCATGGAATTCCGCAACCTTGAGTTCACTTACCCGAACCAGCAGAACCTGGCGCTGCGTAATATCAATCTGGTCATCCGCCCGGGCGAGAAGGTCGGCATCATCGGCCGCAGCGGTTCGGGGAAAAGCTCCCTGGCCAAACTGCTGGTCGGCCTTTATCAACCGGACGAAGGCTCGCTGCTGGTGGATGGCGTCGACATTCGCCAGATCGACGTCAGCGAAGTGCGCCACAACATCGGCTACGTCGCCCAGGACATCCAGTTGTTGTCGGGCACGCTGCGCGACAACCTGATTTCCGGCGCGCGTTACGTGGACGACGAAATGGTGCTGCAGGCCGCCGAACTGGCCGGTGTGCATGAATTTGCGAGCCTGCATCCGCAGGGCTACGAGCTGCAAGTGGGCGAGCGCGGGCAGAACCTTTCCGGCGGGCAGCGGCAGAACGTTGCCCTGGCGCGGGCCTTGTTGCTCGATCCGCCGATCCTGTTGCTCGACGAACCCACCAGCGCCATGGACAACACCGGCGAAGAACGTTTGAAGCAGCGCCTGCATGGCGTTATCGAGAAAAAGACCGTGATTCTTGTGACACACCGCGCTTCGTTGCTCAGCCTGGTTGATCGCCTGGTGGTCATCGACCGCGGCCAGATCGTGGCTGACGGCCCGAAAGCCGCCGTTATGGAAGCGTTGAAGAAGGGGCAGATCAGTGTTGCTTAAATCAGGTCAAAACTCCGGTGGCGGCATCTTCGGCTACTTCAAGGGCTCGCCGTCGCTGGAAGGCCAGGCGCTGCCCGAAGTCAAAAAGGCATTGGTCGATGATGCTCCGCGCATCGTGCGGCTGACCATCTGGGCCGTGATTCTGTTCTTCGTCTTCTTGCTGGCCTGGGCCAACTTCGCCGTGATCGATGAAGTGACGAAGGGCGAGGGCAAGGCCATTCCGTCGACCAAGATCCAGAAAATCCAGAACCTGGAAGGCGGCATCGTCGCGCAGATCTACGCCCACGACGGCCAGATCGTCGACGCCGGCGCCCCGCTG
This sequence comes from Pseudomonas sp. W2-17, assembly GCF_041060445.1. Taxonomy (NCBI): domain Bacteria; kingdom Pseudomonadati; phylum Pseudomonadota; class Gammaproteobacteria; order Pseudomonadales; family Pseudomonadaceae; genus Pseudomonas; species Pseudomonas sp. W2-17. The sequence continues at coordinate 44,901 of NZ_JAUFNS010000029.1, read as the reverse complement.
ATTCGCCTCGACGACACGCGCTTTGCCTCCAACGTTGGCGAAACCGAGGCTGATCGTCTGGCCATGCAGCTGCGGGTTGAGCGTCTGAGCGCCGAGGTCGATGACCGTCCGCTGAACATCAGCGCCGAAGCCCGCAAGCTGGTGCCGAATCAGGCAGCCAACGAAGAGTCGCTGTACAAAAGCCGCCGTCAGCAACTGGTGGATGAGATTGGTGGTTTGCAGCAGCAATTGATTCAGCGTCAGCAGGAATTGCGTGAGTTCGGCTCCAAGCAGGAGCAGTACCGCAGCAGCCTGGGCCTGTTGCGCCAGGAAATCGGCATGTCCGAGCCGTTGGTGTCCCAAGGCGCCGTGTCGCCGGTGGACATCCTGCGGCTGAAACGCTCCGAGGTGGAAACCCGTGGTCAGCTGGATGGCACCACGCTGGCGATCCCTCGCGCACAGGCGGCGATTGCCGAAGTGCAGCGCAAGATCGATGAAACCCGTGGCAAATTCCGCAGCGACGCGCTGACCCAACTGAACGAAGCGCGCACCAATCTTTCGAAAGCGCAGTCGACGGCCAAGGGCCTTGAAGACCGCGTCAACCGCACGATGGTGACATCGCCGGTGCGCGGCGTGGTCAAACAAATGCTGGTCAACACCGTCGGCGGCGTTATTCAACCGGGCAGCGACATTGCCGAAGTGGTGCCGCTGGATGACACGCTGTTGGTAGAAGCGCGCATTCGCCCGCAAGACATCGCCTTCCTGCACCCGGGGCAGGAAGCGATGATCAAGTTCACGGCTTACGACTACACGATCTACGGCGGGCTGAAAGGCAAGCTGGAGCAGATCGGCGCTGACACCATTCAGGACGAAGAGAAGAAGAACACCTTCTACGTGATCAAACTGCGCACCGACCGCAGCCACCTCGGCACCGATGAGCACCCGCTGCTGATCATCCCCGGCATGGTCGCTTCGGTGGACATCATCACCGGCAAGAAAACCATCCTGAGCTACCTGCTCAAACCCGTGCTGAAAGCCCGCGCCGAGGCATTGCACGAGCGTTGATGGCTGATGGCCCTTCACTTAGTGGGACCGGCTTTAGCCGGGAATGCGTTGGGCGTGGCACCGGAAATCTATGGTGTTCACACGGGCCTCTTCCCGGCTAAAGCCGGTCCCACAGACAGACCACGTGCTTTTTGTGGGACCGGCTTTAGCCGGGAAAGCGTCAGGGCAGGCGCCATCACCTCCCGCGTTTGCTATCAATCCTCACCAATCGCCCGCCTTCGAATCTCAGGTACTGGTACATCCCGTTGCTCGGGCCGTAGATCCACTCCTGAACCTGCACCTGATCCACCTGGCGGTAGTGATTGACGGTTTCCTTGTAGCCGATTATGTCCTGGCTGACCGGTTGGCCGCATTTCTGCTGCACTTCAAACATCCGGTCGCCCACGCTGATCAACTGGCTGCCGCAGCGCAATGTATCCGCTTGGGCAACGCCAACAAGCGCGGTCAATCCGAGAACCAACGCCATCCTCGTTATCGCATTCATCAAAATCATTACTCGCTGTCGAGGTGCAGGGGGCTGATGACGCGACCGTCTTTTTCCGGCTGGCCGAGGGTGGTGTCGATGAAATACACCCGCTCGTCTGCCAACTGGCCCTTGTCCACCAAGTAGTCCTTGATGCTTCCGGCCCGCGCCTGACCGAGCTGACGCAACAGCAGCGCACTCGAACTCCAGGATTTGAGCACCGCCTCGCGCAGCTTGTTCTGACGCTCTTCCTTGCCTAGATTTACCCACTCGGCCGGCGGCTGCTGTTTCAGGCGCGTGCGATAGATGCCCTCAAGCATCGGCGCCTTTTCATCAGCAGGCACGGTCAGATCACTCGGCTGCGCAGGCACCTTGTCGCCACGGCGCTGGAGAATCTTGTAGTACGTGCTCTGGTATTCGCGCTCCAGGCGTTGCTGGGCAATCAGAGGCCCATCGCTCGCTTCAGCGCTGGTGCCTTCAATCTCCAGGCGCAACGCCGGACGCGCTTTCAATCCCGCCGCCAGCTTGTCCAGCGAAGCCATGGCTTCAGGGCTCAACTCATCAACCCCTGGCGCGAAGGACACCGTGCCCAGGTCTTCAGAGCCGCCACCGCCGCTGATCAATCCGCCGATGAATTTGAACGGCGCCGCCGCCGCCTTCACCACCAGATTGCGCAGCGTCTGCCAGACAATCGGCATCACGCTAAACTGCGGATTGTTGAGATCGCCCGTTACGGGCAGCTCGATGGAAATTTTCCCATCGGTATCCTTGAGCAGGGCAATCGCCAGTTTCAGCGGCAGATTCACCGCGTCCGGACTGTCCACCTTCTCGCCCAATTGCAGCTGCTCGACCACCACCTTGTTCTCGGCTTTGAGCTGGCCTTTGGTGATCAGGTAATGCAGGTCCAGATTCAACCGCCCCTTGCGAATGCGATACCCGGCGAACTTGCCGGAGTAGGGCGTCAACGTGGTCAGTTCCACGCGCTTGAAGCTGGTCGCGATGTCCAGACTCGCCATCGGGTTGAACGGGTTCAGCGCGCCCTTGATGGTCACCGGCGCATAGCGATCCACCTTGCCGTTGATGTTCACCGTCGCCGGTTTGTCCTGGCGGTTATCCAGCGTGCCGATCTTACCGTTGAGCTGCTGAACGGCCGTGGCGAAGTTCGGCGTGAGGCTGAAGTCGGCGAAGTTGGCCGACCCGTTGGTGATGTTCACTTCGCCAATGCGAATGCCCATCGGCTTTTCGCTACTGGCGGCAGCCTTGGCTTTCGGCGCGGCAGGGGGTTGATCAGCAGGCTGAGGAATCAGCAGGTCGTCGATATTGGTCGAGCGATCGTCGGCAATCATGAATCGGGCATAGGGCTGATCAATGTTGATCGTAGCGATGGTCAGGCTGTCGCCGAGCTGGAAATTCAGCCCCTCGACATTCAGCCGCTGCCACTTCACGAAATCCCGCGACTTGAGGGTGTCTAGGGTGTGCAACTGGTCGACCTGCGCCTTGCCGGTAATGCCCAGCGCCAAGGGCTCCGTGCTTTTCAGGTCGACTGCCAGATCGCTGTTGAGCATGCCGCTCCGAACTTCCAGACGAATGAATGGCGTGACGTAGGACTGCGCGACCCGCAGGTCGATATCGCGGGTGGTGACATTGAGATTGGCGCGAACCGGCGCCAGATTCACCTCGCCCTCGGCGGTCAGCTTGCCTTGCTTGCCCACGCCGGTATCGAGTTTGAGCTTGAAGGGGGACTTGTTGAGGCTGTCGAAGCCGGTCAGGTCCAGGTTCAGCGGACCGACATCAACCGCAACAGGCTCTTTCGGCACCTTGTCGGCGAGGTGAATGCGGTAGTCGCGCAGCTGCGTATCGCGCAGCAACACCTGCCACGGCTTGCTCGGCGCCGCTGGTTTTGCGCTGGCGGTGGTTTCAGTGCCGGTGGCGGTGGCGGTGGCGGTCGCGGGCTGCTGCTTTTCAGCCTCAACTTTTTTCGCCTGCGCTTTAGCAGGCTGGCTGGCGAACAGCTTCTGCCAGTCCAGCTCACCGTCCGACTCACGCGTCGCCCAGGTTTCCAGGCCGTCGCTGCGAATCTTGCCGACGGTCACCAACTGCTTGGCCAGATCGATCGACGTCTCGCTCACGCTCAGTTTTTTCAGGCGAGCCAGCGGTCTGCCGTCCGGGGCATCGATGGCGAAGGGCGCGACGCTCAAGGACGTGTTGTCCAGCAGCAGCTCGGTCTCCTTGGCCAGACTGAGTGTGTAGTGGGTGTTGAAATTGAGCACGCCGTCTTTGAGCACCAGCGGCAGGGCATCGCGAACGTAGGGCCACCAGACTTTCATCTTGCCATCGGTGACTTTGAGCGTGCCTTCCGACGCGATCGGCACCAGGCTGATGCGCCCGACCCAGTCGATCTGACCGCCTTCAGGCCCTGCGGCGACCAGGGTCATGTCGGCGTTGTCTTCCGGCAGTGTGCTGAGGTTTTTCAGCTCGAAATTCAGCGCGTCGTAGAGAAACTCGATCGGCTCGCTGGGGCGCATGTCCTGGAAATGCACGTAACCGTCGGCCAGCTTGATCTCGCCGATACGCAGCGGAAATGGCTTGCCTGGAGGTTCGTCTGGTTTTGCGGGTTCGCTGGCAGGCAGCTTGAACAGGCCAGCCAGGTTGAGCGTTCCGTCCTTGGCGAACAGCAGCTCGGTCTTGGGTTTGTCGAGTTCGACGGCCTTGAGGTGCAGGGCCTTGGTCCACAGGCTGTCGATTTGCAGGTTGGCGTAAAGCCGTGCGAAAGCGACCTGTTCCTTGCCCGGAGTGCCGACGTTCAGGCCCCAGAGGGTGACTTCAAGGCTGTAGGGATTGAGCTCAAGACGGTCGAGCCTGGCCGGCACCGTGCTGTAATTGGCCAGCTGTTGATTGATGGTTCGCAATGCAACGCCTGGCAGGATCAGAAACCCCAGCACGCTGTAAATGGCGAAGACGGCCAGCAGGGCGCCGATGGCGCGTTTCAATCCTTTGGGCATGTAGGTCGCCGACTCTCTCGATGGGAGGTCCTTGGAGTATGGCACGCCAATCTGGTTCCGAATCCAGTCGCTTCAATCCGTGTGGGAAATTTCCTCAGGCCCGTTTGAGCATCACAGCTGCAAGATCAATGTCTTGAGCGGGGGCTGTTGATCCTGTGACGGAAAGTCGGCGCCCGGGGTCAGCACCTGGCAGTCGCGCACGGGTCGGCCGATCTTGCTGGCGCAACGCAGCACTTGCTCGCGCCAATCGTCCAGGCTGACTTTCGCCAGATTGTTGCAGCAGATCAGCACGCCGTCTTCGGCGGTGGTCAGCAGCGCGGGTTTCAGCAGGCTTTGGTAATCACGCAGCAGATCCACCGTGCCGAAGGCGCTCTTGGCCCAGGCCGGCGGGTCCAGCAGGACCAGATCGTATTGGCGTTGCTCAAGGCGCACGTAACTCGGCAGCTTGTGGCCGCGACGGGAAGCGATGGGCAGCCCGGCCAATTGGCGAATGGCCGGGAAGTAATCGGACTGGACGAACTGCATGGTCGGCAGCTGCGGATTGAGCAGGCCGTTCTCGCGCCCGACCGCCAGGTTGCCCTCGGCGAAATCCAGGTTGCACACCTCGCGCGCGCCACCCGCCGCTGCACTCAGGCCAACGCCGCAGGTGTAAGCGAACAGATTGAGCACGCTCTTGCCGGCGGCATGTTGCTTGACCCAGCCGCGGGCGTTGCGCAGGTCGAGGAACAGCAATGGATCCTGCCCGGCATGACGACCGCGCACCCGGTAATTCAGGCCCCATTCATGGCCGATCAGATCGGCCAGCGCAGCGTCGTCGGCTTTATAGATCGGGTCAGTCCGGTCAACCCGCGAATTGCCCTGGGAGCGGTCGTTGTAAACCAGCATCAATTCCAGGCCCAGCCGCGCATTGACGGTGGCATGCAGCGCGAGCAGCGAATCAAGATCCAGGCTGTTGTGGAAACTCTGCACCAGCAGTTGCGGGCCGTAGCGGTCGACCGTCAGCCCGCTCGCGCCTTCCTGGCTGCCGTGGAACAGGCGATAACAGTCGGTGCCTTGGGCGTGCAGTTCCGCCAGCAGGGTTTGACGATTATCGAGGGCGACGCTGAGCGCCTGATTCAACGAAGACATGCTCGGCCTTGGGGCAGGAATGAGGGCGTGGGAGTTTATCAGCAAGGCCAATGCCGGTGTTGCCGCCCGTTCGCCAGCAAGCTTCTACGGACTTTCGCACTGCCCTCGCCGCAAACCACTGTAGGAGTGAGCTTGCTCGCGATAGCGGCGTGTCAGACGACATCCTCTTCGCAGACATAACGCCATCGCGAGCAAGCTCACTCCTACAGAAACTGAGGTGAATCAGTTCAACCTTGGGGTCTCAGATATGACGCATGTGCGAGCAAGCTCACTCCTACAAGGGGCGTCATCCCCCGGTTCCTGAACCGTTCCTGAAGACTTCTACAAAACCCCCACACCCTCCGTGCTGGCGATTTACTCTCATAAAACCCGGGCGTATGCTTCGCCCGTTTTCAACCAATGCGGAGACCCACAGTGGGTACTTGTTCGAGTGACAGACGTCAGCCGGTGATGACGACCGGCCAATCCTCGGCACGATAACGCGCAGTCTTTTCACTGCCGCTATCTCGCCGACAACGTGAGAAGCGGCAGTGCCAGCGGACTCTGATCAGAGCCCGCTCTCCTGTCCTTTCCCTGACGCCCAATCCTGCGTGATGACCGACGCCTCTATCGTTCGTCTGCGTATCGGACGCGCGCGGCTTTTGCTGCGCGGGCCAGCCTGCGGCGCCTGCCCATGAACGAGCGCGGCGCCTGAGGTCGGCCGTACCCGCTCAAGGTTCCTGTGCTCTCAGCTCCAGCAGCCTTCAGTCCAGGGGACATAACCATGAAGTACACCCTCCTGAAAGAATTCCTCGCAGACTTCGTCCGCACCCGCAAACTCGGCCGGCACTTTCGTCGGCTGGCGACGCTCGACAGCGTGACCGACGCAACCGTCAGCCGCGAAGTGCCGCCCACCCTGGCGCAAACCCTGACACGGGGTGCCAGCAGCGAGGTGCCTGAATTGCTCGCACGCCTGAGCAGCCACGCCGACGGTCTCACCGAAACCGAAGCGCAAAGCCTGCGCGAGCAACACGGCCTCAACGAAGTCGAGCACGAACAGCCGCTGCCATGGTGGGTGCACCTGTGGCACTGCTACAAAAACCCGTTCAATCTGCTGCTGACCCTGCTGGCGTTCATCTCGTGGCTGACCGAAGACATGAAAGCCGCCACGGTGATTTTCTCCATGGTCGTGCTCTCCACACTGCTGCGTTTCTGGCAGGAGGCGCGCTCCAATCAGGCCGCCGACGCGCTCAAGGCGATGGTTAGTAACACGGCGACCGTCATGCGCCGTGCTGACAGCACGTTCGACCCTGCCGATAACGCAAAGCAAAAACGAATCGAACTGCCGATCAAGCAACTGGTACCGGGCGACCTGATCGTGCTGTCTGCCGGCGACATGATCCCAGCGGACTGCCGCGTGCTGAGCGCCAAGGACCTGTTCGTCAGCCAGGCCGCGATGACCGGCGAATCCATGCCGGTGGAGAAATTCGCGCGGCGACAGGGCGTTGATACGGTCAACCCGCTGGACCTGGAAAACATCCTGTTCATGGGCACCAACGTGGTATCCGGCGCGGCGACGGGCGTCATTCTGGCCACCGGCAACAACACCTATTTCGGCGCACTGGCGCAGCGGGTCAGCGCCACTGATCGTGCGCCGACCTCGTTTCAGGCAGGCGTCAATAAAGTCAGCTGGCTGCTGATCCGCTTCATGTTCGTGATGGCGCCGCTGGTGCTGTTCATCAACGGCTTCACCAAGGGCGACTGGATGGAAGCGCTGCTGTTCGCGCTGTCCATCGCGGTCGGGCTGACCCCGGAAATGCTGCCGATGATCGTCACCTCGACGCTGGCCAAGGGCGCGGTGTTCCTGTCGCGCAAGAAAGTCATCGTCAAGCGCCTCGACGCCATCCAGAACTTCGGCGCCATGGACGTGCTGTGCACCGACAAGACCGGCACGCTGACCCAGGACAAGATTTTTCTCGCACGCCACGTTGACGTCTGGGGCGACGAGTCCGACGACGTGCTGGAAATGGCCTACCTCAACAGCTACTACCAGACCGGCCTGAAAAACCTGCTGGACGTCGCGGTGCTGGAGCACGTCGAGATTCATCGCGAGCTGCAAGTCGGCACCGCGTTCAGCAAGGTCGATGAGGTCCCGTTCGACTTCAATCGCCGGCGCATGTCGGTGGTGGTGCAACAGCAGCGCGAACCGCATCTGCTGATCTGCAAAGGCGCGCTGGAAGAAGTGCTGAGCGTGTGCAACCGCGTGCGTCATGGCGATGCCGAAGAAGCGCTGACGCCTGAATTGCTCGAGCGCATTCTGAACGTCACCGCTGCATTCAACGAAGAAGGCTTGCGCGTGGTGGCAGTGGCAGCACGTCCTATGGAGGCGGGCCGCGACACGTATGGTCTGGCTGACGAAAGCGACCTGACCCTGATCGGTTATGTGGCGTTTCTCGATCCACCGAAGGAAAGCACGGCACCGGCGCTTAAAGCGCTGGCCGAGCATGGCGTGGCGGTGAAAGTGCTGACCGGCGACAACGAGCGCGTCACCGCGAAGATCTGCCGCGAAGTCGGTCTGGAACGTCAGGGCCTGCTGCTGGGCGGTGATATCGAGCGCATGAGCGACGCTGAGCTGGCGGTCGCGGTCGAAACGACCAATGTGTTCGCCAAGCTGACGCCTTCCCACAAGGAGCGCATCGTGCGGCTGCTCAAGGCCAACGGGCACGTGGTGGGTTTCATGGGCGACGGCATCAACGACGCGCCTGCGCTGCGCACGGCCGACATCGGTATTTCCGTGGACACTGCGGTGGACATCGCCAAGGAAGCCGCCGACATCATTCTGCTGGAGAAGAGCCTGATGGTGCTGGAGGAGGGCGTGCTGGAAGGGCGCCGGACCTTCGCCAACATGCTCAAGTACATCAAGATGACGGCCAGTTCCAACTTCGGCAACGTATTCTCGGTGCTGGTCGCCAGTGCGTTTATCCCGTTTCTGCCAATGCTGCCGATGCACCTGCTGGTGCAGAACCTGCTGTACGACATCTCCCAGATCGCCATTCCGTTCGATAACGTCGATGAGGAACTGCTGAAAAAACCTCAGCGCTGGCAGCCTGCGGATGTGGGACGCTTCATGCTGTTTTTCGGGCCGATCAGCTCGATCTTTGACATCACTACGTTCGCGGTCATGTGGTACGTGTTCGGCGCCAACACGCCTGAGCATCAGACCCTGTTCCAGTCCGGCTGGTTTGTCGTGGGCCTGCTGACGCAGACACTGATCGTGCACATGATCCGCACGCCGAAAATCCCGTTCCTGCAAAGCCGCGCGGCGATGCCGTTGATGGTGATGACCGGGGTGATCATGGCCGTGGGCATCTTCCTGCCGATGGGGCCGCTGGCGCACTACTTCAAGTTGGAGGCGCTGCCACCGCTGTACTTCGCCATCCTGCCGCTGATCCTGATCGGGTACGTGGCGCTGACTCAGGCGGTGAAGGGGTTCTATGTCCGCAGGTTTGGCTGGCAGTGATGTGCATGTGACGCCGGTCCCACTGACCGAGCGCGTGCGTTTAGTGGGACTGGTTTTAGCCGGGAATGCGTCAGGCGTGACGCCGCGAAAGTGAGGGCGTTTGAGCTGGCCTCTTCCCGGCTGAAGCCGGTCCCACTGACCGAGCGCGTGCTTTTAGTGGGACTGGTTTTAGCCGGGAAAGCGTCGGGCGTCACACCGCGAAAGGGTATTCGCACCGGCTTCTTCCCGGCTGAAGCCGGTCCTACACTTCAGTTTCGGCCAGGCTTTTATGGCCGGGCCAACGCCAGCGCCACGCCTTGTCCGCCGCCAATGCACAGCGTCGCCAGGCCTTTCTTCGCGTCGCGCTTGATCATTTCGTGCAGCAGGGTCACCAGCACGCGGCAGCCCGATGCGCCGATCGGGTGGCCGATGGCGATGGCGCCGCCGTTGACGTTGACCTTGTCCATGTCCCAGCCCAGTTCCTTGCCAACCGACAAGGATTGCGCAGCGAAGGCTTCGTTGGCTTCGATCAGATCCAGCTCCTCCAGCGACCAACCCGCCTTGTCCAGGCAGCGGCGAGTTGCGCTCACCGGGCCGATGCCCATGATCGCCGGGTCAACACCCGCGTTCGCGTAAGCCGCAATCCGCGCCAGCACCGGCAAGCCCAGTTCTTCCGCTTTGCGGGCGCTCATCAGAATGACCGCCGCCGCACCGTCGTTCAGCGATGACGCATTACCTGCCGTGACCGAGCCGTCCTTTTTGAACGCCGGCTTGAGCTTGCCCAGGGATTCAGCGGTGGTGCCCGCGCGTGGCTGCTCGTCGATGGCGAAGGACAGCGGATCGCCTTTGCGCTGAGGAATCAGGACCGGGGTGATTTCATCCACGAAGCGCCCGGCCTCGATGGCCGCCGCAGCTTTCTGTTGCGACGCAGCCGCAAACGCATCCTGCGCCTCACGGCTGATGTCGTATTTCTCGGCCAGGTTCTCGGCAGTGATGCCCATGTGGTAATCGTTGAAAGCGTCCCACAGACCGTCGCTGATCATCGTGTCGACCATCGTCGCGTGGCCCATGCGCAGACCGGTTCGCGCGCCCGGCATCACATAGTTCGACAGGCTCATGTTTTCCTGGCCTCCGGCGATGATCACCTCCGCATCACCGCAACGAATCGCCTGGGTCCCCAGATGCAGCGCCTTGAGGCCCGAGCCGCAGACCTTGTTCAGCGTCATGGCCGGCACTGTGAACGGCAAACCCGCCTTGATCGCAGCCTGACGTGCTGGATTCTGCCCGGCGCCCGCCGTCAGCACCTGGCCCATGATCACCTCATCGACCTGCCCACCGTCCAGACCGGTCTGCGCGAGCAGTTGACGGATAACGGTAGCGCCGAGATCCACTGCCGGAATATTCGCCAGCGAGCCCTGGAAACTGCCCACCGCGGTGCGGGTAGCGGCAACGATTACGACGTCTTGCATGGTGCGAATCCTCAGTGGTGTGCGACGCGGCGCCGGCCCGGGCATGAAAAAGGTGAAGAAAACAGGACGGGCAGCCGGATCAAGGGAGAGCATGGTTGCATGAATGACGATGATAATTTAAGCCCTTTGTCGCCCGGATTTCGCTGCTACGGCGATCAAACCACCCCCATCCTCCGTTTCGCCCGATGAACCGACGCGTTGCGCACTGCCCAACGCAGCACGGGCGCGGTGCGGTTGATGCCAGCGCGGATCATCGTGCGTGCAAGCGCGCCATGATGAATGCCCAACATCTCGCTGGCCCAGTCAGGCAGCAACTCAGTGCCCGCCTGCATCATCAGGTTGCCCATGGGTTTGGCGAGCCGGCTTGGCGCAGGGGCGTTGCGCAAGACATGCAGCACTTCCAGCGTGCGTTCGTCGCACAGCAGTTGCGAGCCCATCTTGCGAACGTATGCGTCGACCTCTTGTACTGAATGCGGCACCCCGCGCGCGCCCAGCCGCTCGGCGACCATGGCCGTCTCGGCGTAGTACCTGTCCTGATCTTCCCGCGACATGTCTGGATTCAGATAGCGCAAATGCGCTGCGAGGAAACTGCTGACTTCTGCCACATGCACCCAGGTCAGCAGCTCCGGATCGTTGGCGTGGTAGACGCTGCCGTCCGGGGTGGTACCGCTGATCTTCGAGTGAATCCCGCGCACTTTGTCGATCAGCCAGTTGGCGTCATGGGTCGAACCGAAGGTCGTGCCTGAGATGAACTGCCCGGTTCGCCGCAGCCGACCAAGCATGTCCTCGCGGAAATTGGAGTGATCCCAGACCCCGGCCAGCACCCGCGGATGGAGCATTTGCAGCATCAACGCGCAGATCCCGCCGATCAGCATGCTCGGAAAATCCCCGTGCACACGCCAGCACACGGCCTGCGGCCCATATAAGCCGGGGTCGCCCTTTGGGTTTTCCATGTCCAGCTGGCCCAGCGCCAGGCCGGTCATGCTCATGACCTGGGTTTCGATGCGCGTACGTATGAATTCCATGGAGATCCGTGAAAGTGTGAAAGGGCGCGGAGGTGGCGGTGACTAGGCAGGCTGTCTCCTTCGGAAATATATGACAGAAAGTGTCTCGAATTCCCACTCAAGTTCCGGACGCGGCTGATGTCTGGCACGCGTGAATGCAGTGACAATCGCCGGCCATTCCCGCGGTCATGCTTCAGGAGCCCACTTTTGTCGAACGATAACCATGGCAATCAAAGCGGCGACCACAGCCTGAACGTCGGCGTCGGCGACTTTCGTGGCGCCAACGTGAACATCAGTCACAACGAACGCCCCACCTTCACACCCGAGCAACTGCACATCGAGCGCCACCCGGCGTTTGGCGGGCGCAGCCTCGACAGCCACAACGTCTCTGTCTTTGGGTATATCACGGGAATCGCCAGCCTGATCGGGCTGTACTTCACCCTGTTCCAGCCGCCATTGGGCGGGCAGAGCTCGTGGTCAACGTTGTTCATGTTTTCATTCATCGTTGGGGTCATGGCCGTCGGGATGTCGGCCCTGCTTCGGCGACATAAATTCGAGCATTTCTTCGGCTCCCGGCACTATCTGGAGATCAGCAAGGCGGGGCGTCTGAGGGTGAATCGTCTGACTGCGCAATGCCCCTGGTGCGGGTCGTTGATGCACCTGCGGCGCGTCGGCCCGAAGGAAGGGCGGCGTGACGATCAGTTGCTCTGCGTGCGCAATCCGGCGCAGCACACCGTTCAACTCGATCCGACGGTGCTTCCCGACATAGAAGACTGAGACACGCAGATGCACGAAACCCGCTGCCTCTTGCGAGAGAGCGGGTTTCGAGGTGTTACAGGACGGCAGATCAGCCGCGGTGACGACCGCGGAAGTAGTTGATCAGGCCCTGGGTCGACGCGTCTTCAGCGACAGTTTCGTCGGTGCCGACAAGACGGCTGTAAACGCCTTTGCCCAGCTCCTTGCCCAGTTCAACGCCCCATTGGTCGAAGGCATTCGTGCCCCAGACCACGCTTTGCACGAACACTTTATGCTCGTACATCGCGACCAGTGCGCCCAGACGGCGAGGGCTGATGCGCTCGACGACAATGGTGTTGCTCGGACGGTTGCCCGGAATGACCTTGTGCGGCGCGACACGCTGCACTTCGTCTTCCGGTACGCCCTTGGCGCGCAGTTCGGCTTCCGCTTCGGGGCGGGTTTTACCCTGCATCAAGGCCTGACTCTGGGACAGGCAGTTGGCGTACAGCCACTGGTGGTGGTCGGACACCGGGTTGAAGCTGACGATTGGCACGATGAAGTCGGCCGGGATCATCTGGGTGCCCTGGTGCAGCAACTGATGGTATGCATGCTGGCCGTTCGCGCCAACGCCACCCCAGATGACCGGACCCGTGTCGGTTTTGACTGGCACGCCGTCCTGGCGAACGCTCTTGCCGTTGGATTCCATGTCCAGCTGTTGCAAGTGCTTGGTGATGTTGCGCAGGTAATGGTCGTACGGCAGGATCGCGTGGCTTTGCGCGCCCCAGAAATTTCCGTACCAGATACCCAGCAAGCCCAGCAGGACCGGCATGTTCTCTTCGAACTCGGCGTTCTGGAAGTGCTGATCCATGGTGTAGGCGCCGGACAACAGCTCCTTGAAGTTGGACATGCCGATCGCCAGCGCAATAGGCAGGCCGATGGCCGACCACAGCGAGTAACGGCCGCCGACCCAGTCCCACATCGGGAAGATGTTTTCTTCACGAATGCCAAACGCAACTGCCGCAGCATTGTTGCTCGACACCGCGATGAAGTGACGATACAGCTCGGCTTCGGACCCGCCTTGGGCGAGGTACCAGGCGCGGGCAGCGGTGGCGTTCTTCAGGGTTTCGAGGGTGGTGAAGGTCTTGGACGAAACGATGAACAACGTGGTTTCGGCGCGCAGCTTCTGGGTCAGCTCGTGCAGCTCGGTGCCGTCGATGTTCGCCAGATAATGGCAGCGAACTCCTTTCTGCGCGTAGGACAGCAGCGCTTCGGACACCAGCTCAGGGCCCAGAAACGAGCCGCCGATGCCGATATTGACCACATCGGTGATCGGCTTTTCGGTGTAGCCGCGCCACAGGCCGTCGTGGATGCGCCCGACCAGATCCGTGATCTGGTTCAGCACCTTGTGCACTTCCGGCATCACGTTAACGCCGTTGACCAGCAGCTTGTCGCCCACCGGGCGACGCAGCGCGGTATGCAGCGCAGGGCGACCTTCCGAAGCGTTAACCAATTCGCCGTCGTACTGCGCCTTGATGGCGTCTTTCAGGCCGACTTCATTGGCCAGATTGACCAGCAACTGACGGGTCTCGGCGGTGATCAGGTTCTTCGAGTAGTCGAGAAACAGACCGGCACTGCTGAGCGTAAATTCGTCGAAACGCTTGGGGTCTGCGTTGAATGCTTCGCGCATGCTGAAATTTTGCATCGCTTGGCGGTGATCTTTGAGCGCCTGCCAGGCGGGCAGGGTGGTGACGTCATGAGGAGTGCGGTAGTACGCCATCGCTGCGGGTTTCCTTGTACTTGAACTGCCTTTTGGACACTGAAAAGCAGGATTGGACATGAATTCGTGGATGCATAAGAGACTAGTCCCCGGCAACGCCGATGTCTGCGCCTTGCTTTACCTTTGCTCGGTACTTTTTCTCACGGAGTAGAGTTGCTGGTCTGACACGAACTGTATCGGTATGGCATTGCGGGTGTGGCTAAGTTCATCGCCAGCGCCCTGCAAAGGCCGAAGCCTGCGCTTCACACTCGGTTTCGCGCAGTGAGCATAGGCGCAGATGGTCATCCGATCACGTGACTTTTGCTTTACACGTGACCGGATGCGTTCTTCAGCCGGGCGGGCAGGTTATTCCTTGATCAGATGCAGGTTGTCGATCAGGCGCGTCTTGCCCATAAACGCCGCGCCCAGCACCACCAGATCATGATCATCCGGGCTCGCAGGACGCAGGCTGACTGCATTGCGAATTTCCAGGTAATCAGGACGGAAGCCCGCGGCTTCGAGGGCTTTGACGCCATCGCCGACCAACTGCTGATGATCCTGTTCGCCATTCTGCAATGCCGTGCCGATCTGTTTGATCACCCGGTACAACGCAGGCGCTGCAGCGCGCTGGTCTTCAGTCAGGTAGCCATTGCGCGACGACAGGGCCAGGTCATCGGCGGCACGCACGGTGGGTTCGCCGATGATTTGAATGGGCATGTTCAGGTCACGCACCAGCGCATTGACGACGGCCAGTTGCTGGAAATCCTTCTGACCAAAAATTGCGATGTCCGGCTGCACCATGTTGAACAGCTTGCTGACCACCGTCGAAACGCCGTCAAAGTGACCGGGACGGCTGCCGCCACACAGGCCTTCGGACACCACCGGCACCCGCACGATGGTCTGATCAGCCATGCCATGGGGGTACATTTCTTCGACCGTCGGCGTGAACAACAGGTGGCAACCGGCCTGGAGCAACTGCTCCTGATCGGCGGCGAGGGTGCGCGGGTACGACGCAAGGTCTTCGTTGGGACCGAACTGAAGCGGGTTGACGAAGATGCTGGCGATCACGAAATCAGCCCGTTGAACGGCTTTGGTGACTAGCGCGATGTGGCCGCTGTGCAGGTTGCCCATGGTGGGCACCAGGGCGATGCGCTTGCCTTCGCTGCGTGCGCGGGCAACGACGGCGCGCAACTCGCGAACGGTTTTAACTGTGTTCATGCCGAGAATCCGTGTTCTGGGGCGGGGAAGCTGACGTCCTTGACCGCGCTGACGTAAGCGGCGATCGCTGACTGAATGTCCGGCTGACCGGCCATGAAGTTCTTCACGAACTTGGGAACACGGCCGGTGATCGACAGCCCGAGCATATCGTGAAGCACCAGCACCTGACCGTCTGTGGCGCTGCCGGCGCCAATCCCGATCACCGGAATTTTCACGGCGTGGGTGATTTCCTGGGCCAGTCCGCTCGGCACGCATTCCAGCAGAATCATCGCGGCGCCGGCCTGCTCAAGGGTAATCGCGTCGGCCCGCATTTGCCGCGCCTGCGACTCCAGACGACCCTGCACTTTATAGCCGCCCAGCACGTTGACCGCCTGGGGCGTCAGGCCCATGTGCGCGCACACTGGAACGCCGCGCTCGGCCAGCAGCCGGATCGAGTCGGCAAGCCATGCCGCGCCTTCAATCTTGACCATGTGCGCACCCGCTTGCATCAGCGTGGCGCTGTTGGCGAAGGTCTGCTCGGGGCTGGCGTAGGACATGAACGGCAGATCCACCAGAATCAGCGCGCCCTGGTTGCCGCGTTTGACGCCGGCCACGTGGTACGCCATTTCAGCGGTGGTGACGGGCAGCGTGCTGTCGTGGCCCTGAAGGACCATGCCCAGCGAGTCGCCGACCAGCAGCACTTCCACGCCGGCCTGGCTGGCGGTGTGGGCAAAAGTCGCGTCGTAGCAGGTCAGCATGGTGATTTTTTCACCTTTCTGCTTCAGAGCCAGCAGGGACGTAACGGTGATATCGGGCATGGAAAGTCCTCATTCAGGCGCTGTGAATACTGCGGCGAGCAACGCGTGATTCATCTTGGGAGGCAGGCACATCGTCGTTTCGCGATGTTTGCAACGGCCTGATCCGCGCCTTGTGGCCGGTCGCCCGGCTTTGGGACGCTTATCTTCGTGAGGAGGGGGCGGGAAGTCAATTCCGGGTGTTACCGGTTTGAACGTGCCTGCAGAACGGCGTCAGCTCGGCAATCGTTCCAGGCCTTCGAACGGGCACTGGGCAAGCAAATCATTCAGCGCGCGGCCATCGGCGAGGGTGATCCCCGGCGCCAACTCGGCCAGTGGGTACAGCACGAACGCGCGCACCTGCATTTGATAATGCGGCACCTTCAGTCTCGGCTCATCGATAAGGCGATCGCCAAACAGCAAGATGTCGAGGTCCAGCGTGCGCGGCCCCCAGCGTTCAAGGCGCTCGCGGCCCTGATCGTTTTCGATGCCTTGCAAGGCATCAAGCAGCGCGAGAGGAGGGAGCGAGGTGTCGAGCGCCGCGACTGCATTGGTGTAACGCGGCTGACCCGGCAACAGCGAGTCGCTGACATAAAAGGACGAAATGCCTGACAGACTGCTCTGCGGTAACAGGCCCATGGCCTTGATCGCTTCTCGCAATTGTTCGGCGGGGTCGGCCAGGTTGCTGCCCAGGCCGACGTAAACGCGCTCGATCATCGGGTGCTATTCCGCCCCGTCGACGCCGGCGCGTTTGCGCTTGCCGCTGCTGCTGCGACGGCGTTTGCGCGGAGCCTGGCCGGTAGCGTCGGGCTTGCTGCCCAGGTCACGAATCATGTCGCGGCGTCCGGAATCGTTGGCGTCCTGATAATCCGTCCACCATTCACCCAGCCCGTCGGTTTCTTCGCCGGCCAACTCACGTAGCAACAGAAAGTCGTAGCCGGCACGGAAGCGCGGGTTTTCCAGGAGCAGGTCGGCGCGCTTGCCCGAGCGGCGCGGCAGACGTTCCTGCATGTCCCAGATCTCGCGGATCGGCATGGTGAAGCGTTTCGGAATCGCGATTCGCTGGCACTGTTCGGTGATCAGCTCGTGAGCCGCTTCCTGCATAGCCGGGATCGGCGGCATACCGCGCTCTTGCAGACGCAGCACGCGCGCGGGCAGGGCAGGCCACAGCAATGCGGCAAACAGGAACGCCGGGGTGACCGGTTTGTTCTGCTTGATGCGCAGATCGGTGTTGGCCAGCGCTTCGCTGATCAGCGTGTGGGTATAGGTCGGATTGTATTCCAGCGCTTTGGAGCTGGCCGGAAACAGGGGCTCGAACAATTCGAGATCGACGAGCATCTCGAACGTCGCTTCGGCATAACCCGAGAGGAACAGCTTCAAGACTTCTTCAAACAGACGTGCCGAAGGGATGTCGCGCAGCATGGGCGCCAGCGGGCGGATGGGCGTGGCGCTGTGCTTCTCGATACCGAAATCCAGCTTGGCGGCGAAACGCACGGCCCGCAGCATGCGCACCGGGTCTTCCTTGTAACGCTGCTGTGGATCACCGATCAGACGAATCAGGCGATTGCGGATGTCGTGCACACCATTGGCGTAATCGAGGACGCGCTCGGTGACCGGATCGTAATACAGGGCGTTGATCGTGAAGTCGCGACGCTGGGCGTCGTCTTCGAGGGTGCCGTAGACGTTGTCACGCAGAATGCGCCCGCTCTCGTTACGTGAAGACTGGTTGCTGTCTTCATCTTCGTCATCGATCGGGTGATTGGCGCGGAAGGTCGCGACTTCAATGATTTCACGGCCGAAATGGATGTGAACCAGCTTGAAGCGGCGGCCGATGATACGGGCGTTGCGAAACTCGGCGCGGATCTGCTCGGGCGTGGCACTGGTGGCGACGTCGAAATCCTTGGGAGTGATGCCGAGCATCATGTCGCGGACGCAGCCGCCAACCAGATAGGCCTGGTAGCCGGCGGTCTGCAGGCGCTCGACGATGTTTACCGCATAGCGGCTGAATTGATTGCGTTGCAACGAATGCTGGCTGCTGCTGAGCACTTCAGGCGTTGTGCGCACATGTTGCTGCGGCTTGCGCAGTGGGGAACGGAATGACTGGAACAGCTTCTTCAGCATGGGAGGCACTGTTTGAAGGAATATTCGGCCAATTTCGAAGAGTGACCGCACGATGGGCGGGGATTCTAGCATTTAGTCGGGGGATGGTGTAGGAGGCAGCGCGATGGGTGCGTGCGGGTACTGAATGCGCTGCGTGGCGCGGGGTGTCGAGCGGGGGGGAAGTGTTTAGTGCGGATGCTACTGGGGGAGCCGAAGCTCCCCCAAAGTGCGTGCTCTTATTTTTATTGTCTGATGGGCTTTTTATTTTTGTTGACCGCCCAATTCACGGCTTTCGCCTGTGAAACCTCCCAATCGGGAGTCAAGAGCAAACGGATTGCTTTGGTCGCTGTGCGGCAGTGATCTATCGATCCAACCAGTTCAGGCTCTACCTAAGGGTAGTTTTTGTTGTTCTCGGCCTGGTTGCGGGACAAGTCCCAAATGCAACGCCTCTCCAAAACAATCAGTTAGCTGCGCCTCCGCCGTGTTGTTCTTGTTATGCGTGAGTCGATTCGTCTTGTTTTTATTATGTTGGTGTTTCGGGTGACTGATTTTTGTTGTTCTTGTACGGATACCTATAGCAGTACCTGTGCCAACTTTTGCAAAACGAGCTGCAGGCCGCTGAATCCAAGGGTGTGGCAAATTGACGCTATTTTGCGCGGGCGAAAAAAAAACCGGGGGTTCGTTACCGTACGCCCCGGTTTTGTTACGCCATCGTTTTTGAGGTAACAGTTTTTTCACATTGCCCGTAACCCGCGTGCCAGAGCCTGCGCAGTGGTTGACTCACGTTTCGCTGGCCACTCCGGTCTTGCGTCGCGGGATGCCCAGACGCTGGCGACGCTCCCACAGGCATTTGCGGCTGACGCCCAGCTTGCGGGCCAGCTCGGTTTCGGTCATGTGGTCCTGATGCTCCAGGACGAAGTGCTGGAAATAGTCCTCCAGCGACAAGTCCTCGGTCGGCTCGCCAGCGGTGGAACTTGACGAGCCTGACGTTTGCGGGGCAAGGCCGATGAACTCGTTAACGTCGAGATCGCTTAGCTCGATATCGATACCCAGCAGCTCTGCGGAAATGTCCGGGCTCTCGCACAGGATCACTGCGCGCTCGACCGCATTCTCCAGTTCCCGCACGTTGCCTGGCCACGAATAGTGCCGAATCGCCTGCTCGGCGTCCGGTGCAAAACGCAGGTCGTTGCGGCCGGCCTTGAGGCTTTGCCGCGCCAGAAACGCATTGGCGATCTCGTTGACGTCCGCGCCGCGTTCACGCAATGCGGGCAGCTTCAGCGCGATTACGTGAAGGCGGTAGTACAAGTCCTCGCGGAACTGGCCGACTTTGGCCAGGCTCTTGAGGTCGCGGTGAGTCGCTGCAATCAGGCGCACGTCGACTTTCTGCGACTGTACCGAGCCCACGCGGCGAATTTCGCCTTCCTGCAAGACGCGCAGGAGTCTCGCCTGAGCTTCCAACGGTAGCTCGCCGATCTCATCGAGGAAGAGAGTGCCACCGTCCGCCGCTTCAACCAGACCGGCGCGCCCGGCGCTGGCACCGGTGAAGGCGCCTTTTTCATGGCCGAACAGTTCGGATTCGATAAGGGATTCAGGGATCGCCGCACAGTTGACCGAAATCATCGGGGCCTTGGCGCGACGGGAAAGGTTATGCAGCGCGCGGGCCACCAGTTCCTTGCCGGTACCGGACTCGCCCTGAATCAGCACGTTGGAGTCGGTTGGCGCGACTTTGCGGATCTTGCTGTACATGTCCTGCATCTGCGGGCAGGAGCCGATGATGCCGATCTCGCCGTTGCTGTTGTCCGGACCGGACTTGTCGCCTGACGCAGTTTTTGCGGTGGCAGCGCGTTCGGCCTGCATGCTTTGCAGCGTCTGGCGATCACGCAGGATACGCGAGACGGCCTGAAGCATTTCGTCGTGGTCGAAAGGCTTGGCGATGTAATCCACCGCGCCCATTTTCATCGAGTCCACGGCCGAGCGCAGGCTGGCGTAACTGGTCATGATCAGCACCGGCTTGCCTTGGCCGAGCTTGATCAGCTCTGTGCCGGGGGCGCCGGGCAGGCGTAAATCGCTGACGATCAGGTCAAACGAAGGGATGCTGAAACGTTCCTGAGCTTCCTGCACGGATCCGGCTTCGCTGACCTGGTACTGATTACGTTCCAGCAGTCGACGCAGGGCGGAGCGGATGATGGTTTCGTCTTCCACGATCAAAATGTGAGGCATTGATTCGGTTCTCTCGACGGTCTCAGTTCACGGCGGACGTCGCTTCGACATGTCGCGGTAAGGTCACCCGAATCCGGGTTCCGCGTTGGTGCTCGGGGTCAGCCGGGCTGTCGATGGTGATTTGTCCATAATGCTCTTCAACGATGGAATAGACCAGCGCGAGCCCCAGTCCTGTTCCTTCGCCCGGATCCTTGGTGGTGAAGAAAGGTTCGAACAAGCGGTCCATGATCGCTTTCGGAATGCCGCTGCCTTCGTCTTCGACGATCAGATCGACCGTGTGTTCGGAGGCCTCGCTTTTCACCCGTACCGCACTGCCGGCGGGCGATGCGTCGCGGGCGTTGGACAGCAGATTGATCAACACCTGTGCGAGACGTTGTGGATCGCCGTCTACCCAGTGGTTCGGGTTGCACAGGTTGTAGAACTGCACTTCGTAATTGCGCCGGTTCAGCGCCAGCAGACCAATGGCATCCTGCGCCACCTCTGCCAGGCACACGGGTTCGTCGGCGTGTTGATGTCCGCCGGCGTGGGCGAAGCTCATCAGTGACTGCACGATGCGGGAAACGCGCTTGGTCTGCTCGATGATCTGGCTGCTGATTTCCGTCAGCTCGCTGTCTTCTTCGCGTTCTTCGCGCAGGTTCTGCGCCAGGCAGGCAATGCCGGTGATCGGGTTGCCGATTTCGTGGGCAACGCCGGCAGCCAGTCGGCCAATGCTCGCAAGCCGCTCGGAGTGCACCAGCTTGTCTTCAAGCATCTGGGTGTCGGTCAGGTCTTCAACCAGAATCACCAGCCCGCTGTTACCCGGCGCGAGCGGCTCATCGATGGCGGCCTTGTGCAGGTTGAGCCAGCGAGTCTGACCGTCGAGGCCCAGACGCTGCTTGTGCAAGTGCTCGTCAGGGACGTTGATGAAGCCCAGCAGCAGCTGCTTCCAGGGATCGACGATGGTCTCGAGCCGTGACCCGACGACGCGCTGAGCGCCGATGCCGGTCAGCTCTTCCATGGCCTTGTTCCACATCAGGATCTCCTGATCCTTGGCCAGGGAGCAAACACCCATCGGTAGCTCTTGCAAGGTCTGGCGGTGATAACGGCGCAGGGCGTCGAGCTCGGCAGCCAGGCCGGTGAGGCGGGAGTGGTAATCCTCGAGGCGGCTTTCGATGAAGTGGATGTCTTCGGTGACGTAGTTCTCGCTGCCGGACTTGTACGGCAGGAAGGTTTCGACCATGTCCTGCGCAACACTTGGCCCCATCAGGCCGGAGAGGTTGGCTTCGATACGGTCGCGCAAACGCCGCAGCGCATAAGGCCGGCGCTCGTCGAACGGCAGATAAAGATCCCGCAGCGCCTGTTCGACTTCCTTCTGCGCCGCTTTCGCGCCCAGAGGTTTGGCCAGTTGAGTGGCGAACTCCTGGGGCGAGGCCGCGTGCAGCTCGCGACGCTGTGGGCGGCGAACGTTGTCCACCGCGCAGGCCTCGGCTGCGCTCGCTTCTTCGGGGCTGGGATTGCTGAACAGCGAAATCAGGGTAAACACCAGCACGTTGGCCGCCAAAGAGGCAATTGCCGCCATGTGCCAGCTGGTGTCATCCAGCACGTAAATCATGTTCAGCAGCGGGATGTAGAACCCCTGGAAGTCGCCGATCAGCGGCAGCAACATGCTGACGGTCCAGACCGCAATGCCGGCGATCAGCCCGGCCATGAAACCGCGGCGGTTGGCGGCCGGCCAGTACAGCACCGACAGCACACCGGGCAGAAATTGCAATGTTGCAACGAATGCGACGATGCCCAGATTCGCCAGATTCTGCTTGGCGCCGAGCAAAAGGTAAAAGCCAAAGCCGGCCATGATGATCGCAACAATCAGGCCGCGCCGGGTCCACTTCAGCCAGCGATAGATATTACCTTCGGCAGGCGGCTGGTAAAGCGGCAGCACCAGATGGTTCAGCGCCATGCCGGACAGCGCCAGCGTGGTGACGATGATCAGCCCGCTCGCCGCAGAAAGTCCGCCGATATAGCCGAGCAAGGCCAGGGTCTTGCTGTGCGCGGCAATGCCAATACCCAGAGTGAAATATTCAGGGCTGGTGGTGGCGCCCAGTTTCAATCCGGCCCAGAGCACCAGTGGTACCGCCAGGCTCATCAGCAGCAGAAACAGTGGCAGACCCCAACTGGCGCTGACCAGCGAGCGCGGATTGAGGTTTTCGGTGAAGGTCATGTGATACATGTGCGGCATCACGATGGCCGAGGCGAAGAACACCAGCAGCAGCGTGCGCCACGGGCCTTCTTGCAGTGGCGTGTGCAACGCTGCCAGTGCGCTCTGGTTTTGCAGCAGCCACTGTTCAAGGCTCTGCGGTCCATCGAACACGCCGTACAGCGCATAGAGACCAATGCCACCGATGGCCACAAGCTTGATGACCGACTCGAAGGCGATGGCGAACACCAGCCCTTCGTGTTTCTCCCGCGTGGCGATGTGGCGCGAGCCGAAGAAAATGGTGAACAGCGTGATCAGTACGCAGAACGCAAAGGCCACGTAGTTGCGCACGGGTTCCCGGGTAAGAATGCCAATGGAGTCGGCCACGGCCTGAATCTGCAGTGCCAGCAACGGCAAGACGCCGATCAGCATAAAGATGGTCGTCAGTGCGCCCGCCCAGGTGCTGCGAAAGCGGAAGGCGAACAGATCGGCCAGTGACGAGAGCTGGTAGGTGCGGGTGATTTTGAGAATGGGGTAAAGCAGGACGGGGGCGAGCAGGAAAGCGCCGGACACCCCCAGATAACTCGACAGAAAGCCG
The DNA here is from genome assembly GCF_041060445.1 of Pseudomonas sp. W2-17. Classification (NCBI taxonomy): domain Bacteria; kingdom Pseudomonadati; phylum Pseudomonadota; class Gammaproteobacteria; order Pseudomonadales; family Pseudomonadaceae; genus Pseudomonas; species Pseudomonas sp. W2-17. The sequence continues at coordinate 21,740 of NZ_JAUFNS010000029.1, read as the reverse complement.
TAGCCGTATTCGTAAGCCAGCCCCACCGTGCCGTAGAACGCCCACGCACTGGCGTAGACGCCAAGTGACAGCGTGTAGGTCAGCGGGTGACGAATGATCCAGCGCGGGATCAGGCCACGTTCACTGATCCAGGCAACGCCGAACAGCACCGTCAGGTAGGCGGCACTGACCAGAATCATCTGGGTCAGGCTAAAGCTCATCGGCATCTCGTTGGCTCTGCAGAATGAAGGTCACCACGATCAGGATCAGCCACAGCATGTACGGCCTGTACCAGGCGCCGGTGGCATCGATCCACCAGTCCATGATGGCCGGGGAAAACAGGTAGATACCCACCACCAGCAGCAGGACCAATCGATAGATATACATTTGGCCTCCCAGGTTGACTGACCAGACGATGACGGAGCGGCATGGTAACGGATGGCGATGGCGCTGCAAGCGACGTTTCCGCCACCTTTGTGCTGCCTCCCTGTGAATCGGCCGAGCGAGCTCAGTCTATTCGAGCTTCCTCGATAGCGCCCAGGCGGGGTATCGAATCGGCATTCCAGTGGGCAATGGCCCAATCCAGTACCTCTCGGGGCGTAGCGTGGTTCAGTTCATCCGGCGCCTTTTGCCCCAGCGCGCGGAGCCCTCGAAGCAGCAACGGCGTGGCCTGATCGGGTGGCAGCGGTGGCGAGCGGTAGGATTTACCCAGTTTGTGGCCGTCGGGTTGGGTGATCAGAGGCACATGAAGGTAGCGCGGTTGCGGCAGGCCCAGCAGTTCCTGCAGGTACAGCTGACGTGGCGTGGAGTCGAGCAGATCAGCGCCGCGTACGATGTCGGTTACGCCTTGCCAGCCGTCGTCGAGGACAACCGCCAGTTGGTAGGCGTAAAAGCCGTCCCGGCGACGAATGATGAAATCCCCCGCATCGCGTCCCAGATGCTGACGAAACCCGCCCTGTACCCGGTCTTCGAAGCGGTATTCCAGCTCCGGCACCCGAATCCGGATGGCGGCGTCCTCGGGTGAATGCCCCGCGTTGCGACAAAAGCCCGGGTAAATGCCGTTGTAGCCTTCCAGTTGCTTGCGCGAACAGGTGCACGCGTACGCGAGGCCTTGGCTGAACCACCGATGGATGATCGCCTGGTAAGCCTCATGCCGGTCGCTTTGCCTAACCAGTTCGCCGTCCCATTCGAACCCGTAGGCTTCGAGGGTCTGGAGTATCCCCGCCTGGGCACCCGGCACCTCGCGGGGAGGGTCGATATCTTCCATGCGCATCAGCCACTTTCCGCCGACCGAACGGGCGTCGAGATAGGAGGCCAGCGCTGCGACCAGAGAGCCGAAGTGCAGATAACCGCTGGGGGTCGGCGCAAAGCGCCCTATATAAGAAGGGTTTTTCATGGGCGCTGATGGTACTGGAAATAAAACGTACGAAATACCGGACGACCTGTCGTGCAGTGTGGGAAAACGCGACGCCCCCGTAGGGTACATTCCAGTCCACACCGTCGGACGCACGGGCGGTCAATGCGGGGAAACAAAAAAGGACGCCGAGGCGTCCTTTTACTGAATAAACAGGATCACTTACCGACCTGTTTTTCCTTGATTTCAGCAAGGCTTTTGCAGTCAACGCACATGTCGGCCGTTGGACGGGCCTCAAGGCGCTTGATACCGATCTCGACGCCGCACGATTCGCACCAGCCGTATTCCTTGTCCTGAATCAGCTGCAGCGTCTTGTCGATCTTCTTGATCAACTTGCGCTCACGATCGCGGGCGCGCAGTTCCAGCGCGAACTCTTCTTCCTGGCTTGCACGGTCTGCAGGGTCAGGGAAGTTAGCCGCCTCGTCCTTCATGTGAACAACCGTGCGGTCAACTTCTACCATCAACTCCTGTTTCCACTTGGACAGGATCTTGGTGAAGTGCTTGCGCATGGGGTCGCCCATGTATTCCTCACCCTTCGTCGCGACGTAGGGCTCGAAACCACTGATTGCCGGGGTGCTCTTTTGCTTTTCTTCGGTGGGCATGAACGGACCGCCTCTCACTCTTCTAAGCCATTACACAGGTTAAGATCCATCGCCGACACCTGCCGGCCCTGCGGCTGCAAGCGGGCGAACTTACCAGATCGAATCGGAGCGCGCTACTCCCGGTTGTCGAGGATGGCCTGCAGTACGCACGTGGACTATGACCACAGCCTGAGCGCCCGGTTTTATCTATTTTTCACTGCGCTGAGTTTAGTGCCTGCGGCGCGAGCGCCCGGTTTTCTGGACTGTCGGCTGCACGTCGCTGCTGCTCAGGCCGATAAACGCTGTAGCCCGCCCGGGCGGATGAGTAGAATCGGCGACTTATCTCGCCACCCCTCACCCCACACTTCACCACAGGAAGGCCCATGCCACAGCCCTACAGTGCGCGCAGCCGCGCCATAGAACCCTTTCATGTCATGGCGCTGCTGGCGCGGGCGAATGAACTGCAAGCGGCGGGGCATGACGTTATACACCTGGAGATCGGCGAGCCGGATTTCACCACCGCCGAGCCGATCATCAAGGCCGGTCAGGCGGCGTTGGCTGCTGGCAAGACCCGTTATACGGCGGCCCGTGGTCTGCCGGAACTGCGCGAGGCCATCTCGGGCTTTTACGCTCAGCGTTACGGCGTGAACGTCGATCCGGGCAGAATTCTGATCACGCCGGGCGGCTCGGGTGCATTGCTGCTGGCGGCGAGCCTGCTGGTCGATCCCGGCAAACACTGGCTTTTGGCTGATCCGGGTTACCCCTGCAACCGGCATTTTCTGCGGCTTGTCGAGGGCGCCGCGCAGTTGGTGCCCGTGGGGCCGGACGTGCGTTATCAACTAACGGCCGATCTGGTCGCTCAATACTGGAACGAGGACAGCGTGGGTGCGCTGGTGGCTTCTCCGGCCAATCCGACCGGGACATTGCTGCACCGCGACGAACTCGCTGCACTTTCGGCGTCGCTCAAGGCACGGGATGGGCACCTGGTGGTTGACGAGATCTATCACGGTCTGACCTACGGCACCGACGCGAGCAGCGTGCTGGAAGTCGATAACGACGCCTTCGTGCTGAATAGTTTTTCCAAGTATTTCGGCATGACCGGTTGGCGACTCGGTTGGCTGGTTGCTCCGGAGGCGGCGGTCGGTGATCTGGAAAAGCTGGCGCAGAATCTTTACATCAGCGCGCCGAGCATGGCGCAAAGTGCGGCACTCGCCTGTTTCGAGCCACAGACTCTGGAGATCCTCGAGCAACGTCGTGCCGAGTTTGCCCGCCGTCGCGACTTCCTGCTTCCGGCGCTGCGCGAACTGGGCTTCACCATTGCAGTGGAGCCAGAGGGCGCCTTCTATCTATACGCAGATATCAGCGCGTTCGGCGGCGACGCGTTTGCGTTCTGCCATCACTTCCTGGAAACCGAGCACGTCGCGTTCACGCCCGGGCTGGATTTCGGTCGGTACCGCGCCGGGCATCATGTGCGATTCGCCTACACCCAAAGCCTGCCTCGGCTTCAGGAGGCGGTCGAGCGAATAGGCCGTGGTCTGCGGAGTTGGCAAGGCTGATGCGTTTCTCACCTCCACTTGAAGAAGGCCGGCTGATTCAGCGCTACAAGCGCTTCCTTGCCGACATCGAGACCGCCAGCGGCGAGCGGCTGACGATTCACTGTCCCAACACGGGTTCGATGTTCAATTGCATGATGCCGGGTGGTCGCGTCTGGTTCAGCAGGTCCAATGACCCCAAGCGCAAGCTGCCGGGCACCTGGGAAATTACCGAAACACCACAGGGGCGGCTCGCTTGCGTCAACACCGCGCGCGCCAACAGGCTGGTAGAAGAAGCACTTCTGGCCGGCGTGATCACGGAGTTGGAAGGGTTTACGGCGCTCAAGCGCGAGGTTGCCTATGGCCAGGAAAACAGTCGCGTCGACTTCCGCCTGGATTACCCCGATGGCCCGCTGTACCTGGAAGTCAAAAGCGTGACCCTGGGTTTTGATGACAGCCGGGTGGCTGCGTTTCCCGATGCGGTCACTCAGCGCGGCGCGAAGCACCTGCGTGAATTGGCGGCCCTGGCGAGGGAGGGGGTGCGCGCCGTGTTGCTGTACTGCGTGAACCTCACAGGCATCGATGCCGTCCGGCCCGCCGCCGAAATCGACGCAGCCTACGCCGCTGCGTTGCTTGAGGCGGCTGCGGCAGGGGTTGAAATCCTGGCGTATGGCGTGGAGCTGACCCCTGACGAAGTGCGCATTGATCGGCGCCTTGAGATTCACCTCATGGAAACGCGCTCGCTCAGTCCGGTGCCACTGGATTAATCCAGATGCCCTGAGCGTCTTCGCCGCAGTCGATAGCCCTCAGGGATTTGCCCTCGCAGGGGCCGGCGACGCACTCGCCGTTCTCGATCAGGAACAGCGCACCGTGAGTGGCGCACTGGATCAGACTGGCGCTGGCATCGAGAAATTCATCGGGCTGCCATTCCAGCGCCACACCGCGATGGGGACACCGATTGGCGTACACATAAACCTGACCCCCTCGCCGGACGGCCAGAATCTTGAGCTCATCGACATCGAACCCGAGGCTTTTGCCTTCAATCAGCGCAGCGCTGTCGCACAGATATTTCAGCGTGGTCTCCTTGGCGCTTGACGCTCAAATGCAAATAATTATCAAATGCCTGGCCGTAGCAGGCTGCGCATTCTGCCAGCAGTCAAACCCGCCAGTCGATGAACGAAATCCAGCCAGTCGCGCCTACTAGAGGTGATCGACTGCGCTTTCATTTATAGAGGACGCACCTTTTATGCGCTTGGCATCCCAACTGATCGCGATCATGGCAGGACTGTTTATCGCCCATCTGGCCGCGGCCGCTTCACCTGAACCGCAACGGTGGGTCAGTGCCGGCGGCGCCTTGACGGAGTGGATCGTTGCTCTGGGCGGAGAGTCGCGTCTGGTGGGCGTGGACAGCACGAGTCAGCACCCGGCGTCGGTCAAATCGCTGCCGGGCATCGGCTATCAACGGCAATTGTCGGCGGAAGGCATCCTCGCGTTGCGTCCGAAGATGCTGATAGGCACCGACGAAATGGGGCCGCCTCCGGTCATTCAGCAAATTCAAGCGGCAGGCGTGCAGGTCGAGGTGTTATCGGCCAACGCAGCGCTGCCCGCGCTTCAGGCTAACCTGGAACGGCTCGGCGCGTTGATGGGGAAGGAGGGCGAGGCACGGCGGTTGAGCGACCAATACCTGCAGCGCCTGGCGAAGGAGCATGACCGAGTGACACAGCTGAAGCGCGCCGTGCCGGGTGTTCTGTTGCTGGTCAGCCATGCAGGCGGCGCGCCGATGGTGGCTGGGGCCGGGACTGTTGGCGACTGGCTGATCAACCAGGCGGGCGGCCGCAATCTGGCGACCCATAACGGCTACAAGGTATTTTCCACTGAGGCCATGAGCGGGTTAAGTCCTGTTGTGCTCGTTATCAGTGACCGGGCTCAAAACGGTGTTCAGCCCCGCGAGGCATTGTTGCGTGAAAATCCGCTGCTCGGGGCAACCAAGGCTGTTCGGGATAACCGCGTGATCGAAATTGATCCGACGTTACTGGTGGGCGGTCTTGGGCCTCGATTGCCGGACGCAGTCAGATCACTGGCAGATGCGTTTTATCCCGACGTAGCCCCCCTTAGCGCCAGGGTCTCGAACACCCCATGAAGTTTGATTTCGGCTCCAGAACCTTGTTCATCCCGCTGGCCCTGGCCTGTTTGCTGGCCATATGGCTGTCCCTGGCGCTCGGGCCTGTCAGTCTGCCGATGATGGACACCTTGCGCGCACTTCTTCATCTGGCAGGCGTGCCGGTGGCGGGTGACAACCTGCAGCAGGCGGAACTGATCGTGGGCCAGATCCGCCTGCCCCGGACGTTGCTCGGACTGGCTGTCGGTGCTGTGCTGGCGTTGTCTGGCGTGGCCATGCAAGGGTTGTTTCGCAATCCCCTCGCCGATCCCGGTCTGGTCGGGGTCTCCAGTGGCGCGGCGCTGGGCGCTGCGGTGGCCATTGTCGCCGGAGCATCCCTGGGCGGTTTGCCTGAGGCGTTCCAGCCGTATCTGCTGTCCATCTGCGCTTTCGCCGGTGGGCTTGGGGTGACCGCAATCGTCTATCGGCTCGGACGCCGCGATGGCCGAACCAGCGTCAGCACCATGCTGCTGGCGGGGGTGGCGATGACCGCGCTGGCCGGTTCGATCATCGGCCTGTTCACGTATCTGGCCGATGACGCCAGCCTGCGAACGCTGACGTTCTGGAATCTGGGCACGCTCAACGGCGCCAGTTATGCCCGGCTCTGGCCTCTTTTGCTGGTTTGCGTGGCGGTTACCCTCTGGCTGCCGCGTCGAGCCAAGGCGCTCAATGCATTGCTGCTGGGAGAATCGGAGGCGCGTCACCTGGGCATCGAGGTCGAACGCCTCAAGCGTGAGCTGATTTTGTGCATCGCCCTCGGTGTGGGGGCCGCCGTCGCGGCGGCGGGGCTGATCGGTTTCATCGGCCTCATCGTGCCGCACCTGGTGCGACTGCTGACCGGGCCGGACCACCGCGTTGTTCTTCCCGCCTCAGCGCTGGCAGGCGCCACGCTGCTGCTCTTGGCAGATATCTTCGCCCGACTGGTGATGGCGCCGGCGGAGCTGCCGATCGGGATTGTCACCGTGTTCATTGGCGCGCCGTTTTTCCTTTTCCTGCTGGTTCGAGGGCGTCGCTGATGTTGATCGCCAATGACCTGGGCATCATGCGTGATGGCAAACAGGTGGTCGTCAACATCGACTTGGCATTGGCGCCCGGTCAGATGCTTGGCGTGCTGGGCCCCAATGGTGCCGGGAAAAGTACGCTGATGGCTACCCTGTGCGGCGAGCTTGCCCCGACCCACGGCCAAGTGTTGCTGGACGACATTCCCCTCAATCAATGGCGTGGCCCCGAGCGTGCGCGGCGGCTGGCCGTACTGCCGCAGAGTTCGACATTGAGTTTCGCGTTCAAGGTCGAGGAAGTGGTTGCGATGGGCCGCTTGCCTCATGACAGCGGTCAGCAACGTGACGATGAAATCACCCAGCACGCCCTTAAGGCCGCCGATGCGCTGCACCTGCTGGGCCGCAGCTATCTGACGCTGTCGGGAGGCGAGTGTCAGCGGGTTCATCTGGCGCGGGTGCTGGCTCAGGTGTGGCCAGGCGAGGAAGGTCAGATTTTGTTGCTGGACGAGCCAACCTCGGCGCTCGACCCGCTGCATCAGCACACCACGCTGTCGGCCGTTCGCGCATTCGCCGACCGTGGCGGCGCGGTGATGGTAATCCTGCATGACTTGAACCTGGCCGCCCGTTATTGCGATCGCCTGTTGCTGCTGGATCAAGGGCTTGCATATCTGTCTGGTACACCACAGCAAGTGCTGACGCCTGAAGCGCTAAAGTCGGTGTTCGGTCTGGATGTTCTGGTGCAGCCCCATCCCGAGCGTGGGCATCCGCTGGTGATCGCTCGCTGAAGTGGGCTCCGTATCGAACGGCATCAGCTGCTTTTATCGGCGTAGCCGCCCCACTTCCGTTGCTCGTGCGGGCAACGTCCTTCGGACAATTCTTGTAATCATGTAGGCCTGCTCTTTTGCGTCTTTGTGGCCGTTCAGGCACAGCCGTTCTCGACTATCGTCGCCCCAAGCAAAGGCATTGAGGGTGTGTAATGAACGATATAAATGAAGCGATTGACGTGTATGAGGTCGATGCGTCACTGGCGCAACTGGCTATTGGCCTGATGGAATTGGCTTCGCTGAACGCCGACGACACGCCGGAAAAGATTATTGCGTTGTGTCATCGAGCCCTGACACCTGTGGGGTATGTTGCTGCCGTCTGCGTAATGCCCCGATTCGCAGGACTGGCGCGGCGCACGCTCGACAGCCTTCATGCGCGGGAGATCAAAGTCGTGGCCGCGGTCAACTTTCCGAGCGGTTCGCCTTCTGTCAGCTCCGCCGAGTCGGAAACCCTGGCGGCGATCCTCGCGGGTGCCGACGAAATCGATCTGGTCTACCCCTTTCACGCGTTGCTTGGCGGGGACAGGCAGATTGGCGCGGACATCATTAATGCCTGCAAAGCCAGGTGCGGTCGGGCAGCATTGACCGTTACGCTGGAAACCGGCGTGCTGCGTGATCCGCAGGTCATTCACGGCGCAAGCTGTGTGGCAATTCAGGAGGGCGCCAACTTTCTGAAAACCAGCACGGGCAAACACATCATCAACGCGACGCCTCAGGCCAGCCGGATTTTGATTGCGGCCATCGCCGAGTCAGGCGCGCATGTGGGCATCAACGTTTCCGGAAATGTGCGGACGCTCGATGAAGCGCGGGTACACATGGATCTGGTCAAGGCACGATTCGGCCCACGCTGGCTTGAGCAGGGGAGATTGCGGCTCGGGGCGACCAGCCTGCTGGATGATCTGTTGGTCCGTCTGGGCGTAGGCCCTTGAATCGCAGGCAAAAAAAGACCCGGCAAAGAGCCGGGTCAAAAACCGTGATTAGCCTGATGAGGAGATAATCTGAGAGTCCGAACCAAGGAGCCTTTCAGGTTATCGGCCAGTCTCGCGACCGGATGTGATAATCATAGTGATTCTCATTTGTAAGTCAACAATGTTCTGCAGCTATTTTGCTGTGCGAGCTCAGCGTTCCCCTATTGCCCCAGGGCTCACGTTCCTCAATTCGGTGTCCAGAGAGTCTTTATATTCTTGAGGCAGCTCGCTCCAAGGGCGATTCGACAACGCGCCTTCGAGTGAATACAGCAGCGCTTTGGATGCTCGGAAGCCCCTGACCTTGACGGCCCGGTAGGCCTGGATTGCGCCAAGACGTCGCAGGTCGGCGACAGTGTGAATGCCCGCAGCGTGAAGCCATTGAACCGAGGTCTTCCCCAGATTCTTCATACCCAATAACTCATCGTCCATGATTGCAGCCCTTTCTAGTCATTCCATGTAATAACCTCTCCGTAGGCTCGACACAAACTGAAAAGGCGAACCATGCTCTTGAGCGTAGACGCCCTCGAATCGGTCTGCGAGAAATCGTCAGTGGAACGCGGCGCACGCCGCCGAACGGTAGGGGTCAAGTGAGGAGGAAAGGCGGGTACGGGCCCGGCACGGCGGCGCATGCGGGGCGAGGCATAGAGCGAGGTTTGGCGGCTGCGATGACGTTAGCGGGTGCGATAACGCAGGCGCGTACCGAAATTGACCGACATGAGGATTTCGTCAGCACTCAGCTCTGGCGGGAAGTACGCCCCGGATATCTGCGCGTGGGCAATGCTCGCACCCTCGAGCCTGGTTGTCCGGAAGTCAACGCCACGCAGGTCCGCAGATCTGAAGTAAGCGTCGCTGAAATCGACCTCTTCGGCATTGAGCTCACGCAGGTCGAGACCACGAAAATCCCCACCCGAAAGATCAACAGGGCCCTGCTTGGGCCGTTCGAGATTGAAGGCGGTCACGTCGTCTTTCCGCAGTAGCGCGAACAGAGGCGAGTCGAGCTGTTTGGGCTGGTTCATCTGACGTCTCCTTTGTTGGAATTCTGACGCCACTATAATGCCACCAGTGTCGAGCCGTGAAGCGATATCCTTCACGACTCGACCACTGGTTTGGCCGGCGGGTTACAGGCCCGGCAGATGCTGACGGATGTCCGCGACCAGCTTGTCCAGATCGCCGCTGACGTTGGTCTCGACGTGCCGGCTGCGCAGGATCTCGTCGGCGGTCAGCGCTTCGCGACTGGCCAGCTGCGCCTCAATCACTTCCATCGTTGCATCGGAAGGGTCCTGATTCTGTGCCCGGCGTTGCGCCAGCCAACCCTCGATAACCGCCTTTGGCGCGGCGCAATCAATGATCAGGAAAGGAACGCCCATCGCCTCGGCAATCTGGGCGGTCGCCTGACGCTGTGCGAGCTTCAGATACGTTGCATCGATGACCACCGGCAAGCCTGCGCGGAGCACGACACCGGCCAGCTCGTTCAGGCGCTGATAGGTGGCAGCGCTGACATCGGCGGAATACAGGTCGCTATGGTCTGCAAATACACGCTTGCGCTCGACATCCGAACGCAGGCGGATAGCACCGAGCGCTTCCACCAGCCGCATCGCCACCTGACTTTTCCCGACAGCGGAAACACCGTGGGTGATGGCCAGAAAATTGGACGGAATCGCGCTGTAGCTCTCGGCCAGGTTGGCGTAGTTACGATACTGGCGCAGGGTTGCGGCGCGCTGCACCTGGTCCGCATCGGCATTCAGGCTGAACAGCGCCACTTTGGCGCGGACCAGTGCGCGGTAGGCTTTGTAGAAATTCAGCAACTGCAGGCCTGCGTAGTCGCCGGTCAGCTCCAGGTACTGACTGACGAATCGACGGGACAGGCTTTTCAGGCCCCGATCCTCAAGGTCCATGGCCAGGAAGCCGATGTCCGCATAGACGTCTGTCATGCGGAAGGGCTCGTTGAATTCGATGCAGTCGAAAATCACGACCTTGCCATCGATCAGCGTTGCGTTGCCCAAGTGGATGTCGCCATGGCACTCGCGGACAAACCCGTCCAGCTTGCGCTGGTTCATCAATGGCTTGAGGCGCTCGAAACTGGTGTTGGCCCAGGCTTCCAGCGCTTCCAGCTGAATGAGGTCAGACTTTTCGCTGAGGAAGGGCAGAATCTGCTCAAAGTTCTGCGTGACCGGCGCCATGACGCTGTCAGCACTGCCGAGTGGGTTTTCCATCGGGACTTTGGGCGATTTGAGATGAAACTCTGCGATCTGCCGGGCCATGTCGTCGATGTGCGCGGTGGTCAGTTCGCCTTTGGCTTGCAAGGTGCTGAGTAGGCCGTCCTGCGGGAACTGGCGCATTTTCAGCACGTACTCGATCGCCTCGCCCTCACCATTGAGCTGCGGAGCCTCGATGCTGCCGGTAACCGGCAGCACTTCCAGGTACAGATCGTCCGTCAGGCGCTGGTTCAGCATCAGCTCCTGCTCACAGAAATGCTGGCGCGCCGGCAGGCTGGTGAAGTCCAGAAAACCGAAATTGACCGGCTTCTTCATCTTGTAGACGTACGGGCCAGTGAGCAGCACCCAGGAAATATGCGTCTCGATGACCTGAAACTGTTCGACCGGGTGAGGAAACAGGGCGGGGTTTTGCAGCGCGGCTATCAGTGTCTGGCTCACGGACGATCCTTGAAGAGTGATAAGTCGATAGAGAAGTAGCGAAAGGCGGCCATTATGGCCGCTGGAGGCATTGCTGCAAACCGCTTATAGGGTGGTCTGTCGGGGGCTTTGAAAGTGCGTATAATCCGCCGCCATGACCCGATCCCGCACCCCGAAAAAATCCCCCAAACCCACCAACAGCCGCCTGCGCAGCCTGTTGGGCTGGGCCCTGAAACTCAGTCTTGTCGGGCTGGTGATCCTTGGCTGCTTCGCCGTTTACCTGGATTCCATCGTCCAGGAAAAATTCTCCGGCAAGCGCTGGACCATTCCGGCCAAGGTCTATGCACGGCCACTGGAGCTGTTCGTCGGCCAGAAGCTTTCACGCGACGACTTCCTTCTGGAGCTCGATGCGCTGGGCTATCGCCGCGAAGGCGTGGCCAACGGGCCGGGCGCTGCTGCGGTCAACGGCAACACTGTCGATCTCAACACCCGCGGCTTCCAGTTCTATGAAGGCGCTGATCCGGCACAGCAGATCCATGTGCGCTTCTCCGGCGATTACGTCGCGGAACTGACCGCCGCCAATGGCGCCAAGCTGGCTGTCGCGCGGCTTGAGCCTCTGATGATCGGCGGCTTGTACCCGAAGAATCTCGAAGACCGGATTCTGATCAAGCTAGATCAGGCGCCGCCTTATTTGCTCGACACGCTCGTCACCGTCGAAGATCGGGATTTCTACCATCACTTCGGTGTATCCCCGAAGGGGATCGTGCGCGCTTTCTGGATCAACGCATCCGCTGGCCAGATGCGCCAGGGCGGATCGACGCTGACTCAGCAACTGGTCAAGAACTTCTACCTGACCAACGAGCGCAGCATCACCCGCAAGCTGACCGAAGCGATGATGGCTGTTCTGCTGGAGATCCATTACAGCAAGCAGGAGATTCTCGAGGCTTATCTGAACGAAGTGTTCGTCGGTCAGGACGGTCAGCGGGCGGTTCACGGTTTTGGTCTGGCGAGTCAGTATTTCTTCAGCCAGCCGCTATCGGAGTTGAAGCTGCATCAAGTCGCCTTGCTGGTCGGCCTGGTCAAGGGGCCTTCCTATTACAACCCGCGCCGCAACCCGGAGCGAGCGCTGGAACGGCGCAATCTGGTCCTCGATCTGCTGGAGCAACAGGGTGTCGCCACGCCGGAAGTGGTTGCGGCGGCGAAGAAGATGCCGCTGGGCGTGAGCAAAGTCGGATCGCTGGCCGACAGCTCGTTCCCGGACTTCCTTGATCTGGTCAAACGCCAACTCCGTCAGGACTACCGCGACGAAGACTTGACCGAGGAAGGCCTGCGGATCTTCACCAGCTTCGACCCGATTCTGCAGATGAAATCCGAAGCTGCCGTGCGCGAAAGCTTCGCCAAGATTTCTGGCCGCAAAGGCGCGGACGAGATGGAGACGGCCATGGTCGTGACCAATCCGGAAACCGGCGAAGTCCAGGCGCTGATAGGCAGCCGTCAGGCAGGCTTTGCGGGTTTCAACCGGGCGCTGGATGCCGTTCGGCCGATTGGGTCGTTGGTCAAGCCGGCCATCTACCTCACCGCCCTCGAACGTCCGCAGCAATACACGCTGACCAGTTGGGTACCCGATGAACCCTTTCAGGTGAAAGGCGCCGACGGCCAGATCTGGAAGCCGCAGAACTACGATCACAAAGCCCACGGTAATATTTTCCTTTATCAGGGCCTGGCGCATTCCTACAACCTGTCCAGCGCGAAGCTGGGCCTGGACCTGGGCATACCGAATGTCTTCAAAACCCTGACCAAGCTGGGCGTGACGCGCGAGTGGCCGGCCTTCCCGTCGATGCTCCTGGGTGCTGGCGCGCTGACGCCGATCGAAGTGGCGACGATGTACCAGACCATCGCCAGCGGCGGCTTCAATACGCCATTGCGCGGGATTCGCAGCGTACTGACCGCTGAAGGCGAGCCGCTCAAGCGCTATCCTTTCCAGATTCAGCAACGCTTTGACCCGGGTTCGATCTATCTGCTGCAGAACGCCATGCAGCGGGTGATGCGCGAAGGCACCGGTAAATCGGTGTACAACGTGCTGCCGAGCACCCTGAATCTGGCGGGCAAGTCGGGCACCACCAACGACTCCCGCGACAGCTGGTTTGCCGGTTTCAGTCAGGATTTGCTGGCGATCGTCTGGATGGGCCGCGATGACAACGGCAAGACGCCGTTCACTGGGGCCACCGGCGCCTTGCAGATATGGACCAGCTTCATGAAGAAGGCCGATCCGCTGCCGCTGGACATGGCGATGCCCGATAACGTCGTGCAGGCATGGGTCAATGCCAGCACCGGCGAAGGCACCGACGCCAGCTGCCCGAACGCCGTACAGATGCCGTATATTCGCGGCAGTGAGCCGCAACCCGGCCCGACCTGCGGTGGGCCATCAGCGCCTGCCGACTCGGTAATGGACTGGGTCAAGGGCTGGTTGAATTGAGCCTGGTTGAATTAAGCAAAGAGGATGTGACGTGAACAAGTGGTGGATTCCGGCTGTAACGGCTCTGGCTTTGCTCAACGGTTGCGCGTCCCAGACGCGCAGTGCGATTCCGGTTGTGGATTCAGGGTCACGCGTTTCAAACGGCGAGCGTGTTTCGTCGACACGCAACAACACTTATCGCGCGCCCGTGCAGGCGCCAGCGCAGTCCCAATCGATTCAGGAAGATTCCGGTGTCACGGTCATGGTGCCCGGCGGCGCCAACGCCAGTGGTGCGCCGATATCGACGTTCGTGCCGCCCACCACGGCGCCGATCAGCACCGCTCCGATTAGCACGTCGCCGGTCAATCAGGCGCCGGTGAACAACACGTACACACCGCCGCCAGCGACCAGCAATACCTACAACATGCCGGCGTCGGCCCCGACGGGCATTCCGTCTGCGTCCAGCGGCGGGTTATCGGAAGACGAGCAACTCGATGGCCCGGTGCTGGCCTTGCTGACCACCGCTCAGCAACAGCAGTCCGGTGGTGACCTCAACGGCGCGGCGTCCAGCCTTGAGCGTGCGCAACGCGTTGCCCCCCGCGAGCCCCAGGTTCTTTACCGTCTGGCGCAGGTACGTCTGGCTCAGGGCGATGCGCCTCAGGCCGAGCAACTGGCGCGTCGCGGTCTGACCTACGCCAATGGCCGTGCCAGCCTTCAAGCCAGTCTTTGGGGGTTGATTGCCCAGTCGCGTGAAAAACAGGGTGACGCCGCTGGCGCAGCGCTGGCGCGGCAGAAAGCCAATGGATAAACGCTTCCCGAAAATCGCCGACCAGTTGCTGTTGATCGAGCGCGAATTGAGAGTGCTGGGATGGTGGAAGGATGTGCCGCCCAGCGATGAGTCGCTGTCCAGTCGTGAACCCTTCTGCGTCGATACGCTGGATTTTGATCAGTGGCTGCAATGGATCTTCTTGCCACGCATGAAGATCATCCTTGAGCGGGATCTGCCGTTGCCCACGGCGTCCGGCATTCTGGAAATGGCCGAGATGGTGTACGCCAGCCGTATCGGGGAAGCGCGCGAGCTGCTTGCCCTGCTGAAAGGCTTTGACCGGCTGATCACAGAGGCGGTCTGACCCTCAGTTGCATTGGTCGTCGAGGTACTTCTTGACCTCGGCAATACGAGCCTGGCGCTCTTCTTCCGTGAACCGCCTGAACTCACCATTCACCTCTTGTCGCACACGCGGGTTGTTCTGCAGTTGGGCGAGGTTGGTGCGCTGCTCGTCACACGCCTCTTTGCGCTTCGTTTCCTGAGCGGCGACCTGCTTCCTGACCTTGGCATCGACCGCCTCCTGCTCCCGTACCCCGTCCTGATTCGGCGGCGGCGGGGCAGGGGGGGCGGCAACGGGGCTCCCTGTATTGATTTCCTGTGCTGTCTGCCCGGCGGGCGGCTGGGCGTCGAAATGCGTGACGCCTTGAGCGTCGACCCATTTGTATATCTGCGCGGCCTGGCTTACCGCCGGGGCGACGGCAAGTGTCAGCGTCGCTGCAAGCATCATCCAGCGCATTCCCGGTTCCTTACTTCTGTGGCATTGGCCGGAAACCTATCACAAGCGCGGCGCCACGACCTCATTCGGTGCCTTTTGGCGGACGGCGGACGAAGAAAGCGCATCGATGACTTGACTTGCGGGGGTCGAATCCGAACAATCCAAAGTTCGCTGTAGAGGGACTGCCAGAAGCAGACCGTCTCGGTAGATCATGAGGCGCACACCCGCGCCGACCCGTAACACCCGCAACGCGTTACCTCGCGCTGGGTGGGAAGACCCCGAAACACTTAAAGGGGCGATCCCAATACTTGCTCAGTCAGTGCTGACGTAGTCGGCGACCACCGTCGCTCATGCTCTGCTTTGCAGTAAACCTATTAAGACCCGTCTCCTCGCTTGTGTGGACGGTATTCTGGCGTTTTAGAGGTGAACAACGTGGAGCTTTTATCTGGCGCTGAAATGGTCGTCCGCTTTTTGCGTGACGAGGGCGTAGAGCATATCTACGGGTACCCTGGCGGGGCCCTTCTGCATATATACGACGCGCTGTTCAAAGAACCGGCTGTGAGCCACATCCTCGTTCGTCACGAACAGGCCGCGACTCACATGGCCGACGGTTATGCCCGCGCCACCGGCAAGGCAGGCGTGGTGCTGGTAACTTCAGGTCCCGGCGCAACCAACGCCATCACCGGTATCGCGACCGCCTACATGGACTCGATTCCGATGGTGGTGCTGTCCGGTCAAGTCCCGAGCAACATGGTCGGTACCGACGCGTTTCAGGAAACCGACATGATCGGTATCTCCCGGCCGATCGTGAAGCACAGCTTCATGATCAAGCATCCGTCGGAAATCCCGGAAGTCCTGAAAAAGGCGTTCTACCTCGCCCAATCCGGTCGTCCTGGTCCTGTCGTCGTCGACATCCCGAAAGACATGACCAACCCGGCTGAAAAGTTCGAATACATTTTCCCCAAGAAAGCCAAGCTGCGTTCCTACAGCCCGGCGGTCCGTGGCCACTCCGGTCAAATCCGCAAAGCCGTGGAAATGCTGGTCGCAGCCAAGCGCCCGGTCATCTACGCCGGTGGCGGTGTGATCATGGGCAACGGTTCGGCGCCATTGACCGAACTGGCGCAGCAATTGAACGCCCCGGTCACCAACACGCTGATGGGGCTGGGAGCCTACCCGGGCACTGATCGCCAGTTCGTCGGCATGCTGGGGATGCATGGCAGCTACACCGCCAACCTGGCGATGCACCACGCCGACGTGATCCTTGCGGTCGGCGCACGTTTCGACGATCGCGTCATCAACGGCCCGGCCAAGTTCTGCCCGAACGCCAAAATCATTCACGTCGACATCGACCCTGCTTCCATCTCCAAAACCATCAAGGCCGACGTGCCTATCGTTGGTCCGGTGGAAAGCGTCCTGACCGAAATGGTTGCGACCCTCAAAGAGCTTGCCGAAACCCCTAACAAGGATTCGGTCGAGACGTGGTGGAAGCAGATCGAAGAGTGGCGCGCCGGCGGTGACCTGTTCCCGTACAACCGTGGCGACGGAAGCGTCATCAAGCCGCAGACCGTGATCGAGACGTTGTGCGAAGTGACCAAAGGCGATGCCTACGTCACCTCCGACGTGGGTCAGCACCAGATGTTCGCGGCTCAGTACTATCGTTTCAACAAGCCCAATCGCTGGATCAACTCCGGCGGTCTCGGCACGATGGGCTTTGGCCTGCCTGCCGCGATGGGCGTTGCGCTGAGTTTCCCGAATGACAATGTCGCCTGCGTCACCGGCGAAGGCAGCATTCAAATGAACATTCAGGAGCTCTCGACCTGCCTGCAGTACAACCTGCCGGTGAAAATCATCCTGCTCAACAACGGCGTGCTCGGCATGGTCCGTCAGTGGCAGGACATGAGCTACAGCGGCCGTCACTCGCACTCCTACATGGAGTCGCTGCCTGACTTCGTGAAGCTGGTCGAGGCCTACGGTCATGTCGGCATGCGGATCACCGATCTCAAGGACCTGAAGCCGAAGATGGAAGAAGCGTTCGCCATGAAAGATCGCCTGGTGTTCCTCGACATCCAGGTCGACGTCAGCGAGCACGTTTATCCGATGCAGATCAGAGACGGGTCCATGCGTGACATGTGGCTGAGCAAGACGGAGCGGACATAACCATGCGCCACATCATTTCGCTATTGCTGGAAAACGAACCGGGCGCGCTGTCTCGTGTGGTCGGCCTGTTTTCGCAGCGCAATTACAACATCGAGAGCCTGACGGTGGCGCCAACCGAGGACCCGACTCTCTCGCGTCTGACGCTGACCACCGTTGGCCATGATGAAGTGATCGAGCAAATCACCAAGAACCTCAACAAGCTGGTCGAGGTGGTCAAGCTGGTCGATCTGTCGGAAAGCGCCCACATCGAGCGCGAGCTGATGCTGATCAAAGTGAAAGCCACTGGCGCACAACGTGCTGAGATCAAGCGTACCACCGACATCTTCCGCGGCCAGATCGTCGACGTCTCCAGCAGCGTCTATACCGTGCAGTTGACCGGGACAAGCGACAAGCTGGACAGCTTTATCCAGGCGATTGGCACCACCGCCATTCTGGAAACCGTACGAAGCGGCGTCACGGGCATTGCCCGCGGCGACAAAGTGCTGAGCATCTAACCTAATTTTGCAAATGGCCTTGCGGCCAAGTTATCAGGGGAATTTCATGAAAGTTTATTACGACAAAGACTGCGACCTTTCGATCATCCAGGGCAAAAAAGTTGCCATCATCGGTTACGGTTCTCAGGGCCACGCTCAAGCGTGCAACCTGAAAGACTCCGGCGTTGATGTCACCGTTGGCCTGCGCAAGGGTTCGGCCACTGTCGCCAAAGCTGAAGCTCACGGCCTGAAAGTGACCGACGTGGCTTCCGCTGTCGCCGCTGCAGACCTGGTCATGATCCTGACCCCGGACGAATTCCAGTCTCAGCTGTACAAGAATGAAATCGAGCCGAACATCAAGAAGGGCGCGACACTGGCCTTCTCCCACGGCTTCGCGATTCACTACAACCAGGTTGTTCCTCGTGCCGACCTCGACGTGATCATGATCGCGCCAAAAGCACCGGGCCACACCGTGCGTACCGAGTTCGTCAAAGGCGGTGGCATTCCTGACCTGATCGCCGTTTACCAGGACGCGTCGGGCAACGCCAAGAACGTCGCTCTGTCTTACGCTTCGGGCGTTGGCGGCGGCCGTACCGGCATCATCGAAACCACGTTCAAGGACGAGACCGAAACCGACCTGTTCGGCGAGCAAGCCGTTCTGTGCGGCGGTACCGTTGAGCTGGTCAAAGCCGGTTTCGAAACCCTGGTGGAAGCCGGTTACGCGCCGGAAATGGCCTACTTCGAGTGCCTGCACGAACTGAAGCTGATTGTCGACCTCATGTACGAAGGCGGTATCGCCAACATGAACTACTCGATCTCCAACAACGCCGAATACGGCGAGTACGTAACTGGCCCGGAAGTCATCAACGCCGAATCCCGTCAGGCCATGCGCAACGCTCTGAAGCGCATCCAGGACGGCGAGTACGCCAAGATGTTCATCGCCGAGGGCGCCAGCGGCTACCCGTCGATGACCGCCAAGCGTCGTAACAACAAGGCGCATGGTCTGGAAATCATCGGTGAGCAACTGCGCTCGATGATGCCTTGGATCGCCAAGAACAAGATCGTCGACCAAGCCAAGAACTAAGGTCCCGAATCAGGTTCTTGCATGAAAAAAACGCGGCCCTAGGGTCGCGTTTTTTCGTTATGGGGGCTCATCTGGTATAAAGCTCCATCGTTTGACGGCCGGCCGGTCGCAAGCATTTGTCGAAATTCTTCAGCTGCAAGGTATTGTCCATGAGCGAACGTCCCGAAGAGCCGAACAAGGCTTCTGACGCCGAAAGCCTGCTACCGATTGATGAACACATTGAAGAGGGCCATGACGCCGAAGGGCGCAAGGTGCGCCATCGCGGCATCTACCTGCTGCCCAATCTGTTCACCACCGCAAACCTGTTCGCCGGGTTCTACGCAATCATCAGCGCCATGAGTGCGCAGAGCGCATTGAGTGCGGGTGATCAGGTGAGCGCGAGCAAATATTTCGCGTTCTCCGCCATCGCGATCTTCGTTGCCATGGTCCTGGACGGTCTGGATGGCCGCGTGGCGCGGATGACCAACACCCAGAGCGCATTCGGCGCAGAGTATGACTCGCTGTCCGATATGGTCGCTTTTGGTGTGGCGCCGGCGTTGCTGGCATTTGGCTGGGCCCTGGGCGACATGGGCAAGGTCGGCTGGATGGTCGCCTTCATCTATGTCGCGGGCGCAGCATTGCGTCTGGCGCGCTTCAACACTCAGGTAGGCAAGGCGGACAAGCGTTACTTTATCGGCCTGGCAAGTCCTGCCGCCGCGGGCGTAGTCGCAGGCACCGTCTGGGCCTTCAGCGATTACGGCATTCAGGGTTCGAAATTGTCGTTCCTGGTCGCTCTATTGGTTGCTGCTGCCGGGATGCTGATGGTCAGCAACATCAAATACAACAGCTTCAAAGAGCTGGATCTCAAGGGGCGAGTGCCGTTTGTTGCGATCCTGGCGGTGGTTCTGGTGTTCGCCGTCGTGTTCAGTGATCCTCCGCGTATTCTGCTGCTGATATTCCTCGGCTATGCAGCGTCTGGTCCGATCCAGTACCTGCTGCGTCTGCGTCGCCAGAGGTAGTTAGTCGGCCTGCATTTCCCGCATACTCCGCAGCTATAGATGCTTCAGTTCTCTATAACTGCGGAGTCATCATGCTGATCAAGATCCCCTCCACATCTGATTGCAAAGAATCGGATGTCACGCCCGAATCCATTTATCTCTCCCGCCGCGCGTTGCTTGGCAGCTCACTTGCAGGGCTCGCCGTCAGTGCGATGCCTCGTTGGGCCCAAGCCGAAGAAGCTTCGCGCTACGCCGACGTTGAAGCTGGTGCCGCTCCTGACTGGTTCAAAGCCAAATTGCCTGCGACCAAGTGGCAAGCCGTTACCCTCAAGGACGAGACGATCACGCCGTTCAAGGATGCGACCCACTA
The DNA here is from genome assembly GCF_041060445.1 of Pseudomonas sp. W2-17. Lineage (NCBI taxonomy): Bacteria > Pseudomonadati > Pseudomonadota > Gammaproteobacteria > Pseudomonadales > Pseudomonadaceae > Pseudomonas > Pseudomonas sp. W2-17. The sequence continues at coordinate 1,596 of NZ_JAUFNS010000029.1, read as the reverse complement.
CAACAACTTCTACGAATTCGGCACCGACAAGGGCGACCCTGCGCAAAACGCCGGCTCTTTGAAAACCGAGCCCTGGAGCGTGGTCATTGACGGGGAGGTTGGCAAGCCTGGCCGCTATGCGCTTGAAGACTTCATGAAGCCTTATCAGCTGGAAGAGCGTATTTATCGTCTGCGTTGCGTAGAGGCGTGGTCGATGGTTATCCCGTGGTTGGGTTTCCCGATCTCCGAGTTGCTCAAGCAGGTTGAGCCGACGGCGAATGCCAAGTACATCCGCTTCGAGACGCTGCAGGACCCGAAGACCATGCCTGGCCAGCGCTCCGGCTTTGCGTTGATCGACTGGCCTTATGTAGAAGGGTTGCGCCTGGATGAGGCGATGAACCCGCTCGCGATTCTGGCGGTGGGTATGTATGGCGGGGAGCTGCCTAATCAGAACGGCGCGCCGTTGCGCCTGGTGGTGCCTTGGAAATACGGCTTCAAAAGCGTGAAGTCCATCGTGCGCATCAGCCTGACAAGTGAGCAGCCGAAGACGACCTGGCAAAGCATCGCGGCAAGCGAATACGGTTTTTATGCCAATGTGAACCCGACTGTTGACCACCCGCGCTGGACCCAGGCACACGAGCGACGTCTGCCTAGCGGGCTGTTCAGCCCGAATATTCGCCAGACCGAGATGTTCAATGGGTATGGGGAGCAGGTCGCTTCTCTTTATACAGGCCTGGATCTACGGAAAAACTATTGATGCGCTTCATCTACTGGCGAGTGTCGGTGTTCATCGCAGCAGCGTTAGTCCCCATGTATTGGCTCTACCAGGCGTGGATTTTTGCGTTGGGGCCTGATCCCGGGAAAGTGCTTGTTGATCGCTTGGGCCTTGGAACATTGACTCTGCTTTTAATCACGCTGGCGATGACCCCATTGCAGCGCACGACAGGCTGGCCCGGCTGGATCTCGGTCCGCCGGCAGCTGGGGCTGTGGTGTTTTACTTATGTGTCGCTGCACCTGTTGGGGTATGGCTTCTTTATCCTGGGCTTCGACTGGGCGCAATTGGGCGTGGAGCTGGTCAAACGGCCGTACATCATTGTCGGCGCTTTAGGATTTCTTGGCTTGCTGGCACTGGCGGTCACTTCCAATCGCTATAGCCAGCGCCGTTTGGGCGCTCGCTGGAAAAAGCTGCATCGACTCAGTTACCTGATTCTCGGGCTGGGGTTGCTGCACATGTTGTGGATTGTGCGAGCTGATCTGAAGGAGTGGGCTATATATGCAACGATTGGCGTGTTGCTTCTAGCGGCTAGGGTCCCCGTCATTGCTGGGCGTATCCAGCGTCGTCGGGCCAAGAGCAGCAACGTTGCCACTAAAGTTTAAATAAGTGCTTGACGCTCCTCTGGATCTGTCTATAATTCGCCCCACTTCCGGCGCAGACGAAACGGAAAACTCCTTGGTAATCAAAGAGTTGGACGAAGTAAGCAGCGAGGAATGCTTAGGTTCAGATGCTTGAATCGACAGCGGTGAAAAAGGCAGTTGACAGCAGGTTGTAACGCTGTAGAATTCGCCTCCCGCTGATGTGAGACGTCAAGTCGAACGAAGCGCAAGTGGTTGAAGTTG
>NZ_JAUFNS010000028.1:0-65080 GCF_041060445.1 Pseudomonas sp. W2-17 | reverse complement strand
GTCGCCGATCTTCCGGCAGGTGAAGGACGTGTGGGAGCGAGCTTGCTCGCGAATAAGCCGGCACATCCGCCGAATATCCATCGGTAGAGATGCCGCCTTCGTGAGCAAGCTGACTCCCGCATGACCAGCGTTCGCCGCATCATTGCCAGCCTCCTTCCCGGCTAAAGCCCCTCCTGCCCATTGCGCGCAGTCCCGCCATCCAGAGTTGGCGTGCTTCCTGCTTCGTCTCCCCGATATCGCCATTGATCATCTTTTTGACGCCTGGCCGCATCACAGGGAAAACGTAATGCACCCTCATTCATCTCCGGGAAACACCATGCCGCTCGATGCCCAACTGACGCTTGTGGTCCTCACCCATGACCGGCCCGCGCTCCTGCGGCGGACATTGCAGTACTACAGTTCTTCGTCGGCTCGGGTGCTGGTGCTGGATGCTTCGCAGCAGTCAGCCGCAAACATCGCCGCGCTGTTCCCGCAGGTGGATTACCGCCACGTGCCGCAGTTCGCCGAGACCGGGGTCCAGAGCAGGATCGCCCACGGCGTGACCCAGGTGGCCACGCCGTTCATGGCGTTCGTGGGCGACGAAGATTTTCTGATGCATGACGCCCTGGCCCAGTCGGTGGAATTCCTCGCCGCCAACACGGACTACGGCCTGTGCCACGGCTATTGCCTGATGTACCAGGCCCACGGCGACAAGGTTGAATACTTCCGCCGCGACAAAAAGGGCCAGGAAGACTTCGCCGCCGACAACAGCAGCGAGCGCGTCCTGAGCTTCATGGACCACTACATTCCGCCGTTCTACGCGGTCACCCGCACGGCGCTGCTGCAACAGTGGTTTGCCGCGTTGCCCCAGGGCATCAGCGGCGAACTGCAAGAGTTCGGCCACGCGTATTTCCTGCTCTCGGCCGCCAAGGCGCGAATCCTGCCGATCCCCTACGTGGTCCGCGAACTCCACCACCGGCTCTCCGACCGCCCGACCCACATGCTGAAAAAGCTGAGTGACAGCGATCCGTCAGCCGTCCTCGAACGCCACGAATTCGCCAGTTTTCTGGCATCCGTTGTCAACGACCATGCCGATGTGAATGGGCATGACGGCACCGAGCAGGTCAAAAAGGCCTACGCCACCTTGCAGGTCTGTCTCGAAGATCAACACTCCCTCGGCCTGACCAGCATCGTGCTGTCCCGCTGGAACGACGTGTTCAAACCCGCGGACCATCAGTTCGGTCCCCGGCAGTTCGTTGAAATGCCGTTTTACAACCAGGCCTTCTTCGACGTGCTGACCGAAATCGAGTTTCTGATCCACGCGCTGCCTGCCGGCAAGCTGCAAATGGAACAGCTCGAAGGCACCTGGGTTCAACACGAAATGCTGCTGCGCGCCCACGGCAACGACAATTCCGAAACCATCGCCAACCGGTTGTGGGAAGCGATGGCGCTGAACATCTTCAACCCGCACATCGTCGAGCCGCTCGCCGGTCTGATGGCGCGCCAGGGTGACCCCGAAGAAGCCGTGGAAATGTCGCGCTGGTTGCAGCGCCTCAATTCGGTCCATCGCGAAGACCATCGCGTGACCCTGGCCGACATGCCGTCAGGCCAGCTGTTGCAGTGGCTCGACGCACGTCAGCCGAGCCCGGTCGACGCACAGGCCATCCTCAGCCGCATCGACAGCCTGGGCGGCGGGCCGCAGTTCGGTATTCTGTTGCTGGACCTCAACGATGACATGACCAAGCTGCAGGTCACCCTGGACAGCCTGGTCGAAGGCCATTGCAAGACCTTCAAGGTCGTGGTCTTCACCAGCGGCGAACCACCGGCAGCGACCAGCGCGCAAAACACCCTGCATTTCGTCAAGGTCAGCAAGAGCAACTGGGTCGACAAGGTGAATCAGATCGCCCGCCAGTCGACCTGCCACTGGCTGATGCTGGCTGAAGTCGGTGATGCGTTCACCGCCGGCGGCCTGTTGCGTGCCTCGCTGGAACTGCAGGCCGCGCCTGACTGCCGCGCGGTGTTCGCCGATGAAGTTCAACGTGAGGCCAGTGGTGCGCTGACCCATGTCATGCGCCCGGGCTTCAACCTCGACCTGCTGCTGAGCAACCCGACGCTGATGTCCCGTCACTGGCTGGTCCGCCGCGACGTGCTGGTCGAGGCCGGCGGTTACTCCGCCGACTTCGCCCTGGCTGCCGAATTCGAACTGCTGCTGCGCATCATTGAGCAGGGAGGGATGGGCTGGCTGGCCCATCTGGACGAGCCGCTGCTGGTCACCGATGCGCAACCGCTGGAAGAAAACCCCCAGCAACGTCTGGCCCTGACCCGGCACCTGAACAATCGGGGCTTCAAGGCCCAGATCAGTCCGGCGGCACCCGGCGCCTGGCGTATCGACTACCGCCATATCCAGCGCCCGCTGGTGTCGATCATCCTGCATGACATCGACGACCTGCCGGTGCTGCAGCGTTGCCTGGCGAGTGTCCTGCTGCGCACGCGCTACGCGAACTATGAAGTGCTGATCGCGGACGATCACAGCGTGTCGGCGGAGCTCAGCGAATGGCTGGGCCGCCAGCAAAAAGGTCGCGTGCGCGTGATTGCCATGGATCAACCGTTGAGTCAGTCCGCGCTGATCAACGCCGTGAGCGCGCAGGCCAAGGGCGAATACCTGGCGCTGCTCTCGGCCCACGGCGAAGTCATCAGCCCGAACTGGATCGACGCCTTGCTCAATCAGGCGATGCGCCCGGAAGTCGGCGTGGTCGGCGCCAAGTTGATTGAACGCAACGGGACGGTCAGCCAGGCGGGGTTGATCCTCGGCATGAACGGCGGCGTCGGTTCAGCGTTCGTCGGCGAAGCAAAAGACGCCGCCGGTTACATGAGCCGTTTGCTGCTGGACCAGAATTACTCGGCGGTGTCCGACGCCTGCCTGATGGTGCGCAAGGCGCTGTTCGACGACGTCGGCGGTCTGGATCAAGGTCTTTTCGCCGACGCCTTCGCCGACGTGGACCTGTGCCTGAAAGTAGCCCAGGCCGGATACCTGACGGTGTGGACGCCTCACGTGCAGTTCGTGCATTCGGGCGCATTGCCCGACGCGCCACAGACACTCGCGGCGTTGCAGGACAAATGGTCCGGGGCGTTCGCCCACGACCTGGCATACAACAAGAATCTGCAACTGACCGGCAAGGGCTTCACCCTCGCTCAGGCCGACGGTTCCAGTTGGGCCGAGCTGCTCGCTTAAGGCCTCCGGGTTAAAGGACACCATCATGTTCAACGGCAAATCAGTGTTCATCTCAGGCGCGACCGGCTCGTTCGGTCGCATGTTCATCCGCTCGCTGCTGGCGCGTTATCAGCCCCGGCGCGTGGTGGTGTTCTCCCGCGATGAGCTCAAGCAATACGAAATGCAGCAGGAATTCAACGCCCCGTGCATGCGCTATTTCCTTGGAGACGTGCGCGATGCCGACCGCTTGCAGCAGGGCATGCGCGGCATCGATTACGTGGTCCACGCGGCGGCGCTCAAGCACGTGCCGGCGGCGGAATACAACCCGACCGAATTCATCCGCACCAACGTCAATGGCGCGGAAAACATCATCTCGGCGGCCATCGCCAACGGCGTGAAAAAGGTCGTCGCGCTGTCGACCGACAAGGCTGCCAGCCCGATCAACCTGTACGGCGCCACCAAGTTGCTGTCGGACAAACTGTTCGTCGCCGCCAACAACATCGGTGGTGAAGAACAGACGCGGTTTTCCGTGGTGCGCTACGGCAACGTCGCCGGCTCCCGCGGCTCTATCGTGCCGTTCTTCAACAAGCTGCTGGCCGGCGGCGCGGCTGAATTGCCGATCACCGACCCGCGCATGACGCGGTTCTGGATCACCCTCGACCACGGCGTGGATTTCGTCATGCAGAGCTTCGAGCGCATGCACGGCGGCGAAGTGTTCGTGCCGAAGATTCCGTCGGTGCGCATCGTCGATCTGGCCCAGGCCATGGCCCCCGACCTGCCGCACAAGATCGTCGGCATTCGTCCCGGCGAGAAACTGCACGAACTGATGGTGCCCCAGGACGACGCGCGCATGACCCTGGAATTCGACGACCACTACACCATCGTGCCGTCGATCCGCTTCAACAACGTCGACACCGATTTTGCCGTCGACGCCACCGGCGCACAGGGCAGGGCGGTCCATGACGAGTTCGAATACCGCTCCGACACCAACCCGGACTTTCTGTCGATCCGCCAGATCGGCGAGCTGCACGCTGACGTCCGGCCATGATTCCCTACGGCAGGCAGAGCGTTGATCAGGCCGATATCGATGCCGTCGTCGAGGTGCTCAAGTCGGACTGGCTGACCCAGGGCCCGACCCTCGAACGCTTCGAAGTGGCCCTGGCCGAGCGCTGTGAAGCGGGTTTCGCGGTGGCGGTGTGCAACGCCACGGCGGCGCTGCACATTGCCTGTCTCGCGGCTGGACTGGGGCAGGGCGACCGGCTGTGGACCAGTCCGAATACGTTTCTGGCCTCGGCCAACTGCGGGCGCTATTGCGGCGCCGACGTGGATTTTGTCGACATCGATCCGCTGACCTGGAACCTCGACACCGACGCCCTGGCGCGCAAGCTTGAAGCCGCCGAATCAACCGGCACGCTGCCCAAGGTGCTGGTGGCGGTGGCGTTTTCCGGCCAGAGCTGCGACATGCGCGCCATCGGCGAACTGGCCCGGCGTTACGGGTTTGTGGTGATCGAAGACGCCTCCCATGCTGTGGGTGCGCACTACGCCGGGCGCCCGGTGGGTTGTGGCGAATATGCGGACATGACGGTGTTCAGCTTTCATCCGGTGAAGATCGTGACCACCGGCGAAGGCGGCATGGTGCTGACCAATCGGTCCGAGCTGGCCGAACATTTGCGCCGTCTGCGCAGCCACGGCATGACCCGCGACCCGGCGCAGATGGACGAGCCGAGCCACGGCCCCTGGTATTACCAGCAAGTTGAATTGGGCTTCAATTACCGCATGACCGACATGCAGGCCGCGCTCGGGCTTTCGCAGCTGAACAAACTGGACGGTTTTCTGGCCCGTCGGCGAGAGCTGGTGGCGCGCTATCAGACGCTGCTCGCCGACCTGCCGCTGACCTTGCCGACCCTTCAGGCCGAGGCCGAGGCCGAGTCGGCGTGGCACCTGTACGTCGTCCGCGTGCGGACCGACGTGCTTTCGGTGAGCCATCGTCAGGTGTTCGAAGGGCTGCGCGCGGCGGGCATCGGCGTGAACGTGCACTACATCCCGGTTCATCTTCAGCCCTATTACCGCGACCTGGGCTTCAAACCGGGTGATTTCCCCGCAGCCGAAGCCTATTACGCCCAGGCCATCAGCCTGCCGTTGTACCCGGCGATGACCGACGCGCAACAGGATTACGTGGTTGATCAGCTTGGCCGTCTGCTCGGCGAAACGGCGCGGGCAAGCAACTGATGCGAACGAACCCATGACAGGCCCGCGAGCATGAGCGCCGTCGCCATCATTCCTGCACGGGGCGGCAGCCAGCGCATCCCGCGCAAGAACATCAAGCTGTTCGACGGCGAGCCGATGATCGCCCATTCCATTCGCGCTGCGCTGGCGAGCGGGGTGTTTGATCAGGTTGTCGTCAGCACCGACGACGAGGAAATCGCCGACGTTGCCCGCCGCTATGGTGCCGACGTGCCGTTCATGCGTCCGGCGGACCTGGCCGATGCTTTCACCGGCACAGCGGCGGTCATTCAACATGCCCTCGGCGCCCTCAGTTGTTCCGCTGATTACGCCTGCTGCATTTACGCCACGGCGCCGCTGTTGCAGGCGCGTTATCTGCGTCAGGGCCTGGGCGCGCTCCAAGCAGCAGCAGAAAAATCCTATGCGTTCTCGGTGTGCAGCTTCGGCTTCCCGGTGCAGCGTGCGCTGTTGATCGACAGCGACGGCAGCCTGAACGCAATGCACCCGGAATTTCGCAGTGTGCGTTCCCAGGATCTGCCCGTCGCCTATCAGGACGCCGGCCAGTTCTACTGGGGCCGCAGCGATGCCTGGCGGCGCGGCGACACGGTGTTTTCCGAACTCAGCCTGCCGGTGATTCTGCCCCGGCATCTGGTGCAGGACATCGACAGCCCGGAAGACTGGCTGCGCGCGGAATACCTGTACGCCGCGCTCAAGGCCGGCGGGGAACTCCAGTGATGCGCGTGCTGATCCGCGCCGACGCCTCGGTGACCATCGGCAGCGGCCACATCGCCCGCTGCCTGACGCTGGCGAACACGCTGCGTGCAGATGGCGCCGATGTGCATTTTGCGTGCCGTGAATTGCCGGGCCATTTACTCCAGCGGCTGGCGGATCAGGGCTATGTCACCCATGTGCTGCCCGCACGCTATGGTGCTGAAGAAGACTCGGACATCGAAGCGGCGTTGCCGTGGCAGGCAGACCTGTCCGCCTTGGCCGAAGAAATTGAAGATGAGCCGCCCTTTGACTGGCTGATCGTCGACCATTACGGGCTGGATGCACGCTGGGAAACGGCGTCGCGCGGTCTCGCCCATCGGGTCATGGCGATCGACGATCTGGCCAATCGGCCCCATGCGGTCGAGGTGTTGCTGGACCAGAATTACAGCGCCCAGGCCCTGGATCAGCCCTATGCCGCTTGGGTTGGTCCTGAGTGCCAGACCTTTCTGGGGCCGCGATTTGCGTTGCTGCGCGAGGAGTTTCAGTGCGAGCCCATCGTGATCAAGCCTCGGGTGGAGCGGGTGCTGGTCAATTTTGGCGGCTTCGATGCGGCCGGGCAGGTGTACGCCACGATGCTGGCGCTTCAGGGCTTCGCTGATGTGCAGGTGGATTTCGTCGCCGGTTTGCACAACCCGCACTGGCAGGCGATGAGCGAGCTGGCGGTCTCTCGACCTGAGTGGCGTCTGCACACGCTGACCGGTGATTTTTTCGCGCTGATGCAGGCGGCCGATCTGTTTATCGGCGCCGGCGGCGGCACCACCTGGGAGCGCGCGGCACTGGGCTTGCCGACGATCTGTATTTCGGTGGCGAACAATCAGCAGCTCAATGCGCAATTGCTGGCCGAGGCCGGTGTGCATGAGTATCTCGGGCCCCATGTGCAGCTTGAGCCCGGGCGTTTGCGTGACGCTATCAAGCGGCTTTGCGGTGATGCGGTTCTACGCCGGTCGTTCGCCGAACAATCGAGGTTGTTGGTGGATGGCCGGGGTGCCCGGCGCATCGCTGATGCCTTGGCGACGGTTGCCGATAACGCGGCAAAGGGGCAGGGCGCATGAGCCGCTGCCCGTTCTTATTTTTATCGTTTGGCCTTGTGCCGGCCGATGTCAGTGGAGCGAGTGAGCAACGATGAATTCTTTCAAGATCGGTTCCCGAACCATCGGCCCCGACGCGCCGCCGTTCATCATTGCCGAGATGAGCGGCAACCATAATCAGTCGCTGGAGCAGGCGTTGCGTATCGTCGAGGCGGCGGCCAAGGCGGGCGCCCACGCCCTTAAACTGCAAACCTACACTGCCGACACCATGACCCTGGACATCGCCGAGGGCGAGTTCTTCATTAAAGACCCCAATAGCTTGTGGACGGGGACCTCGCTGTATGCGCTGTACGACCAGGCGCACACGCCGTGGGAGTGGCACGCGCCGATCTTTGCCCGTGCCAGGGAACTGGGGCTGCTGGCGTTTTCGACGCCTTTCGACGAGACCGCCGTGGATTTTCTCGAAAGCCTCGACGTGCCGGCCTACAAGATCGCCAGCTTTGAGAACACTGACATCCCGCTGATTCGCAAAGTCGCGGCCACCGGCAAGCCGATGATCATTTCCACTGGCATGGCCAGCATCGCCGAGCTGGACGAAAGCGTACGCGCGGCGCGGGCGGCGGGCTGCAAGGATCTGGTGCTGCTGAAGTGCACCAGCACCTACCCGGCGACCCCGGCCAACAGCCACGTGCGCACCATTCCTCATATGGCCGGGCTGTTCGGCTGTCAGGTGGGCTTGTCCGATCACACCATGGGCGTCGGCGTGTCGGTGGCGGCGGTGGCCATGGGCGCGACGGTCATCGAAAAGCACTTCACCCTCGACCGCGCCGACGGCGGGGTCGACGCCAGTTTCTCCCTGGAACCGGCAGAAATGGCCAGCCTGGTCATTGAAACCGAGCGCGCCTGGCAAGGCATGGGCCACGTGCAATACGGCGCCACCGAAGCTGAACAGAAATCGCTGCAATACCGCCGCTCGTTGTACGTGGTGCGGGACATCGCCGAGGGCGAGACTTTCACCCCAGACAACATCCGCGCCATCCGCCCCGGCCTAGGCCTGGCGCCCAAACACATCGACGCCGTCCTCGGGCGCAAGGCCCGCCACGCGCTGAAACGCGGCTCGGCGCTGAGTTGGGATGGGGTGGGTTAGCACTCGCGCGACCGACTAAGCTCGTGAGAGGGACCATTATCTTCAGCGCACGCAAAACCTGTGGGAGCGAGCTTGCTCGCGAAGGGGCCGGTGCATTCGCCGCATTTTCAGCGTTTGGAATGCCGCCTTCGTGAGCAAGCTCACTCCCACAGTGGTTCTGCGCAATGACCATAATCTTCAGCGCACGCAAAACCTGTGGGAGCGAGCTTGCTCGCGAATGGGCCGGTACATTCGCCGCATTTTCAGCGTTTGGAATGCCGCCTTCGTGAGCAAGCTCACTCCCACAGTGTCACGTGTCGTCCGATGAATTAGCGTCTGACGCAATGCCGATGACACTGAAACCACCCGCCACAATCCCGTGACATCTTCATGTCAATTACCTGTCTGAGCAGCGATCTGATGTTGCGCCGTACCTGTCGGTCAGCTAAAAGCTTGTAAAACTTTTGGTGACCTGTGGGTCATAACGGGCATCTTCACTGTATCGTGTTGGCGGGCCGTGACGTCGTCGGGCTGATTCCAGAGTGATTCTGGTACTGCCCTGACCTGTACGTTGCCTTTTTTTCAGGCCGCAAGCCCCGGATTTTCAACGCCCCGCCTTACCGCGCCGGGTGATGTTCAGCAGTTTTTTATTGGGAAGCCATGATGATTGGCATCAAGAGCATAGCGAGTTATGTGCCCACAGCCGGCGTCGACAATTACGCCCAGGGTGCCAAATTCGGAAAGGATGAAGACTTCATCCTTGGCAAGATCGGTTCTGCTTTTCTGCCGCGCAAAGACGACACCCAGGAAACCTCGGACCTGTGCGTCGAAGCGGTCAACCAGCTGTTCGCCAACAACCCCGGGCTGTCGCGGGACGCCATCGACGCCCTGATCGTCGTCACCCAAAACGGCGACGAAGAAGGCCTGCCGCACACGGCCGCCATCGTTCAACACAAACTCGGCCTGCCGACCCACGTCGCCGCGTTCGACATTTCCCTGGGTTGCTCGGGCTATGTCTACGGCATCTACGCGCTGAAAGGCTTCATGGAAGCGACCGGCCTGAAAAACGGCCTGCTGGTCACCGCCGACCCGTATTCGAAGATCGTCGACCCGGAAGACCGCAACACCACCATGCTCTTCGGCGATGCCGCCACCGCCACCTGGATGAGCGACGATGCCCCGTGGCAGCTGGGTAAATCCAAGTTCGGCACCGACGGCTCGGGCGCGGAGTTCCTCAAGACCACCGACGGCGCGTTCTACATGAACGGGCGTCAGGTCTTCAACTTCGCGCTGGTCAAAGTGCCTGCGCACCTCAACGAGCTGCTCGAAGACTCCGGCCTGCAATCCTCCGACGTCGATGCGTTCTGCATCCACCAGGGCAGCGCGGCCATCGTCGATGCGGTCGCCCGTCGGTTCGAGGACGGCAAGTCGCCGGAGAAATTCGTCAAGGACATGCTCGAGACCGGCAACACGGTGTCGTCCAGCATTCCGCTGCTGCTGGAAAAACACGTGATGAACGCCACCTGGAAGCGCATCGCGGTCAGCGGTTTCGGCGTGGGCTTGTCGTGGGGCTCGGCGATCCTTTATCGTCCCTGACATCGCGTCACCGGGCTGATCCCAGCCTGCACAACGGCGACGCTGATTTATCAGGTCGCCGTTTTGCGTTCTGCACTTCCCATAGGAAAAGGATTGCCGTCATGAGCGAGATTTTCCAGCGCAACCTCGCCGTGATCGACCAGCGCTGGCCCGATGTTGCCCAGCGGTTGCGCGGCGAAAACGTCGACGCCATCCCCGCGCAGCTGATCGAAGGCCGACAATCGACCCTCAGTATTGGCGGCATTCAGCTCACCAGCCGCCACTATCGCCTCGCCGAAGCGCAGACCCAGGCACAAAGCCTCCCCGCCAACAGCCCCGTCGTTCACCTTTACGGCACCGCCCTCGGCGATCTGCAGCGGGTATTGCTGGCCGACGCTTCCCTGCAAACGCTGCACGTCCACATCCTCAATGGCGCGCTCTTGGCCCTGGTGCTGCAACTGCTGGAACAGGATGACTGGCTGTCCGACCCCCGCGTGAACCTCGCGTACGCCGATGCCCGGAGCGAAATCCTGCTGCCCTTTTTCGCACTGCCTGCCGAGCTGGTACTGGCCGACGACCGCAGCGCGCGGATCCGCGATCGGCTGGTCAGCGAGGTGCATGTCGACTTCAACAATCACGCGTTCGCCGCCGACACCCCCGACAACGCGCGCCTGCTGGAGCAGGGCAGGGCGCTGCTGCAACGGGACACCGATGTCGCCGAGTTGTTTGGGACACAAACCGGGTGTGACGTGTTCGTCATCGCCACGGGGCCGAGTCTGCAACAGCATTTGCCGCGCCTCTTGAGCACGTCGAACAGCGCCAACCGTCCGCTGATCATTTGTGTCGATACGGCCTACGTGCCGCTGCGCAACCAGGGCATCATCCCGGACGTGGTGGTGAGCATTGACCACCGTATCACCCCGCGACATCTCCCCGCCGAGGATTCGGCCCACATCGCGCTGGTCTATGTGCCGGGCCAGGACGCCGCAATGCTGGAGGCATGGCAAGGCCCGCGCTACGTCGGCTATTCCACCAGCCCGCTGTATGCCCGGCTCCGCGAACAGATTCCCAAGGCCACCCTGCACGTGGGCGGCAGCGTCATTCATCCCGCCGTCGATCTCGCCGTCAAAATGGGCGCCGCGCGGATCACCCTGTTCGGCGCCGATTTCGCCTTCCCCGGCGGCAAGACCCACACCGGCTGGCAGGACGGCGACCTGGGGCCTGCGCTGAGCATCGCCAAACACTGGGTGCGCGACGGCCGGGGCAACAAGGTCAAGACGCAGCTCAACTTCCGCAGCTACCTCATCGAACTCGAACGCTTCATCGCCCGCCACCCCGAGGTCACGTTCCTCAACACCAGCCGCGACGGTGCGCTAATCACCGGCGCCGACTTCGACCCGGACTGGACCGCGCCATGACCCTGCCTGAACAAGTTGTAGAAGAAGCCCGCGACTGCGCGAAGCTGTTCCGCCTGGGCCGCGATATTGAAGGGGCGCTGAAAATGGTCGAGCTGATCGATCGGGCGCTGCCTCTGATGGACGCGGTTTCTGCGGAGAGACAGGCTGAATGGGGGAGGGTGTTGAGTGCGATTCTGGCGTGCCAGGAGCGGCAGGATTGGTTGGGGGTGGCGGATTGGTTGGAAGTTGAGTTTGTTGATTTGATAGGCGCAGTGCTCAATAAGTAACGACGACGGCTGATAAGTGCCGGTGAGACTCGCGCCGTCCCGTAGCAGGGTGGCTTATCCGCAAGTTCTCGTTTTTGTGTAGGACCGTTCCCGATCGCATGGCCACATCTATTCGTCGTTGAAAAAAAAGTATGAAGTCTTGCAAGATCATCTACTTGCGAGCCAGTCATGCCAAAAAAAATAAAGCATCGTTCCGTCTATAGGTTCGCTCAACCTTCTCAGCCGATGCTAATAAGAAGCCTAGTGGGCGCCGCGATGTTCGCTGGCGTTGCCAACATTCTCGGGTTGGTCGGGCCGCTGTTCATGCTGGAGGTCTATGACCGTGTGCTACCGAGCAGGAGCACGCCTACGCTGGTAGCGCTGGTGTCCCTGGTCATTTCTACCTACCTCTTCTCAGGCGCAATCGACGTCGTACGTACCCGCTTGATGATTCGCCTAGCATCGGCTTTCGACACGTCTTTGTCGTCCAGGGTGTTCTCCGCCGTTATGGGCGTCCCTCTCAAAACAAAAGTGTCAGGTGATGGGCAGCGCCCGGTGCAGGAGCTTGACCAAATCCGTGTCTTTCTATCTGGGACTGGACCCGTCGCTTTCCTTGATTTGCCCTGGGTCCCCGTGTATTTGGCGCTGTGTTTCTGGATTCATCCGTACATTGGATGGATGGCGACCGTCGTCATTTTTTTGTTAGTCGCTTTAACAGCCACCACGCACGTCATGACACGGCGCTGGCTGCAAAACGCCAGTTTGAATATGACGCAGCGAAATGTTGTCGCCCAGCAGGCAATTGAAAGCGCCGAGTCATTGGCTGCGATGGGGATGCAGAGTCGCGTTTCAGTGCTTTGGCTTCAACATCATTGTGCTGGCATTACCGGGCACAGACGAGCGACCGGTATAGCAGGGTTGTGCGCGAGCGTGTCCAAGACTATTCGACTGACTGTGCAATCCGGTGCGTTGGCGGTAGGTGCTTATCTTGTGATCAATGGTTCGTTGAGTGGAGGGATGATTGTTGCCGCGTCGATAATTGTGGCTAGAGCCTTGGCACCTGCTGAACAAGTTATAGCTACTTGGCGATCATTCACTGATGCGAGGGAGGCCTGGCGCCGACTTCAAGACCTGCTTGCGCTATTCCCCACTGCACCCGAAAAGACCCAGGTGCCGATGCCTGCCAAGCGGGTCAACGTCAAAAGTTTGTTTGTGGCGCCTCCGGGTTCGCAGAATTTAGTGCTTCAGAATTTGAATTTTTCACTGGAGGCGGGCAGCGCTCTTGGAGTAGTTGGAGCCAGCGCTTCGGGCAAGTCTTCATTAGCAAAGGCCTTAGTAGGGAGCTGGGGCTGCGCCCGTGGGCAGGTTAGCTTTGATGGCGTCCCACTCAGCCTTTTTCCCGCTGGTCGACAAGGTCAGCTGATTGGCTACATGGCACAGCACACTGAGCTGATCGGTACCACCATTGCAGAGAGCATTGCACGCCTTGATCCGGCCGCCACTGATGATCAAGTCATCGCCGCAGCCCGAATCGCCGGAGTCCATGAGCTTATATTGCAGTTGCCAAATGGCTACCAGACCCTAGTCGGCCAAGATGCATCAAAACTCAGTGCGGGACAGCAGCAGCGTATCGCGCTGGCTCGTGCTTTGTATGGCGATCCATTTCTGGTGGTGCTGGATGAACCTAATTCGAACTTGGATAGGGATGGCGAGCTGGCTTTATCCGAAGCTATTTTGTCCGTGAAACGCCGAGGTGGAATTGTTGTGGTCGTAGCTCACCGCACTAATATCCTCGCTGTTCTCGATCAGGTGCTAATTCTTAATGGTGGATTGCAGGTTGCATTTGGCCCCAAAGATAAGGTGTTGAAATCTGCAAATAATGGACATGTGACTGCGGGGAGTACCTCGTTATGAGCGTGGATCATCAGGTATGGGCAGCTAAGTCCATAAAACAACATCTTTGGGGTGGTTCAATCTGCATACTTGCACTCGCTGGCGGCGCTATAGGCTGGTCAAGTGTCGCACAATTAGCCAGCGCAGTAGTCGCGCCCGGAAGCGTTGCGGTATTAGGTCATGTAAAGACCGTCAAGCATCTCAGCGGCGGTGTAGTTGGAGAACTTCTAGTCACCGAAGGGCAGCAAGTACATGAGGGGCAGATACTCATCCGCCTGGATGCGACGTTGAACCGTACTAACCTCGCTATCGTTAGTAAAGCGCTTGAGCAATCTTGGGCGCGAGAGGCCAGGCTTGAAGCTGAACGAGACGGTCTTTCTTCCTTTGAGGTGCCTTGGATTCTTCAACAGCGAGAAGGCAAGACGATAGAAGCGGCAGTATTGAGTGAGCGCCGACTGTTTACCGAAAATCGACGCTTGCGAGAAGGTCAAGAAAAGCAGCTTAACGAGCGTATTAGTCAGCTGCGCGAGAAAATCAAAGGCCACGCGCTGCAACAGAGAACTAAAGGTGCGGAAATAAAACTGGTGGAGCAGGAGCTTAAGGCGGTCACCACGTTGTACGAAAAGGGCATGATGACGCTCGATCGTATGAATGCACTCGCGCGTAGCCATGCCAGACTGCAGGGTGAGCAAGGTCAACTCGTTGCCGCTGTCGCGGAAACTAAAAGCAAAATTGCCGAGACGGAGATAGAGCTTCTCCTGGTGGCTCAGACATTCCTAAGCAATGTCGTTGTTGAATTACGTGACCTTCAGGTTCGAGTAGGCGAGCTTAGAGAGCGAGAAATTGCTGCGGCTGCTCAGCTAGCCGCCTCTGAAATCAGAGCGCCATTGGCCGGACGTGTCCACCAGTTGTCAATCCATACCGAGGGGGGCGTTATTTCTCCAGCTGAACGCTTGATGGACATTGTTCCATTGAGCGACGAATTCATCGTTGAGGCCACTGTCGCCCCGCAAGATATAGATCAGCTGGCTGTCGGGCAGCCGGCGATTTTACGTTTGACGGCGTTTAACCTTAACACCACACCCGAACTCCTAGGCGAAGTGTTAAGAATTTCTCCTGACTTGGTAAGCTCGCCGGAAAATGTATTAGGGTACTACCGCGTTGGCATCGCCATTCCTCCATCAGAGTTGGCAAAGCTGGAAGAGCTTAAGCTTGTGCCGGGAATGCCTGTTGAGTCACTGATAAAGACTGGCAACAGGACAGTGTTGTCTTACTTGATCAAGCCGATCATGGACCATTCGCAGCGGGCTTTCAAAGAAGAGTAGGGCGCTGCCAACGTGTCAATGAAGAGGCGTGGTCTGCTAACCACGCCTCATGCTTGCGTCAGCTCACCATACCCTCGATCGAGAAGCTGTCTCCGTTCGCTACTTGAAAGGTCTCAATGGTCTGCTGTCCATTGAACCAATCAAAAAGTATGAACGCATTGTCACCAATATTAGCGCCTTGATTTTGTTGCGAATGAATGAAAGCGTTATAACCCACTTTCGCCACCTTCAAATCATCTAAGGTTGGAATACTTAAGAATTTTACGGTGTCGTGGCCGGTTGTCCCCTCATCACCGATACCACCACCTGCATAAGATTCGACGATATAGGTATCCGAGCCTTCGCCACCATAAGCATTAGCGACTCCGATCATCTGGAAGACGTCGTTCCCTTCGTCACCAAAGACACTACCGGCGTTATACATCACGAACTGATCATCCCCCTCTCCGCCATGGGCATCTCCCCGACCGTGTAGCTCAAAGCTGTCATTGCCGAAGTTGCCATGAACCTCATAATCCGAGCCCCACGCAGCTAGTCGGTCATTTCCGACGCCTCCATGGGCTACACCTGAATTAACCGATAGGGAATCGTTGCCACCTTCTCCATAGATCACTGAGCCTTTATCGGCGGTGTGGGTTCGGATGGTGTCATTACCTTCCCCTCCATAAAGCATGTCTGCCTGATGCCCTTCCTTACCAGGAGAGATCGGAACAGCCGCCGTCGACGAGACCATGCCTCCATAAATGAAGTCATCACCGGCACCTCCGTGAATGACGTCATCCCCCGCGCCACCTTCGAGCTGGTTCGCGAGATGGTCCCCAGTTATCACGTCGTCAAAGCTGGTACCAATGATGTTCTCGATACTTGAAAAGGTGTCACCGTCTGCATCCCCGCCCTTGCTGATATTATTTGCAAGGTCGATCTCGACCGCTTGGTAGTTGGTCACATACCAGGCGCCATCTGCTCCGTTACCGCCGTTGAAGCTGTCCTTCCCCGCACCGCCAATAAAGTTTTCGGCATCATTACCACCGATGAAAGTGTCATCATACTGCGTACCTTTGAACACCTCGACGTTCGTCAAAACGTCTGCCACAGGGGAGGTACCTTGGGTCCAAGTCAGCGATCTGTCTACCGCAACAGCCGCAGTCGATGCGGAGTAATCTGCAAGGTCAATACCGGCGCCGCCGTCAAAAGAGGTTGGTATCTGGCCTGGGATAAACGTGTCGGCGTGGTTAGACCCGCGTATCAGCTCAACATCAATATATGTGTCGCCGCTGGCAAAACCGGAGTGCACATTGGTCTCAAAGTTGAAAGTAATCGCTTCCGGACTGTCTAAATAACTTGCGATGTCGTAATCGCCTCCGCCATTCAGGACATCCGCGTCTGCGCCTCCCTCGAGTACATCATTACCGTTTCCCCCCATTAGCTGATCCGGCCCGCCTTTTCCCAGCAATTTGTCGTGGCCGGCTCCGCCGGTCAGGGTGTTGGCTTGTTCAGTGCCCGTTCCGATGAAGTTGGCGGAGCCCGTGTATGTCAGGCGCTCGATATGGGGATCAAGCGTCCAGTTGGGTAAGGCAGTCCTCACTTCGTCGTCCCCTCCGTCTGCTTCCTCCACAAATTTCGTGGTGGAATTCGCAAGACCGGCTGCGATGTAGATATCGTTTCCAAGCCCTCCCTGCAGAGCCGAGTTCGGAAGCTCTGTAGCCAAGGTGTCGGCGAAAGCAGAGCCGATTACATTTTCGATGCTGATCAGCTGATGTCCTTCGGAGTCACCGCCAGAGGTGATAGAGCCTTTCGCATTCAGGCTGACACTGACTGCTTCAGGTGAAGTGGAGTAGTCCATCGTATCTATCCCGCCGCCGCCGTTGAATGTAGCGGGGCGTGCATCGCTCACAAAAGTGTTAGGTGAGGTAGAGCCTTCAAATCGTTCGATACCAATGAACGTGTCACCTTCCGCATGGCCGGTGTGTTGATTGGTTTTTAGGTTGAGGTTTGAGGCGTCACTAAATACCGCTGTGTCAAAACCCTCTCCGCCATTTAATAAGTCTGCACCTCCGTCGCCCTGGAGCCTGTCATCGCCAGCCAGACCGTCGATGCTATCGCTGCCTGCTGTCCCCTTTAGGGTATCCACTTTCGATGTTCCTGATATCACGTTCATAAATGCCTCAGTCTCTGTCGTTTGTCCTGCACTATTCATATGGCGCAGTGCTCACAAGATCTAAGCCTTGATTCAGCACAAATTCATATTCAGAAAATTCCTATATTAATGTGCGAATTTTCTATTTCGGATTTGAGCATCAAGCCATCCGCCGACTGTGCAAAAATATTAAAAAAAATTAAAAATATTTCGAAAGCTTTGTCCTACAGTGGCTTAGGTGGAAATTTATCCTACATATGTAGTGGTTGTATAAGGGCTGTGTGGGAAAAGTTGCTCAAGCGAGTATCGGTTGCGTCGATACAGCGGTTGTAGGTTCTCCGGGAGAAATGGATGTCCCCGATGTTAGAGAGCTCTCCGTTTCTATCAACGAGGAATTAAAAATGGCTTTGACTGTAAACACTAATATTGCGTCGCTTGCGATTCAGACCAAACTCAATCGTGCGAGCGATGCGCTAAGTATCTCGATGACACGCTTGTCATCAGGGTTACGGATCAATAGCGCGAAGGATGATGCTGCCGGGTTGCAGCTCGCGACAATGATGACGAGTGAGATAAGAGGACAGGGTGTCGCGTTGAGAAACGCCAACAATGGGGTATCCATGGCACAGACTGCGGAAGGAGCGCTCAATGAATCAGCAAATATTCTCACCAGGATGAAAGAGCTAGCGATTCAAGCTCGGGATGACACCAACGGTACAGCCCAGCGCACGGCTTTGAATGATGAGTTCGTTTTGATGAGTGCCGAGCTTACCCGAACTTCCGAAGATACTAAGCTCAATGGTCGGCGGCTTCTTGATGGTACTGCCGGGGTCATGGAGCTACAGATTGGTACCGACACAAGTGCCGCATCTCGAATTACGCTGGATTTAAGCGCTAAGTTCGATGCCGTTTCAATGGGGGTGGATTCAGCCACGTTGGCGCTATCAGGTGCGACAATTGCCGATGCTCACACGAATGCTGACGCTGCGATGCTAGCAATCGATAAAGCGCTGATGTCTGTCACTTCGACGCGCGCAGCATTGGGGGCGTCGCAGAACAGACTTTCCTCGACGGTCGCCAACCTCCAGAGCATGGTTGAAAACACTCAATCTGCCCGTGGCCGGATTCAAGACGTCGATTTCGCCGCCGAGACCGCCGAGCTCACCAAACAACAAACCCTGCAGCAAGCCTCCATGGCAGTACTGGCTCAGGCCAACCAGCTGCCATCAGCCGTCCTCAAGCTGCTGCAATAACCCAACCGCCGCTATAGATGAGGCCAACCAAAACCCGGGCGCGCCGCAGGGGGCGCCCTTCTTTTTGAGAACTGGTTAACAAATTGCCGGGTCAGGTTAAAGCTTCCAGGGGTTGCGCCGAAACGCTGTGTATCCCCGGACAACAAACTGCGGGGGTGGCGCTCTGGTGGCAAATAAATTTGAAAAAGCCCTCAAGCTCCTGGCAACCGCGACGATAAACATTACGTAGGTTCTCTAGGCCACACCCGGCGCTTGCCAGGGCCGGATAGCCGCAGCAAACAACTCACGAGGAATTCATCATGGCTTTAGGCGTAAACACCAACGTAGCTTCCCTGGCTGTTCAGAAGAACCTGTCCAAAGCTTCCGATGCACTGTCGACTTCGATGACTCGTCTGTCTTCCGGTCTGAAAATCAACAGCGCTAAAGACGACGCAGCCGGCCTGCAGATCGCAACCCGCGAAACTTCGCAAATCCGCGGCCAGACTGTTGCCATCAAGAACGCCAACGACGGTATCTCGATCGCTCAGACCGCTGAAGGCGCTCTGCAAGAATCGACCAACATTCTGCAGCGTATGCGTGAACTGGCTGTTCAGTCCCGAAACGACACGAACGGTACTGCTGACCGTACCTCGCTGAACGCCGAATACGGCCAGATGTCTGACGAACTGACCCGTATCGCTGATTCGACCAACTTGAACGGCAAGAACCTGCTCGATGGTTCCGCCAGCACCGTGACTCTGCAAGTCGGTTCCAACACCGGTACTTCGAACCACATCGACCTGGTCCTGACCGGCAGCTTCACTGCTTCGGCTCTGGGCGTTTCGAGCGGTACAAGTTCGATCAGCGGCGGCGACAACGCCACTGCCCACACCAACGTTGACGCCGCTATCTCGGCAATCGACGCTGCACTGGCACAGATCAACAGCACCCGTTCGAGCCTGGGTGCTTCGCAAAACCGTCTGACCAGCACCATTTCCAACCTGCAAAACGTTAACGAAAACGCCACTGCTGCACTGGGTCGTATTCAAGACACCGACTTCGCCGCTGAAACCGCTAACCTGACCAAACAACAGACTCTGCAACAAGCTTCCACCTCTGTTCTGGCCCAGGCTAACCAGCTGCCATCCGCTGTTCTGAAACTGCTTCAGTAATAACGGCTAGAGTTTTGGCGGGGGAGTATGCTTGCGTGCTCTCCCGCTTTTTACTTTCAAGAGGTGAGTGGGCATGGACATCAGTAACAGGCTGAATGTGTCTTATCCAACGATCCAGTCGTTGCCCGCGGTGCCTGTGGTTGCTGACAAGCCAACCGTGGCGCCTCAAGTCGTTGCTGCTCCGGCTGCTTCATCGCCGTCAGGCACATCGACAAGTAAAGACTCAGATCCGGAAAAGAAAACCGAAGAACTGGAAGCGGCCGTCAAGCAAATGGAAAAGTTCTTTCAGTCGGTTCATCGCAATCTGGAATTCTCCATCGACGACAAGTCGGGCAAAGTGGTAGTGAAAGTGATCGCCACAGAAACCGGCGAAGTGGTGCGGCAATTGCCGTCTGCTGAGGCGTTGAAACTCGCCGACAGTCTGAAGAACGCAAACAGCCTGTTGTTCGAAGCAAAAGTTTAAATGGCATGAAACGTGAACGCGGGCACTTCGGTGTGGCGTGCTCGTCAAAATGCCGACTACAACTGAAAGGAGACTCACATGGCTAGTCCAATTACCCCCTCCACCGGCCTCGGCTCGGGCCTGGCAATCGGTTCTATCGTCGATGCGCTTGTCAACTCCGACAAGCTGGCCAAGCAGACCCAGATCACCACCCAGACCAAGCTGGTCACCACCAAAATCTCCGGCATCGGCACGCTGCAGAGCGCGATGACTGCGTTTCAGACCGCACTTACCAATCTTGGCAAAACCGACACGCCTGCATTTGCCGGCTATGCGGCAAAAGCTTCTGACGCGACCATGCTGACCGTTACGTCCGATAACTCGGCCGTGCCCGGTACTTACACCATCAAAGTAGGCAACCTCGCCACAAGCTCCAGTGTCGCGAGCGCTTCGTTCTCAGGCGGGTCCACCAGTGCTATTCCGAGTGGCGATTTGACCCTCACTCAAAATGGCATTGACACCAAAATCACCATCCCGACCGGCGCTACACTGGCGTCGGTTGCCAAGCAGATCAACGCACAAAGCGCGACGTCGAACATCAGCGCCAACATCATCACCGATGACAATGGCTCACGGCTGGTGTTCAGCTCGACGGTGACGGGTAAAGGCACCGACATCACGGCGTCGAGCACCACATCGCCCGAGTTCAACATTGCTGCCAACGCCAAGCTTGATCCAACCAGCACCACCAGCGCGGGCTACATCGATAAGCAAGCTGTCGACGCCAGTCTGACGGTCAACGGCCTGAGCATCACCAGTGCCAGCAACACCATCGACAAGAGCCTCGGCGGCGTGTCCATGACACTGGTGGGGGGAACGGGGACTTCGACTGTGACGGTGTCGTCGAACAACGATGGTCTTAAAGCCTCGCTGCAAACCTTCGTCGATGCTTACAACAACGTTGTCAAAGCCGTGTCCAGCGTCACCAAAGCGACGGTAAGCGACACCCCGGACAAAACCACCGGCGCGACTGTGACGGCTGCGGCGTTGACCGGCGATGCGATGCCACGCTCGATTCTTGCAGCAATCCGCGATCAGTTGGTGACGACCGGTGCACCAGGCGGTCTTTCCGTACTCTCGCAGCTGGGCATCACCACCGGTCAATCCGACGGTACGCTCAGCCTTGATGCTACGAAGTTCACTGCCGCGATGAATCAGGGCCTGGCGGGCGACGTGCAGCAACTGTTCAGCGGCACGGACAGCACCAACGGCTTGCTTTCGCGGATGCAGGCTGCCATCACGCCTTACACCCAGACCGGCGGTATTTTCGACACGCGCACCTCCAGCCTCAACAAGCAGCAGACCGATCTGACGAACCAACAGGCCGCTCTCGACCTGCGGGTGACCACGCTGACCGCTACCCTGACCGCCAAATACAACGCGATGGACTTGCTGGTGGGGCAGTTGAAGGCCTCGGCGACGAGCATCACCTCGTTCTTCGACTCGCTGAATGCCCAGCAAAGTGGCTGACCGTTGACGAGTTGATCAAGACCCGGCCTCCAGTGCCGGGTTTTTGGCATCTGGCCTTAAAGTTTTCCCGGCCCGTGTCGATACCCTCACTATAGAAACTTCGTTGCGCGAGGTAAGACAATGAACCGTATGGCAGCCCTTCGTCAGTATCAGAAGGTTAACTCACACGCCCAGACCGCCGTGGCCACGCCACACCGTCTGGTTCAGATGCTGATGGAAGCCGGCCTGGACCGTATCGCCCAGGCCAAGGGCGCCATCGGGCGCAAGGACATCCCTGCCAAAGGGCTGTTGATCGGCAAGGCGATTGAAATCATCGGTGGCCTGCGTGAAGGTCTGGACATGGAAAAACAGGCGCAAGCCCTGGCCCATGTCGACAACCTGTACGTGTACCTGATGAAGCGTCTGGCGGAAGCGAACATCAAATCCGATCCGAAGATCCTCGACGAAGTCAGCGGCTTGCTGACCACGGTCAAGGAAGGCTGGGACGGGATCGGCGAACAGCAACCCGTGCTCTGAAGGAGAAACCCATGAGCGCTGCACTCAAGCGAATCGAAGAAACCCGTGAAGCCTTGGTCGATGCCCTCGAGCAGCGTGACTGGGAGGCGATCGGCCAGCTCGATATGGCCTGCCGGGCCTGCGTCGATGAGGTCATCAGCCAGGCAAGCAACGATGAGCCTGAGCTGCGAAATAATCTGGAAGAGCTGCTAGGCGTCTATCGCAAGCTTATTGACGTGGCCGTGGGCGAACGTCAAGCGATCGTCGACGAAATGTCGCAGATCCAGCGAGCGAAAAGCGCGGCAAAGGTTTACCATCTGTTCGGTTGACACTTGGTCCATAGCCAAAATATGTACGCCATAAATTTGACTGTGTACGGTTTTTTGACTTAACTAGTGAAGTTCACTAATTTCGGTGATTGACACGTCTCAACGGACGATACGAAAGCCAAGCTTGCCCGTGATCGGGCATCGAGTTGACTAGGGAAGTTGCTATTGCATGTGGCGTGAAATCAAAATCCTGCTGATCGATGACGATAGCCAGCGCCGCCGTGACATGGCGGTGATCCTGAATTTTCTGGGTGATGAGAACCTGTCCTGCTCCAGCACAGACTGGCAGCAAGTCGTGGGTTCGTTGACATCCACCCGAGAAGTGCTTTGCGTGCTCGTCGGCAGCGTGAACGCCCCGGGCAGCCTTCAAGGCCTGCTCAAAACCGTGGCCGCGTGGGACGAGTTTCTCCCGGTCCTGCTGATGGGCGAGAATTCCTCGGCCGAACTGGCGGACGATCTGCGCCGCCGTGTCCTCTCTACCGTCGAGATGCCGCCCAGCTACAGCAAACTGCTGGACTCCCTGCACCGCGCCCAGGTCTATCGCGAGATGTACGACCAGGCCCGTGAACGTGGGCGTCAGCGCGAACCCAATCTTTTCCGCAGCCTCGTCGGCACCAGCCGTGCGATTCAGCACGTTCGCCAGATGATGCAGCAGGTCGCCGACACCGACGCCAGCGTGCTGATCCTCGGTGAATCCGGGACCGGCAAGGAAGTGGTCGCACGTAACCTGCACTACCATTCCAAGCGCCGCGATGCGCCGTTCGTGCCGGTCAACTGCGGCGCGATTCCGGCCGAGCTGCTCGAAAGCGAACTGTTCGGCCACGAGAAGGGCGCCTTTACCGGCGCCATCACCAGCCGGGCAGGGCGCTTCGAACTGGCCAACGGCGGGACGCTGTTTCTCGACGAGATCGGCGACATGCCGCTGCCGATGCAGGTCAAGCTGCTGCGCGTCTTGCAGGAACGCACCTTCGAGCGCGTGGGCAGCAACAAGACCCAGAGCGTCGACGTGCGCATCATTGCCGCGACCCATAAAAATCTTGAAGACATGATCGTCATCGGCAGTTTCCGCGAGGATCTCTACTACCGCCTGAACGTGTTCCCGATCGAAATGGCGCCCTTGCGTGAACGTGTGGAAGACATTCCACTGCTGATGAACGAGCTGATTTCACGCATGGAGCATGAGAAGCGCGGTTCGATCCGCTTCAACTCCGCTGCCATCATGTCCCTGTGCCGTCACGGCTGGCCGGGCAACGTGCGTGAACTCGCCAACCTCGTCGAGCGCATGGCGATCATGCACCCGTACGGCGTTATTGGCGTCTCCGAGCTGCCGAAGAAATTCCGCTACGTCGACGACGAAGACGAGCAACTGGTCGACAGCCTGCGCAGCGATCTCGAAGAGCGCGTGGCCATCAACGGCCATACGCCGAACTTCGCCAGCAGCGCATTGCTGCCGCCTGAAGGCCTGGACCTGAAGGACTACCTCGGTGGTCTGGAGCAGGGCCTGATTCAGCAGGCGCTGGACGATGCCAACGGGATCGTGGCACGCGCCGCCGAGCGTTTGCGCATCCGCCGCACCACGCTGGTGGAGAAAATGCGTAAGTACGGCATGAGCCGTCGCGAAGGCGACGAACAAGTCGAAGACTGACTGTCGTTTGACGCGCCAAAAATAAACCGCTGATTTTTCAGCGGTTTTTTTTCGGCACGGGGATTGCTATGTCTCTGGGAACATACCGTTTACTGACGGTTCGCTACCCGAGAGATCAACTATGCCCCAGGCCGCTCAGATGTCTTCCGAACCCGGTTCAGCCATTGGTTCGTTAGTGCAGCAGTCCCCGGAAGTGGCCAGCAGGCAAGGACTTGAACAGGCCTTCGCTCTGTTCAGCCAGATGTCGACTCAACTGACCGACTCCTACGGCCTGCTCGAAGCGCGGGTCACCGAGCTCAAGGGCGAGCTGGCCGTGGTCAGCGCCCAGCGCATGCAGGAGCTGGCGGAGAAAGAGCGCCTGGCGAACCGCTTGCAGCATCTGCTCGATCTGCTGCCCGGCGGCGTTATCGTCATCGACGGCACCGGTATGGTCCGTGAGGCCAATCCTGCCGCACTGGATCTGCTGGGCGAGCCGTTGATCGGCATGCTCTGGCGCAACGTCATCGCCCGCTGCTTTGCGCCCCGTGAGGACGACGGCCACGAAATCTCCCTGAAGGACGGGCGCCGGCTGTCCATTGCCACCCGTTCGCTGGACGCAGAGCCAGGCCAATTGGTGCTGCTCAACGATCTGACCGAAACCCGTCACCTGCAAAGCCAGCTGGCGCGTCATGAGCGTTTGTCGTCCCTGGGCCGTATGGTCGCGTCGTTGGCCCATCAGATCCGTACGCCGCTGTCCGCCGCCATGATTTACGCCAGCCACCTGGCCGAACAGGCTTTGAACGTCGAGACGCAGCAGCGCTTCGCCGGACGGCTCAAGGAGCGCCTGCACGAACTCGAGCATCAGGTGCGCGACATGCTGGTGTTTGCCCGTGGCGAGTTGCCACTGACTGACCGAGTGACACCGGCCGCGCTGGTCGCCACCCTCGAATCCGCCGCCCAGACCCATGTCCGCGACGTGGCCGTGCGCTGGCAGTGCGACAGCCCGACGGGCGAATTGCTGTGCAACCGTGACACGCTGGTCGGCGCGGTGCTCAACCTCATTGAAAACGCGGTCCAGGCCAGTGCCGGCCAGAGTGAAGGGCGGCGTTGCCTCAAGATTCATGCGTACAACCGCGGCAACACGTTGCGCCTGTGTGTCAGCGACAGTGGCAGCGGCATCGAGCCTGCGGCGCTGGCCCGCATCGGCGAACCCTTCTTCACCACCAAAACCACCGGCACCGGCCTCGGTCTGGCCGTTGTCACCGCCGTGGCGCGGGCGCATCAGGGCCGTGTCGAATTCCGCTCGCGTCCGGGCCGTGGCACCTGCGCCATCGTGTCGTTGCCTTTGGTTCCTGGCGTTGGGACTGGCCCTGGCGCGTTGGCCATAACGGCAGGTGAGCGCTCATGACCATCAAGGTGCTGCTGGTCGAGGATGACCCTTCTCTGCGCGAAGCACTGGGCGAAACCCTGGCGCTGGCCGGCCATGATTATCAAGCGGTCGGCTTGGCGGAAGAGGCGCTGATCGCCGCCGCCGATTCGTCGTTCAGCCTGGTGGTCAGCGACGTCAATATGCCCGGCATGGACGGTCACCAATTGCTCGGCCAGTTGCGCAGCCGTTATCCGCAGTTGCCAGTGTTGTTGATGACCGCCCACGGCACGGTCGACCGCGCGGTGGAGGCGATGCGTCAGGGCGCGGCCGATTATCTGGTCAAGCCGTTCGAGCCCAAGGCGTTGGTGGCGTTGGTTGCCCGCCATGCGTTGGGTCGCCTCGGGCCGGCCGATGGCGAGGGTCCGATCGCGGTCGAGCCTGCCAGCGTGCAGCTGCTCAGCCTCGCCAGTCGTGTCGCGAAGAGCGATTCGACGGTGTTGATTTCAGGCGAATCGGGCACGGGTAAGGAAGTGCTGGCGCGTTTCATTCATCAGCAGTCGCCGCGCGCCGGCAAGCCGTTCATTGCGATCAACTGTGCGGCCATCCCGGACAACATGCTCGAAGCCACGCTGTTCGGCCACGAAAAGGGTTCGTTCACCGGGGCCATTGCCTCTCAGGCCGGCAAGTTCGAGCAGGCCGAGGGTGGCACCCTGCTGCTCGACGAGATTTCCGAAATGCCCATGGGCCTGCAGGCCAAACTCTTGCGTGTGCTGCAAGAGCGGGAAGTGGAACGGGTCGGTGCGCGCAAGCCCATCGAACTGGACATCCGCGTGCTGGCCACCACTAACCGCGATCTGGCGGGCGAAGTGGCGGCCGGGCGTTTCCGCGAAGACCTGTTTTATCGACTGTCGGTGTTCCCGCTCGCGTGGCAATCCTTGCGCCAGCGTCCCGCCGACATTCTGCCGCTGGCCGAGCGTCTGCTGGCCAAGCACGTCAATAAAATGAAGCACGGGCCGGTGCGGCTGTCCGCCGAGGCGCAGAAGTGCCTGATCAGCTACGCCTGGCCGGGCAATGTCCGCGAGCTGGACAACGCGGTACAGCGGGCGCTGATTCTGCAGCAGGGCGGGGTGATTCAGGCCGAGGACTTTTGCCTTGCCGGGCCGGTCACGTTCGCCGCCGCGCCGACGCCTCCGGTGTCGGCAGTCGCGACCGGCGCCATGGACGTGTCGTCCGATACCGGCAGCGGGGAAGGGGCCGGCGCCCTGGGTGAAGACCTGCGTCGCCGCGAGTTCCAGATGATCATCGACACCCTGCGGGCCGAACGCGGCCGTCGCAAAGAAGCCGCCGAACGCCTCGGTATCAGCCCGCGTACGTTGCGCTACAAGCTGGCGCAGATGCGTGATGCGGGGATGGATGTCGAAGGGTTTCTGTTTGCCTCCTGAGCAGGCGCGTGTGTCGGTGAAATGGATGCCTGCCTGACTGGAGCTGACGACAGATGCCCGATAACCCGCTGATTTTTCAGTGAGTGTGATGCCGTCTTCGTGAGCAAGCTCACCCCCACAGGGACTGCGTCTGATAGGCATCGCGCGGTGTCAATGCGTGAAGCGCCTCTGCGTTTATGTATCTGTTCAAATACCCATCCAAACACTTTCATCAAACGTGGCACATCGCCGCTATTGGTCTGGCACCCTTGTTGCTAATGCTTAGGTAACCGCTGAATCCGTGTCAAAAATTTGCGGCCCTTTTGAGAGAAACGTCATGACCCAAGGTGTTGAATTTAATCGCTTGATGTTGGACATGCGCTCCATGCAAATGGACGCCATGGCTCAGCCCAAGGCAATCGCAGCGCCAGAACAGGCCGGTGCGAGCAGTTTCGCAGACATGCTCGGCATGGCGGTGAACAAGGTCAACGACACCCAGCAGGCGTCGAATCAGTTGTCGACCGCTTTCGAGATGGGCAAGAGCGGCGTGGACCTCACCGACGTGATGATCTCCTCGCAGAAAGCCAGCGTGTCGTTTCAAGCGCTGACCCAGGTACGCAACAAGCTGGTTCAGGCGTACCAAGACATCATGCAAATGCCGGTTTGAGGACGATTTAAGTCATGGCCGAAGCCGCCGTCGATAACGTACCCGCCAAAACGGGTGCGCCAGGAAGCAAGCCGCCGATGTTCGGGCTGGCGTTCCTGCAAAATCTCTCCGAGATGACCATGCTGCGTCAGGTCGGCCTCATGGTCGGTCTGGCTGCCAGCGTGGCGATTGGTTTCGCCGTCGTGCTTTGGTCGCAACAGCCTGATTACAAGCCGCTCTATGGCAGCCTGTCGGGCGTCGACACCAAGCAGGTGATGGACACGTTGGCCCAGGCCGACATTCCCTACACCGTCGAGCCTAATTCCGGCGCGCTGCTGGTGAAGTCCGATGACCTGTCCCGTGCCCGCATCAAGCTGGCCGGCGCCGGCATCGCCCAGAGCGACGGCAACGTCGGCTTCGAAATCCTCGACAAGGATCAAGGCCTGGGCACCAGCCAGTTCATGGAGGCCACCCGTTACCGTCGTGGCCTGGAAGGCGAACTGGCGCGGACCATCTCCAGCCTCAATAACGTCAAGGGGGCCCGCGTTCACCTGGCGATTCCGAAGAGCTCGGTGTTCGTGCGTGACGATCGCAAGCCCAGTGCTTCCATTCTGGTTGAGCTGTATGCCGGTCGTTCGCTGGAGCCGGGTCAGGTGCTGGCGATCATGAACCTGGTCGCCACCAGCGTGCCGGAACTGAGCAAGTCGCAGATTTCTGTCGTTGATCAGAAGGGCAACCTGCTGTCCGATCAGGCCGAGAACTCCGAGCTGTCCATGGCCGGCAAGCAATTCGATTACACCCGTCGCATGGAAAGCATGCTGACCCAGCGCGTTCAGAACATTTTGCAGCCGGTGCTGGGCAATGACCGCTACAAGGCAGAAGTGTCGGCAGACGTTGATTTCAGCGCCGTCGAGTCCACTGCCGAAAGCTTCAACCCGGACCAGCCTGCGCTGCGCAGCGAGCAGACGGTCAACGAACAACGCTCCAGCAGCAGCGGTTCCGGAGGCGTGCCGGGTGCTTTGAGCAACCAGCCGCCAGGCCCGGCGACCGCACCACAGAACGCCGCCGCCGGTGCTGCCGGTGCCGCAGGCGCCATCGCCCCGGGCCAACCGCTGCTGGACGCCAACGGTCAACAGATCATGGACCCGGCCACCGGTCAGCCAATGCTGGCGCCGTACCCGGCCGACAAGCGTAACCAGTCGACCAAGAACTTCGAGCTCGACCGTTCCATCAGCCACACCAAGCAGCAGCAGGGCAAGGTCAATCGCCTGTCGGTTGCGGTGGTGGTGGATGATCAGGTCAAGGTGAACCCCGCCAACGGCGAGACGACAATGGTGCCGTGGACGGCCGATCAGCTGGCACGCTTCACCCGCCTGGTGCAGGACGCCGTCGGCTTCGACGCCAGCCGTGGCGACAGCGTCAGCGTGATCAACGTGCCGTTCTCCACCGATCGCGGCGAAGTGATTCCGGACATTCCGTTCTACTCGCAGCCATGGTTCTGGGACATCGTCAAACAGGCCATGGGCGTGCTGTTCATCCTGGTGCTGGTGTTCGGCGTACTGCGTCCGGTGCTCAAGGGCATTACCAATCCGCAAGGTAAGCGCCTGGATGGTGACTCCGAGCTGGGC
This sequence comes from Pseudomonas sp. W2-17, assembly GCF_041060445.1. Taxonomy (NCBI): domain Bacteria; kingdom Pseudomonadati; phylum Pseudomonadota; class Gammaproteobacteria; order Pseudomonadales; family Pseudomonadaceae; genus Pseudomonas; species Pseudomonas sp. W2-17. The sequence continues at coordinate 36,261 of NZ_JAUFNS010000028.1, read as the reverse complement.
GGCATGATCGGGATGGACGGTGAACTGGCAAACGACCGCGTCAGTCTGGGCGGTCCGCAAAGTATTCTGTTGCCGAGCCCTACCGAGGGCTATGACGCACAGCTCAACGCAATCAAGAGCCTTGTGGCCGAGGACCCGGCGCGTGTAGCGCAGGTCGTCAAAGAGTGGATCAACGCTGATGAGTGATAGAGCTGCTGCGCTTAAATTGACCCGCGTGGACAAGGCCGCGATTCTGCTCCTTACCCTGGGTGAGACCGATGCCGCGCAGGTCTTGCGCCACATGGGGCCCAAAGAGGTTCAACGTGTGGGCGTGGCCATGGCGCAGATGCGCAATGTGCACCGCGAGCAGGTCGAGCAGGTGATGAGCGAGTTCGTTGACGTGGTCGGCGATCAGACCGGCGTCGGCATCGGCTCGGACGGCTACATCCGCAAGATGCTCACCCAGGCACTGGGCGAGGACAAGGCCAACGGCCTGATCGACCGGATTCTGCTGGGCGGCAACACCAGCGGTCTCGACAGCCTGAAGTGGATGGAACCGCGCGCGGTGGCCGACGTCATCCGTTTCGAGCACCCGCAGATTCAAGCGATCGTCGTGGCCTACCTGGACGCCGATCAGGCCGGCGAAGTGCTGAGCCATTTCGACCACAAGGTGCGCCTGGACATCATCCTGCGCGTGTCGTCGTTGAACACCGTGCAGCCGGCGGCGCTGAAAGAATTGAACCAGATCCTCGAGAAGCAGTTCTCGGGCAACGCCAACACGTCGCGTACTACCCTCGGTGGTATCAAGCGTGCGGCGGATATCATGAACTTCCTCGACAGCTCGATCGAAGGCCAGCTCATGGATTCGATCCGCGAAGTGGACGAAGACCTGTCGACGCAGATCGAAGACCTCATGTTTGTCTTCAACAACCTGTCCGACGTCGACGACCGCGGGATTCAGGCCTTGCTGCGCGAAGTCTCCTCCGATGTGCTGGTCCTGGCACTGAAGGGCTCCGACGACGCCATCAAGGAAAAGATTTTCAAGAACATGTCCAAACGTGCCGCCGAACTGCTGCGCGACGACCTGGAAGCCAAAGGCCCGGTTCGTGTCAGCGACGTGGAAGGCGCCCAGAAAGAAATTCTCACCATTGCCCGTCGTATGGCGGAGGCCGGGGAGATCGTTCTTGGCGGCAAAGGTGGCGAGGAAATGATTTAAGCGTAGGTGTCGTTGATGTCCAGCTCCGATAAAGCAGCACCCAGTGAGCTCATCCGCGCCCAGGATTTGCGTGGCCTCGACGTCTGGGCCTTGCCCAGCTTCGACCCGCAGGTGGAAACGCCCGAGCCGGAACCGGTCATCGAAGAAGCCGAGCTCGCCGAAAGCGAAGAAGTGCCGCTGGAAGAAGTCCAGCCGATGACCCTGGAAGAGTTGGAAAGCATCCGCCAGGACGCCTACAACGAGGGCTTTGCCATCGGTGAAAAAGAGGGTTTCCACAGCGCCCAGCTCAAGGTTCGTCAGGAAGCGGAAGTGGCCCTGGCGGCCAAGCTCGACAGCATGGAAACCCTGATGGGGCATCTGTTCGAACCGATCGCCGATCAGGATGCGCAGATCGAGAAGTCGATGGTGTCACTGGTCGAACACGTGGTTCGCCAGGTCATCCAGCGCGAGCTGAAAACCGACTCCACCCAGATCGGCACGGTGCTGCGCGAAGCGTTGCGGCTGCTGCCGATGGGGGCGGCCAACGTGCGCATTCTGGTCAATCCGCAGGATTTTGCGCTGGTCAAAGCCATGCGTGAGCGTCACGAGGAAACCTGGCGCATTCTCGAGGACGAGACCCTGCAGCCCGGCGGTTGCCGTGTCGAGAGCGAGCACAGCCGCATCGACGCCACGGTCGAGGCGCGGATCAGTCAGGCCCTCGGCAAAATGTTCGATCAACTGCACGAGCAGGCCCTGCACCCGGCGCCGCCCGATGTGACCATCGAACTGGAAGAGGCGATCCAGAGCGCCGAGAAAACCACTTACCCGCTGGGTGCTGTCGATGCGCCTTGAACGCACCAGTTTCGCCAAGCGTCTGAGCACGTACCCTGACGCGATCTCCCTGCCTACGCAGCCGATCGTCGAAGGGCGATTGCTGCGCATGGTCGGCCTGACCCTCGAAGCCGAGGGCCTGCGCGCGGCCATGGGCAGCCGCTGCATGGTGATCAACGACGGCAGTCATCACCCGGTTGAGGTTGAAGCCGAGGTCATGGGCTTCTCCGGCGGCAAGGTGTTCCTGATGCCGGTCGGCAGCGTCTCCGGCATTGCGCCGGGCGCCCGCGTCGTGCCGCTGCCGGACACCGGCCGTCTGCCGATGGGCATGACCATGCTGGGCCGCGTCCTCGACGGCGCCGGTCGCCCCCTCGACGGCAAGGGCGGGATGAAAGCCGAAGACTGGGTGCCGATGGACGGCCCGACCATCAATCCGCTCAATCGCAACCCGATCAGCCAGCCGTTGGACGTGGGCATTCGCTGCATCAACGGTTTGTTGACGGTCGGCCGCGGTCAGCGTCTGGGTCTGTTCGCCGGTACCGGGGTGGGCAAGAGCGTGCTGCTGGGAATGATGACCCGCTTCACTGAGGCCGACATCATCATCGTCGGCCTGATCGGCGAACGGGGCCGCGAGGTGAAGGAATTTATCGAGCACAGCCTGGGCGAGGAGGGCCTCAAGCGCTCTGTCGTCGTGGCCTCCCCGGCGGATGACGCGCCGTTGATGCGTCTGCGAGCGGCGATGTATTGCACGCGCATCGCCGAGTATTTTCGCGACAAGGGCAAGAACGTCCTGTTGCTGATGGATTCGCTCACGCGTTTCGCCCAGGCCCAGCGGGAAATCGCCCTGGCCATTGGCGAGCCGCCCGCGACCAAGGGTTATCCGCCGTCGGTGTTCGCCAAGCTGCCCAAGCTGGTGGAACGCGCCGGTAACGCCGAGGCGGGCGGTGGCTCGATCACCGCGTTCTATACCGTTTTGTCCGAAGGCGACGACCAGCAGGACCCGATCGCCGACTCGGCCCGGGGCGTGCTCGACGGCCACATCGTGCTGTCGCGGCGACTGGCTGAAGAGGGTCATTACCCGGCCATCGATATCGAAGCGTCGATCAGCCGGGTGATGCCGTCCGTGGTCGATCCGCAGCACATGGTTCAGGCGCAGTATTTCAAGCAGTTGTGGTCGCGTTATCAGCAGAGCCGCGATCTGATCAGCGTCGGCGCCTACGTGGCCGGCGGCGATCGCGAGACGGACCTGGCGATTTCGCTGCAGCCGCAACTGGTGAAGTATTTGCGCCAGGGCTTGCAGGAGAACGAGAGCATGCAGAGCAGTGAGGAGCAGTTGGCGAAGATTTTCAATCCTCAGGCTGGCGGTTAATTGGTCATGGCACTCAGTCGCGCAGGCCGTCTGGCGCCGGTGGTCGAGATGGCCGAGAAGGTCGAGAAGGCCGCCGTGCAGCGTCTGGGGCATTTTCAGGGTCAGGTGCGGCTGGCTGAAACCAAGCTGGGCGAGCTGGATAAGTTTCGCTCTGATTATCAGCAGCAGTGGATCGATAAGGGCGCCCATGGGGTGTCGGGTCAGTGGCTGATGAATTATCAGCGCTTTCTCAATCAGTTGGAGACGGCGGTGGCGCAGCAGCGTCAGAGTCTGGCGTGGCATGAGAATAATCTGAACAAGGCGCGCGGCGAGTGGCAGAAGGCGTATGCGCGGGTGGAGGGGCTGCGCAAGCTGGTGCAGCGGTATATCGATGAGGCGCGCGCGCTGGAAGATAAACGCGAGCAAAAGCTGCTGGATGAGCTGGTACAGAGGCTGCCGCGGACCGAGCAGTTTTAAAAGCATCTGCCTGGGGGCAGATTGTTTCGCCTTCGGCGAGTTACTTTTAAAAAGCACTAAAAGTAACCAAAAGTGCCTGCTCCTGGTTTGGCCCTCCTGCGTCGGGTTCCCTCGCTCCGGTCTTGCTCCGTGGGCCCGCGCCGAACGGACATCCATGTCCGCAACGGCGCTCTCGCCGCATCCATGCGGCTCGGCCCACTGCGCAAAACCTGCGCTCGGCCTGCACCCAAGTCGCGTTTTGCGGTGTTTGAACTTTTTGAGTTTGAAGAGCAAAAGCAAAGGCAACGAAAATCGTGAGGACGACGACATAGTGGGACCGGCTTTAGCCGGGAAGGCGTCGGAAGGCACACTGCAAAACTGATGGCGGACAAACCGGCCTCTTCCCGGCTGAAGCCGGTCCCACTAAGTCATCGTATGCATCCCGTGGGATTGGTTGTGGCTCTGACCGTAGGACCGGCTCTAGCCGGGAAGCTTTTGATCTGTTTTTGATTTTCGTACATAGAAAGCCCAAACACCGCCAATCGCGACTTGGGTGCAGGCTGAACGGAGGTCTCGTGGAGTGGGCCGAGCCGCATGGATGCGGCGAGAGCTGCCCCCCGCCATGGATGGCGGATGGCAGCGTGCCCACGGAGCGAGACCGGAGTGAAGGAACCCTGAGGAACGAAGGGCCCAACCGAGAGCAAGCACCCTTGGCTGCTCTTTAAAACAGAGAGGGGGGTGCTTTTCCAAGTAACTCGCCGAAGGCGAAACAGTCTGCCCCCAGGCAGACGCCCTTGATCTTGAGAGCTGCCGTCAACTGTTGCTCTTGATCCTGAAAGCCAAGTAAAAGCTAACGATTTGCCACTCCTCACAAGGGCTGCTAAAACTCAAGCGTCTGGCGCTGTTTCATACAAGGAATTTGCCAATGTCAGTTACCTCCGAACACTCCAAAGATGGCCAAGAGCTGACCATCACCATCAAAGGACGCTTCGACTTCTCGAAGCACCAGGATTTTCGCGGCGCCTACGAAAAAGAACACCAGGCCAAACGCTATACGGTTGACCTGACCGGCACGACCTACCTCGACAGTTCAGCGCTCGGTATGCTCCTCCTGTTGCGCGACCATGCCGGCGGCGAGAGAGCCGAAGTCCAGTTGCTCAACTGCAACGCCGACGTCCACAAAATCCTCACCATCTCCAACTTCTCCAAACTCTTCAAAATCGCCTGATGATTTCGTCTGCCTCCGATCGCCTGACGGTCCTCATCGCCGATGACAACGTCAGCGACCGGATGCTCCTGTCCGCCATCGTCAGCCGCCAGGGCCATGACGTCCTGACCGCCAGCGACGGCGCCGAAGCCGTCGGGCTGTTCGAGCGTCGGCGGCCGCAACTGGTGCTGATGGACGCCATGATGCCGGTCATGGACGGCTTCGAAGCGGCGCGCCAGATCAAGACCCTCGCCGGGGACTCGCTGGTGCCGATCATCTTCCTGACGTCCCTGACCGAAGGCGAAGACCTTGCCCGTTGCCTCGACGCCGGCGGCGACGACTTCATTGCCAAGCCGTACAACCAAGTGGTGCTGGCCGCCAAGATCAACGCCATGAACCGCCTGCGCGTGCTGCAGGAAACCGTCCTGCACCAGCGCGACCTGATCACCCGCCACCATAAATACCTGCTCAACGAACAGCGCGTGGCCAAGGCGGTGTTCGACCAGATCGCCCACTCCGGGTGCCTGAGTTCGCGCAACATCCGTTACCTGCAATCGCCCTACGCGCTGTTCAACGGCGACCTGCTTTTGGCCGCCTGGTCGCCGTCCGGCAACATGCACCTGCTGCTGGGGGATTTCACCGGCCATGGTCTGCCGGCGGCGGTGGGCGCGATGCCGCTGGCCGAAGTGTTCTACGGCATGACCGCCAAGGGGTACGGCTTGTCCGAAACCCTGCGGGAGATGAACGCCAAGCTCAAACGCATCCTGCCCGTCGACATGTTCTGCTGCGCCGCGCTGCTGTCCCTGAACTTCAAGCAGCAGTTGGTCGAGGTCTGGAACGGCGGGCTGCCGGATGGTTACCTGCTGCATGGCGACGACCGGCCGCACACGCCGCTGATTTCGTCGAACGTGCCCCTCGGTGTCTTGAGCGCCGGCAGCTTTGACGACAACACCCAGGTGTATCCCTTCGGGCCGGGTGACCGGGTGTTTCTGCTGTCCGACGGCGTGGTCGACAGCACCGGCCAGGACGGCGAACTGTTCGGCGCCCGGCGTCTGCAGAATGTGCTGGTGAGCAACCGCAACCCGGCGCTGCTGATCGAAGAAGTGCAGTGGGCCCTGGCGCGCTTTCGCGGCCAGGCGCGGGACGACGTGAGCATGGTTGAAGTGGCCTTCAGCGAACCTGACTTGCTCGGACCGCCCTCGGTCATCTATACCGACAGCGGCGATTCCAGCCCGCTGGATTGGTCCGCGTCGTTCGAGTACCGCGCGGCAACGCTCAAGCGCTTCAACCCGCTGCCGTATCTGTTGCAACTGCTGCAGGAGGTACACGGCTTGCGCGTGCAGAGCAGCGAGCTGTATATCGTGCTGTCGGAGCTCTACAGCAACGCGCTGGAGCATGGCGTGCTTGGGCTCGACTCGGCGCTGAAGCGCGACGCCGCAGGTTTTGGGCTTTACTACCGGCAACGCGCCGAACGCCTTGATCGTCTGGTGGACGGTTTTATCCGCATCGATTTTCAGATCGTCCCGGACGGCGAGGGCGGTCGCCTAACGGTGCGGGTGCAGGACAGCGGTGCGGGTTTCGATTCCGATCGCGTGCTGGCGCTGCCGCCTGCGGTCACCCAATTGTCCGGGCGCGGCCTTGCGCTGGTCCGGCAGCTCAGCGACCGCTGTCGGTGGTCCGATGATGGCCGGACGGCCAGCGTGGAATTTGCCTGGGAGGGTCTGGCATAATCCCCGCGTCTTGATCAAGGAGTGAACAAGTGTCGAATAATCCTGTGGACTTCAACGTGCTCAGCACGCTGCGTGAGGTGATGGAAGCTGAATACCCGGCGCTGCTGCAGGTGTTCATTTCCGATTCCATCAATCGCGTCAACGACATGACCCTGTTGTTGCGTGACCCTTCCTTCACTGCCGCCTCCACCGCCTCGCTGCAACGCCTCGGCCTGATGGCCCACAGCTTCAAAGGCAGCACCGGCAACATGGGCGCCACGCATTTGTCAGAACTGTGCCTGCAACTCGAAGAGCAGGGGCGCGGCATGGTGACAGCGGATGACGCCCGGATAAGGCGGCTGGTGTCCGAGATCAAAGAGGAATTCTGCGCCGTCAGGAAAGTTTTCGAAGACGAACTGCAGCTCTGCCACGCCAGCCACTGAGCCAGGTGTTCCCATCCGGCTTTTTGCCTCGGACTCACGTTTAATCCAGCTTCTCGCGTTAACTGGCCCGCCATTTGCTTTGTCTCTCTGTAATTGTGCTCTTGCGGAGATTCACATGGCGCTCGCCACCAACCCATTACTGACGGCTTTGACAGCGGCTAAAGCCCAGAAAGCCGGGAATAACGCCCCGACCAAGGCGCCGGAACCCGTCAAGCACAGCAGTTCCAGCTTTTCTGACGTATTCGCCAAGCAGGCGCCGGTCAAGTCTCACGGTGCGGATAATCCGGCGCCCAAGCCGGCAAGCGCCAAGAGTTCGGCAGCCGACGACAAGCCTGCCGCCAGCCATACGTCTGCCGCCGCCGACAAGACCGTTGCCGATAACGGCAATGGCTTGCCTGCCAAGCCGGTCAACGGCAAGGCCGACGATGAGGCCGGCGCGGGCAAAGGCGATGCTCACGACAAGGATGACGGCACTGACGATGCGAAAGACCCGACCCTCGCGGATGCGCCGCCGGTAGACCCTGTGCCGGACCCGACACTGGCCGTCACGCCTCCGGTGCAAGAGCCCGTGGCCGTCGCGCCTGCCGTTCAACCGGTGGTAGATCCGGCGCTTCTCGCCGGCACGCTGCCCGTGATGCCGCCGCCTGCGGTGCAAGCGCCGACCGACGCAACCGACGCCGCCGGCGACGATTTCGATCCGTACGCCGATCCGCTGGAAGGCTTGACCGCTGTGCAGGTCGCCCTGGAAAACAAGGCCCAGCAGACGGCGCAGAACAACGGTGTGCAGGGCGACGGCAAAGGCGGGGGCAAGCAAGACCCGAACGCCGATCCTTCGCAGCTGCTGGCCACCAACCTGGCCGCGCTGGGCGACCAGCCCGTGGACAAGAGCACCACCGAAGGCGGCGGCGACAAAGCTTTCAGCGGTTTGCTGGCTGACGGCCTGAAAGACGTGAAGGCCGCCACCAGCGATACGCGAGTGGATAACTTCGCCGATCGACTGGCGGCCTTGTCCCAGGCCGCGCAGGTGAAAAACACGTCGACCTCGGCTCCGGCCACGCCATTGCTCAATCAGCCATTGGCGATGAATCAGGGGGGATGGACCGAAGGCGTGGTCAACCGCGTGATGTACCTGTCGAGCCAGAACCTCAAGCAGGCGGACATTCAGCTGGAGCCCGCTGAACTGGGCCGTCTGGACATCCGCGTCAATATGGCGGCGGACCAGCAAACCCAGGTCACCTTCATGAGCGCCCACGTTGGCGTGCGTGAAGCGCTGGAAAGCCAGATGTCTCGCCTGCGCGATTCCTTCGTCCAGCAGGGCATGGGCCAGGTCAACGTCAACGTCTCTGACCAGTCCCAGGGCTGGCAGCAACAGGCACAACAGCAGTCGGGCGGTGATGGTCAACGCAACGGCGGCAGCAGCCGCGTCAACGGTGCCAGTGGCAGCGATCTCATCGCCGACGGCGCTCCGGTGGACGCCGCCTCGGCCGCCGCCAACGCACCGCTGACCGTCGTGGGTTCCAGCGCGGTGGATTATTACGCCTGAAAACGCCCTGCCAACGCTTGGGCGTTGTCAGTAGCCGTCAGCGACATGCTACAAGCTACAAGTAAAAGCAGGAACAAGGGCGGCAGTGCATGGGAGACCCCGGTTTCCCGGGCACTGCCGCTTTTTGCTTTAGCTTGCCGCTCACCTCTTGCAGCTTGAAGCTGTCCATGTGGCACAACCCTTGCTCTTCCTCTGTCACGCAACACCGAACCCCTTGGATAGTGACGGATTATTGGCATGGCGAAGAGTGACGACGCAGCAGTGGCGGACCCTGCAAAAAAGGGCAAGTTGAAAGTCATCATCCTCATTGTGGTGGGGCTGCTGCTGGCCATTGGTGTGTCGGTGGGCGCGACCTGGTTCATCATGCACAAGGCCGAAAGCAAGCCGGATGCCGCCGCCATTGCGGAAGCGGCGAATGCCAAAAAAGAGGCGATCTTCGAACCGCTGACGCCGCCTTTCGTCGTCAACTACAACGTCAACGGCCGTCAGCGCTACATGCAGGTCAGCATCACCTTGCTGGCCCGCGACCACGCCGACCTCGAAGCGTTGAAAGCGCACATGCCGGTCATCCGTAATAACCTGGTGATGATGTTCTCCGGTCAGCCATTCGATACCATCGCAACGCCGGTGGGCATGGAAATGCTGCGCCAGAAAGCGGCAGCCGTGGTCCAGGAAGTGGGCCAGAAAGAGCTGAGCAAGAGCGTGATCGAACAGGTACTTTTCACTAACTACGTACTGCAGTAGGACCACGACATGGCCGTGCAAGACCTGCTGTCCCAGGATGAGATCGACGCGCTGTTGCATGGCGTCGACGACGGTCTGGTACAGACCGATAGTGTTGCCGAGCCTGGCAGCGTAAAGAGTTATGACCTGACCAGTCAGGATCGCATCGTCCGCGGACGCATGCCGACCCTGGAAATGATCAACGAGCGTTTCGCCCGTTACACCCGCATCAGCATGTTCAACCTGCTGCGCCGCTCGGCCGACGTGGCCGTGGGTGGCGTTCAGGTGATGAAGTTTGGCGAATACGTGCACTCCCTGTATGTGCCGACCAGTCTGAACCTGGTCAAGATCAAACCCCTGCGCGGCACCGCGCTGTTCATCCTCGACGCCAAGCTGGTGTTCAAGCTGGTGGACAACTTTTTTGGCGGCGACGGTCGCCACGCCAAGATCGAAGGCCGTGAATTCACCCCGACCGAGCTGCGCGTGGTGCGCATCGTGCTGGATCAGGCGTTCATTGATTTGAAGGAAGCCTGGCAGGCGATCATGGAAGTCAACTTCGAGTACATCAACTCGGAAGTGAACCCGGCCATGGCCAACATCGTCGGTCCGAGCGAAGCGATCGTGGTGTCCACCTTCCACATCGAACTGGACGGCGGTGGCGGCGATCTTCACGTGACCATGCCGTATTCGATGATCGAGCCGGTGCGCGAAATGCTCGACGCCGGTTTCCAGTCGGACGTCGACGATCAGGACGAACGCTGGGTCAACGCCCTCAAGCAGGACGTGCTCGATGTGTCGGTGCCGTTGCGCGTCGCGGTCGCTACGCGCCAGCTCAAGTTGCGCGACATCCTGCACATGCAGCCGGGCGACGTGATCCCGGTCGAGCTGCCGGAACACCTGGTCATGCGCGCCAACGGCGTGCCGTCCTTCAAGGTCAAACTGGGTTCGCACAAGGGCAACCTGGCCCTGCAAGTCGTCGAACCCATAGAACGCCGCTGACGCTCCGTCGCCGGCAAAACGAATGTGCTGCGTAAACGAATCAATGTTCCCCCGAGGCAACCATGGCTAATGACAACGAAATGACTTCTGCTGAAGACCAGGCCCTGGCCGACGAGTGGGCGGCTGCACTGGGTGAATCCGGGGACGGACAAGCGGACATCGACGCGCTGCTGGCGGCCGACGCCGGCAACAACGCCAATCGCATGACGATGGAAGAATTTGGCGGCGTGGCGAAAAGCAACGGCGCGGTCACTCTGGACGGCCCGAACCTGGACGTGATTCTGGATATCCCGGTGTCGATTTCCATGGAAGTGGGCAGCACCGACATCAACATTCGCAACCTGCTGCAGCTCAACCAGGGCTCGGTGATCGAGCTGGACCGTCTGGCCGGCGAGCCGCTGGACGTGCTGGTCAACGGCACCCTGATCGCCCACGGCGAAGTGGTGGTGGTGAACGAAAAGTTCGGCATCCGTCTGACCGACGTGATCAGCCCGAGCGAACGTATCAAGAAGCTGCGTTAAGTGCGCGGCGTAATCAGAACCCTGTCGAGCCTGCCGCTGCTGGCGTTGTCCTGGGCGGTGATGGCGGCCGATCCGGCGACGCCTGCCGCGCCTGCTGCGACGACGGCGAGTGCGGCTGCGACGGCAACGCCTGCGGTCGCCGCGCCGGTGGCCGGTTCGCTGAATGGCGGCATGGCCGGTCAGTTGCTGCAACTGGTGCTGGGGCTGCTGCTGGTGATCGGGCTGATCTTCGTGCTGGCCTGGCTGATGCGCCGGGTCCAGCGCGCGGGGCCGGCCGGCAATCAGGTGATCAAACTGGTCGGCTCCCGCGCGTTGGGCACGCGTGATCGGCTGGTGCTGGTGCAGGTCGGCAACGAACAGGTGTTGCTGGGCGTCTCGCCCGGCAGTATCACCGCCCTGCACGTGATGAACGAGCCGGTCGAGGTCCCTGACGCGCAAAACGCGCAGCCGGAGTTCGCCAGGCGTTTGCTTGAAGCGCTGGGCAACAAGGGCGCGGCGGGGCAACGCCCAGGCATGAATATTTTCGGTGTCGCAGGCAAGAAAGCGGGCACGCCAGGCACGACGGGCAAGCCAGATACTTCGGATCAGAAGGACATGAACTGATGCGCATTGTTTTGACGCTGCTGCTGTTGCTTGCAGCGCCGCTGGCGTTCGGCGCCGATCCGTTGTCGATCCCGGCCATCACGCTGGGCACCGGCGCTAACGGCCAGCAGGAATATTCGGTCAACCTGCAGATCCTGTTGATCATGACGGCGCTGAGCTTCATTCCGGCGTTCGTTATGTTGATGACCAGTTTCACGCGGATCATCATCGTCTTCTCGATCCTGCGTCAGGCCCTGGGCCTGCAACAGACGCCGTCCAACCAGATCCTCACCGGCATGGCGCTGTTCCTGACCCTGTTCATCATGGCGCCGGTGTTCGACCGGGTGAACAACGACGCGCTGCAGCCGTACCTGGCGGAAAAACTCACCGCCCAGGACGCCGTGGCCAAGGCCGAAGTGCCGATCAAGGACTTCATGCTGGCGCAGACCCGCTCCAGCGACCTTGAGCTGTTCATGCGCCTGTCCAAACGCACCGACATTCCGACCCCGGACGCGGCGCCGTTGACGATTCTGGTGCCGGCATTCGTGACCTCCGAACTGAAAACGGCGTTCCAGATCGGCTTCATGATTTTCATCCCCTTCCTGATCATCGACCTGGTGGTGGCAAGCATCCTGATGGCCATGGGCATGATGATGCTGTCGCCGCTGATCATTTCCCTGCCGTTTAAAATCATGCTGTTTGTGTTGGTGGATGGCTGGGCGCTGATCATCGGCACCCTGGCCGGCAGTTTTGGTGGCGTATGAACCTGTTTGACGTGGAGTGCGCAGCATGACCCCGGAAGTAGCCGTCGACCTGTTTCGCGAAGCGCTGTGGCTGACCACGACCATGGTCGCCATTCTGGTGGTACCAAGCCTGATCGTCGGCCTGATCGTCTCGATGTTCCAGGCCGCGACGCAGATCAACGAACAGACCTTGAGCTTCCTGCCGCGCCTGCTGGTCATGCTGGTCACGCTGATCGTGGTCGGCCCGTGGATGGTGCGCACCTTCATGGAGTACATCACCAATCTCTACACCAGCATTCCTCAAGTGATCGGCTGACCCCTCGATGGAACCTGTGCTGGCGTTGACCGACACCCAGATCAGCACGTGGGTGGCGGCGTTCATGCTGCCGCTGTTTCGCATCGGCGCGCTGCTGATGACCATGCCGATGATCGGAACCGCGCTGGTGCCCAAGCGCGTGCGGCTTTATCTGGCGCTGGCGATCACCGTCGTGGTTGCGCCAAGCCTGCCACCGATGCCCGCCGTGAGTGCCCTCGACCTCAGCGGACTGCTGCTGATCGCGCAACAAATCATCATTGGCGCCGGGCTGGGCCTGTCGCTGCAGCTGTTTTTCCAGGCCTTCGTGATCGCCGGGCAGATCATCGGGATCCAGATGGGCATGGGCTTTGCGTCCATGGTCGACCCGGTCAACGGCGTGTCGATCGCGACGGTCGGGCAGTTCTTCACCATGCTTGTGACCCTGCTGTTCCTGGCCATGAATGCTCACCTGGTGGTGTTCGAAATCCTCATCGAGAGCTTCACCACTTTGCCAGTGGGGCAGGGCTTCGCTACGGCGGACATCTGGCTGCTGGTGATGCGTCTGGGCTGGGTGCTCGGCGCGGCACTGGTGCTGGTGCTGCCGGCCGTCGCTGCGCTGCTGGTGGTGAACATCGCCATGGGCGTGATGACCCGCGCGGCGCCACAGCTGAATATCTTTTCGATCGGTTTTCCGCTGACGCTGGTGCTGGGGATGGTGATTCTGTGGATCACCCTCGGCGACATTCTCAATCAATATCAACCGCTGGCGGTCGACGCCCTGCAGTTGCTCAGAGACCTGGTCAAGGCGCGCTGACATGGCCGAAAGCGAGAGTGGTCAGGACAAGACAGAAGACCCCACGGACAAACGCAAACGCGACGCCCGGGAGAAGGGCGAGATCGCCCGCTCCAAGGAGCTCAACACGGTTGTGGTGATGATCGTGGGCGCTGCGGGGCTGCTGGCGTTTGGCGGCTCCATGGCGGAAATGATGATGCAGTTGATGCGCGACAATTTCACCATCACCCGCGAGGCGATTCTCGACGAGCGCAGCATGGCGATCATGCTGATGGCCTCGGGCAAGGCGGCGTTGCTGTCGGTGCAGCCGATCCTGCTGGCGTTAACCGTGGCGGCGTTCGTCGGTCCCATTTCCCTCGGTGGCTGGCTGTTTGCGGCAGGGTCCCTGGCGCCGAAATTCAGCCGCATGAACCCGGCCGCCGGGATCAAGCGGATGTTCTCGCCCAAGGCGCTGATCGAGCTGCTGAAGTCGTTTGCGAAGTTCTTGATTGTGCTGGCGGTGGCGCTGGTGGTGCTGATGAAGGACAAGGGCGACCTGGTGTCCATTGCCCATGAGCCGCTGGAAATGGCGGTGGTGCACAGTTTGCAGTTGGTCGGCTGGAGCACGCTGTGGATGGCGATGGGCCTTTTGATCATCGCGGCGATCGATGTGCCGGTGCAGTTGTGGGAGTCCCACAAGAAGTTGTTGATGACCAAGCAGGAGGTGCGCGATGAGCACAAGGACAGTGAGGGTCGGCCGGAGGTCAAGCAGCGGATTCGTCAGTTGCAGCGGGAGATGTCACAGCGGCGGATGATGGCGGCGATTCCCGAGGCGGATGTGATTATCACCAACCCGACGCATTATGCGGTGGCGTTGAAGTATGACGCGGAGCGGGGCGGGGCGCCGATTCTGTTGGCCAAGGGCAGTGATTTCATGGCGCTGAAGATTCGGGAGATTGCGGCGCAGCATGAGATTTTGTTGTTGCAGTCGCCGGCGTTGGCGCGGTCGATTTATTACAGCACGGAGTTGGATCAGGAGATTCCGGCGGGGTTGTATCTGGCGGTGGCGCAGGTGTTGGCGTATGTGTATCAGATTCGGCAGTTCCGGGCTGGGCGGGGCAAACGGCCTGATCCGCTTAGGGATAATCTGCCGATTCCGCCGGATTTGAGGCGGGATTCGTAGGGCTTCTAGACCGTCAAGATCAAGAGCGCCTGCCTGGGGGCAGGCTGTTTCGCCTTCGGCGACTTACTTTTGAAAAGCACCAAAAGTAAGCAAAAGTGCCTGCTCTCGGTTAGGCCCTTCCTTCGTCAGGGTTCCTTCACTCCGGTCCCGCTCCGTGGGCCCGCGCCGAACGGGCATCCATGCCCTGACGGCGCTCTTGCCGCATCCATGCGGCTCGGCCCACTCCGCGAAACCTCCGTTCAGCCTGCACCCAAGTCGCGATTGGCGGTGACTGGACTTTTTGTGTACGAGACCAAGATCAAAGGCTTCCCGGCTAAAGCCGGTCCCACAGTGTGTACGCGGTGCCTATAGTGGGACCGGCTTTAGCCGGGAAGAGGCCAGCTCAGGCGCCGACATTTTTGCTGACAGTCCCCCTCCCTGTGGGAGCGAGCTTGCTCGCGAATGCTGCACTTCAAACACCAGAAATTCGGTGGATGTACCAACCCCTTCGTGAGCAAGCTCACTCCCACAAGTCCTTAGCGACTGATCTGCCCTCGATCTGCTCTTGATCTGCTTTGCTTCGCTTTTGGTTTCTCCTACGAAGCAAGCCCAGACACCGCCAATCGCGACTTTGGTGCAGGCCGAACGCAGACGACGCGCAGTGGGCCGAGCGGCATGGATGCCGCGAGAGCGCCGCCAGGACATGGATGTCCGTTCGGCGCGGGCCCACGGAGCGTCGTCGGAGTGAGGGTACCCTGACGAAGGAAGGGCCCAACCAGGAGCAAGCACCCTTGGTTACTTGGGGTGCTTTTCCAAGTAACTCGCCGAAGGCGAAACGGTCTGCCCCCAGGCAGACGCTCTTGATCTTCTCTCAGCAGCACCGCTAGAGTGACCGCAGTCCCTTTCAAGGCCTCGCCACTTGACCATTCGATCGAATGCAGCGCCATTGTCTGACGCCCACTCCAGCGCCGAAGCGTTGAATGTCCTGTTGCTGGCCTGCGCCACAGGCAATCGGTTGGCGTTCGAAGCGATGTATCACGCCACGTCGTCCAGGCTGTTCGGCATTTGCCTGCACTATTCCGGCAATCGGGCCGAGGCGGAAGAGGTCCTGCAGGAGGTGTACATCATGGCGTGGCTGAAGGCCTCTCGATTCGATCCGCAACTGGCCAGCGCCCTGACCTGGCTCTCGACCATGGCTCGCAACAAATCGATTGACCGGCGCAGGGCCCATCGCCGTCACGATCCACTCGAAACCATCCCCGACTTACCCGCCCAAGACGACCCCATCCCGGACTCCCTCGAACGCGAGCAGCAGGGCAGTCAGCTGGACCGCTGCCTTGAAACCCTGGAAGACGCGCAGCAACGCTATATCCGCGTGGCGTTCTTCGAGGGCTGCTCCTACGCCGAACTGGCCGAGCGCCACGGTATTGCGCTGGGGACCATGAAAAGCTGGATTCGTCGCGGGTTGCTTCGACTGCGCTTGTGCCTCGGCCTATGAACGAGCATCCCGTGCCGCCCGACGAGACCCCGGACCTGCTGATCGCAGAGTACGTGCTGGGCGTGCTCAGCCGCGAAGAGCGTGAGCGGGTGGAAGCGATGATTGCGCTGGAGCCTCGCCATCAACGCGCACTGGCGCAATGGCAGGAGCAGTTCGCCGAGTGGCTCGGTCAATTGCCCGCTTCCAGTCCTCCCGCCGGTACCTGGGGCAGGATTGAGCAGCGGTTGTTTGCGGGTGCCAGCCATGCGCCGTCAAGGGCCTCAGGCTGGTGGAACAGCCTCGGACTCTGGCGCTGGACAGCGGCGGCGCTGGCTGCCGGGTTGCTGGCGTCGGTGCTGACGCTTCAGCAACCTGTTCCTGGACCGACGTCGGGGCCGGCCTTGTTGGCGCGTCTCGAACAGAGCGATGGCAATACGCTGTTTGCCGCGACGGTCAACCCTGACCGGCGAAGCGTGCTGTTCGTCAACACGGGCCGCGCCGACTGGCCGGGCAAAAGTGCCGAGGCGTGGGTAATCGCCGCCGATGGCAAGCCTCGGTCGCTGGGCCTGCTGCCGGCCAATGCCCCCGCGACGTTGAACGTGGCGCCGCCACTGGCTGACCTGCTCGCCAGCGGCGCGGTGCTTGCCGTCACTCTTGAGCCGTTGAACGGATCACCGAGCGGGCTGCCGACCGGACCGGTCGTCGCCCAGGGAAAAATATCCTCACTTTGATGCATCCGTTACGGCGCCCGCTTCGTATATCTCCCACCTTCATCCGAAGGACCGAAGAATCCGGGAGAACTACCATGTTGACCCTCGCCAAACGCATCGCCGCTGTCTCGTTCGCTGCCCTTTGTCTTGCTGCATCCCCCGGCTTTGCCGCCGATACCGTCATGGTCGGTGGCGCCGCCATGTACCCGACCAAGACCATCGTCGAGAACGCCGTCAACTCCAAGGACCACACGACCCTGGTGGCAGCGGTCAAAGCTGCAGGTCTCGTAGACACCCTCAACAGCAAAGGCCCGTTCACCGTCTTCGCCCCCACCAATGAAGCTTTCGCCAAACTGCCGGCCGGCACCGTCGACACGCTGGTCAAGCCGGAGAACAAGGCGGACCTGACCAAAATTCTGACGTACCACGTTGTCGCCGGCACCCACACCGCCAAACAATTGATGGCAGACGCCAAAATGAACGGCGGCAAGGTGATGCTGAAAACCGTACAGGGCGAATCACTCACCGTGATGCCCCATGACGGCAAGCTCTGGGTGATGGACGCCAAAGGCGGCAAAAGCGCAGTCAGCATCGCTGATGTGATGCAGTCGAACGGCGTCATTCACGTGGTCGACTCGGTGCTGATGCCCTAAGCGCTGACCTGATCGTTGCAGTACCCGGCGGACATTCACTCCGTGCGCCGGGTCCATGGCCTGGCCTTTCTGCGGGCGCCATGTCGATCGACTCAATGCCCTTCTGCTCATCCTCCCCGTATCCCCGCCACTCCCCGCACAGATTTATTTTCAAATCCCTGCATCCAGTTCCCTTTCCCCCGGGTAGTACAAGTAGTAGCGATGGCTGCTGACCTGTTTATCCAATGGAGAGATGGCATGAACGCTAAAAAATTACTGGGTTCTTTCGGTGTTTCATTGGCTGCCACTTGCCTGCTGGGCACGGCGCCGGCGGCGTACGCGCAGATGGCATTGCCTGACGCGGTCAAGGTTCCGGACGGTCACAAGATCGCCATGGAAACCGTGGGCGTGGGCGAGATCACCTACGAGTGCCGCGACAAGCCCAACGCCGCCGGCCAGACCGAATGGACATTCGTCGGTCCGAAAGCGGTATTGAATGATCGCAGCGGCAAGCAGGTCGGCACGTACTTCGGGCCACCGGCGACGTGGCAGGCCGCTGACGGTTCGAAGATCACCGGTACGCAACTCGCCGTGGCCCCCGCCGGCACGGGCGATATTCCGTATCAGCTGGTGAAAGCCAACCCTGCGGAAGGCAAGGGTGCGATGAGCAACGTCAGTTACATCCAGCGGGTGGCGACCAAAGGCGGTGTGGCGCCGAAGATGGAGTGCTCGACGGCGACAAAGGGCAAGCAGGAAATCGTGAAATATCAGGCGGACTACATTTTCTGGGCCGCCAAGTAGACCAACGTCCCACGTCAGGCAGCGTCGCTGACGCACAAAGTCATCTACGCTGCACCGACGCAACCCCGGCCTTTGGGTTGGGGTATTTCTTTTCGTTGGCGGTTGAACATTTTGTCCCTACCTGAAGACTGTTTTGACTACGAAGCCTGTCTGGCGGCCTGCGCCCGAGGTGAGCAGCAGGCCTTGCACGACCTCTACACCCAGGAGAGCGCACGCCTGCTCGGCGTCGCCAAACGGATCGCCCGCAGCGACGCGCTGGCCGAGGACATCGTGCACGACGCCTTCCTCAAAATCTGGACCCGCGCCGGCAGTTACGACCCGGCGCGAGGCACTGCCCGTGGCTGGATCTTCAGCGTGACCCGGCACCTGGCGCTCAACTTCATGCGTGATAACGCGCAGACCGTTCAAGTCAGCGAAGAGGGTGAAAGCGCGTTACTGGCCGAGGCCTCTCTGGAGGCAGCCACCGATGCCGACACCTTCGAATACCGTGCTCGCTCGGGACGTATCTATGGGTGCCTTGAACAACTGGAACCGGCGCGTCGCAACTGCATTCTTCATGCGTACGTGGACGGTTTTTCGCATTCGGAGATAGCGCAGAAAATCGGCGCGCCGCTGGGCACCGTGAAAGCCTGGATCAAACGCAGTCTGGTGGCATTGCGGGAGTGCATGGGATGACAGGCAATCCGTCGAAAGACAGCGCCGATGAACTGGACGCACTGGCCAGCGAGTACGTGTTAGGCACACTGCCGGCCGAGCAACGCCTCAATGTGCAAAACCGCCTCGCCACGGACGCCCACTTGCGCGCGGCAGTGGACGCATGGGAAGGGCGCCTGTTGGCCTTGACCGAACTCGCCGAACCGCAAGCCCCAGGCCCGCAGCTGTGGGGACGGATCGAGCGCAGCGTCAACAGCCGGGACCGCCGGGCTTGCGTCAAGACTCCGGCCGTGACGTCGCACTCATGGTGGGACCTCCTGCCACTGTGGCGCGGACTTGCTGGCGCTGGCCTTTTTGCAACGCTGCTGTTGGCCACAATGCTGGTGACCCGGACAACACCGATAAACCCCACGACCTACCTCGTCGTACTCGTCGCCCCACAGAACCAGGCCCCCGGCTGGGTCATCCAGGCCAACAATCCGGAAGAAATCCAGCTGATACCGCTCGGCGCCACCCCAGTCCCCGCCGACAAAGCCCTCCAGTTCTGGACCAAGGCCGACGGCTGGCAGGGCCCCGTTTCCCTGGGCCTGGTCAAACCCGGCCAGACCCTCTCCGTACCGGTGAACAAACTGCCACCGCTGCAAGCCAACCAACTCTTCGAACTCACCCTCGAAAACCCCACCGGCTCCCCGACCGGCAAGCCTACAGGGCCGATTCAATTTATTGGGCGGGCGGTGAAAGTGATCTGAACCCACCGTCCTCAAGGACGCGGAGCGTCTGGGGCGGCATTCCCACGCGGAGCGGGGGAACGATCGGCCAATCATCTAGCGTCTGGAAGGCCGCTTTCGTGAGCAAGCTCACTCCCACATGAGCGTCGTTTGCCCTTGATGATTTGCGGTGTCACATCTGACGCCTTTCCGGCTAAAGCCGGTCCCACAAAAAGCAGCGCGTGCATTCAGTGAAATGGGTGGTGGCCACACTGGCCTCTTCCCGGCTGAAGCCGGTCCCACAAAAAAGCAGCGCGTGCATCCAGTGGGACCGGCTTTAGCCGGGAAGCTCTTGACCTGCTTTTGATCTTGATCTTCATGCACAAAAAGTTCAGACACCACCAATCGCGACTTGGGTGCAGGCCGAACGCAGACGACGCGGAGTGGGTCGAGCGGCATGGATGCCGCGAGAGCGCCGTCAGGACATGGATGTCCGTTCGGCGCGGGCCCACGGAGCGTCGTCGAAGTGAGGGTATCCCGACGAAGGAGGGACCTAGCCAGGAGCAAGCACCTTTGGTTACTTGGGGTGCTTTTCCAAGTAACTCGCCGAAGGCGAAACAATCTGCCCCTAGGCAGATGCCTTGCTCTTGATCTTGATCTCGACCCACGACCTAAATCGCAGATCTAAATACTGGCACTCTGATATTTTCACCCAATCCCAAATGTTGGACCCCTTCTTGCAATAACCCCGATACAACGCTTCGGCGTCAAAAGATTGATTTAACGCGCAGGTGCCCATCGGTGGAACGCTCACAACTTATCTCCCACGCCAGAACCGGATTGATCGGCCTGGGCCGTGGACAACTTGGCGTCCCGCTGCTGCTCCTCGTCATGCTCGCCATGATGATGCTGCCCATGCCGCCGTTCCTGCTGGACGTCTTCTTCACCTTCAACATCGCCCTGTCCATCGTCGTCCTGCTCGTCTGTATCTACGCCCTGCGGCCCCTCGACTTCTCCGTATTCCCGACCATCCTCCTCGTCGCCACCCTGCTGCGACTGGCGCTAAACGTCGCCTCCACCCGCGTTGTCATGCTCCACGGCCAGGACGGCCACGCCGCCGCCGGTAAAGTCATCCAGGCGTTCGGTGAAGTCGTCATCGGCGGCAACTACGTCGTCGGTATCGTCGTCTTCGCCATCCTCATGATCATCAACTTCGTCGTCGTCACCAAAGGTGCCGGCCGGATCTCCGAAGTCAGCGCGCGCTTCACCCTCGACGCCATGCCCGGCAAACAGATGGCCATCGACGCCGACCTCAACGCCGGCCTCATCGACCAGCCCGAAGCCAAGCGTCGTCGTCTTGAAGTTGCCCAGGAAGCCGAGTTCTACGGCTCCATGGACGGTGCCAGCAAATTCGTCCGCGGTGACGCCATCGCCGGCCTGCTGATCCTCTTCATCAACCTCATCGGCGGCATGCTGGTGGGCATCCTGCAACACGGCATGAGCTTTGGCGACGCCGGCAAGGTCTACGCGCTGCTGACCATCGGTGACGGTTTGGTGGCGCAATTGCCATCCCTGTTGCTGTCCACCGCTGCCGCGATCATGGTGACCCGTGCTTCCGGTTCGGAAGAGATGGGCAAGCTGGTCGGCCGGCAGATGTTTGCCTCCCACAAGGCGCTCGCCGTGTCCGCCGGGATCATGATCGTCATGGGCCTGGTCCCGGGCATGCCGCACTTCTCCTTCATCAGCCTCGGTCTGGTGGCTGCCGGCGGCGCCTACCTGCTGTGGAAGAAACAGAACCAGGTCAAGTTGGCCGCCGTGCAAGAGGTCAAGCGTCAGCAAGAGCTGCTGCCATCGCCGACCCGCGCGCAGGAATCCAAGGAACTGGGCTGGGACGACGTCACCCCAATCGACATGATTGGCCTGGAAGTCGGCTACCGCCTGATTCCGCTGGTGGACCGTAACCAGGGTGGTCAGTTGCTGGCGCGGATCAAGGGCGTGCGCAAGAAGCTCTCCCAGGAGCTGGGCTTCCTCATGCCGACCGTGCACATCCGCGACAACCTCGACCTGGCGCCCAGCGCCTATCGCCTGACCCTGATGGGCGTGACCCTGGCCGAAGCCGAGATCTACCCGGACCGCGAACTGGCCATCAACCCCGGTCAGGTGTTTGGCAGCCTCAACGGCATCACTGCCAAAGACCCGGCGTTTGGCCTGGAGGCCGTGTGGATCGAAATCAGCCAGCGTGCCCAGGCGCAGTCCCTCGGATACACCGTGGTGGACGCCAGCACCGTGGTGGCGACTCACTTGAACCAGATTCTCTACAAGCACTCTCATGAATTGATTGGCCACGAGGAAGTCCAGCAATTGATGACCCTGCTGGCCAAGGGATCGCCAAAACTGGCGGAAGAACTGGTCCCGGGCGTGCTGTCGCTGTCGGCGCTGCTGAAGGTGCTGCAGGCGCTGCTCGCCGAACAGGTGCCGGTGCGCGATATCCGCTCCATCGCCGAAGCCATCGCCAACAACGCTGCGCGTAGTCAAGATACCGCCGCGCTGGTGGCTGCCGTACGGGTCGGATTGTCCCGCGCAATCGTCCAAAGCATTGTCGGCATTGAGCCGGAGCTGCCTGTGATCACCCTTGAGCCAAGGTTGGAACAGATATTGCTAAATAGTCTGCAGAAGGCAGGTCAGGGTCAGGAAGAAGGCGTTCTCCTCGAACCGAGCATGGCTGAGAAACTTCAGCGCTCGTTGATCGAAGCGGCGCAGCGTCAGGAGATGCAGGGGCAGCCGGTTATTTTGTTGGTCGCAGGTCCGGTTCGCGCCATGTTGTCCCGCTTTGGACGGTTGGCTGTACCGAATATGCATGTTTTGGCTTACCAGGAAATTCCTGACAATAAGCAAGTCACCATCGTAGCGACTGTCGGGCCTAACGGCTGAGGTAGTGAGTCATGCAAGTTAAGCGTTTTTTCGCCGCCGATATGCGACAAGCCATGAAACTGGTTCGCGATGAGCTGGGCGCTGAAGCCGCCATCATCGGCAACCGGCGGATCGCTGGCGGCGTGGAACTGACCGCCGCCCTGGACTACAAGCTGTCTGCGCTGGCCCCGCGTGTACCGAACATCGAACTCGAAGACGAGCTGCGCAAGACTCAATCGCTCATCGTCACTGCTCAGGCTGAGCTGACCCACCGCAGCGAGCTGGACACTGTCGCCAACCGTCAGTTGTTCGCCGGCCTTGCGATGGATGACAGCAAGCAGATCGAACCGACGCTGGAAGAACCGTTTCGCCCGTCCGTCCACGCCGCAGTGGCCGCCGAACGCGCCGAGCGCAACGCCGAGCCGGGCGTTGGCGACCGCGCCTACGAAGCAATGCGCTCCGAATTGAACGGCCTGCGCGAACTGCTGGAAGTCCAGCTGGGCTCGCTGGCCTGGAACCAGCTGCGAGACGGCCGTCCGCAACAGGCCAACCTGTGGCGCCGTCTGCAACGGGTCGGCCTTTCCGGCCCGCTGTCCCGCGACTTGCTGGCGATGGTCCCGGACTCCAACGATCAGGCTCACACCTGGCGCATGCTGCTGGCCCATCTGGCCCGCATGATTGCCACGCCGGACGTCGAGCCACTGGAAGAGGGCGGTGTGATTGCCATGGTCGGTCCTGCCGGCATGGGCAAAACCACCACGCTGGCTAAACTGGCGGCCCGATATGTGTTGAAATACGGCGCGCAAAATATCGCGCTGGTGAGCATGGACAGTTTCCGCATTGGCGCTCAGGAGCAACTGAAAACCCTGGGCCGGATCCTCAATGTACCGGTCACCCACGTCGACCCGGGCCAGTCCCTGGCACAGGCGCTGGAGCCGCTGTTGCGCAAGCGCGTGGTGTTGATTGACACCGCCGGCCTGCAAGCCAGTGATCCAGCCCTGCGTCTGCAACTGGAAACCCTCGCCGGGCGTGGCATCAAGGCGCGCAACTACCTGGTGCTGGCGACAACCAGCCAGAAACAGGTGCTGTCAGCGGCTTATCACAGTTACAAACGTTGCGGGCTGGCCGGGTGCATCCTGACCAAGCTCGACGAAACGGCCAGCCTGGGCGAAGTGCTCAGTCTGGCCGTGACACACGAACTGCCTGTGGCCTATCTCACCGATGGCCCACGGATACCGGATGATCTGCATTTGCCGCGTCGGCACCAATTGGTGAGCCGGGCTGTCAGCGTGCAGATGCAGGAGGAGCCAAGCGAGGAAGCGATGGCGGATATGTTTGCGGATCTTTATCACAGCACCGGCAAGCGCGCGGGCTAGGTGAAGAAAATGACAGTGGAATTTTCCTGCATCGATGGTCTGCCAGGCATTGTTCAGGCACTGAACGTGCAGCCCGACATGTGGCTTAGGTCTAAGCAAGACAAGGTAAACAATTAACATGGGCAGCATGCATCCCGTACAGGTTATCGCGGTGACCGGTGGCAAAGGTGGCGTAGGCAAGACCAACGTTTCAGTGAATCTTTCACTGGCACTGGCCGAGCTGGGACGTCGCGTCATGCTGCTGGACGCCGATCTGGGTCTGGCCAACGTCGACGTATTGTTGGGTCTGACCCCCAAACGCACCCTGGCTGATGTCATCGAAGGGCGGTGCGAGCTGCGCGATGTCCTGCTGCAAGGCCCGGGCGGCGTACGCATCGTGCCGGCGGCATCGGGCACCCAGAGCATGGTTCACCTGACCCCGGCGCAGCATGCCGGGCTGATTCAGGCGTTCAGTGACATTGGCGACAACCTCGATGTGCTGGTCATCGATACCGCCGCCGGCATCGGCGAGTCGGTGGTGAGCTTTGTCCGCGCGGCCCAGGAAGTGCTGCTGGTGGTGTGCGACGAGCCCACATCGATCACCGACGCCTATGCCCTGATCAAACTGCTCAACCGCGATTACGGCATGAACCGCTTCCGCGTCCTGGCCAACATGGCCCAGAGCCCGCAGGAAGGGCGCAACCTCTTCGCCAAGCTGACCAAAGTCACCGACCGTTTTCTCGACGTGGCCCTGCAGTATGTGGGCGCCGTGCCGTACGACGAATGCGTACGCAAGGCCGTGCAGAAACAGCGCGCCGTGTACGAAGCGTTTCCGCGTTCCAAATGTGCCCTGGCGTTCAAGGCCATCGCGCAGAAAGTCGACACCTGGCCGCTCCCGGCGAACCCGCGCGGCCACCTGGAATTTTTCGTAGAACGCCTCGTGCATCACACCAGCGCAGGGCCCGTCTCATGACAGCAAGTGGCTATCGCATGTACAGCAAATCGTCCAAAGATTCCCAGTATGAGCTGATCGAGCGTTATGCCCCGCTGGTCAAACGAATCGCCTACCACTTGCTGGCGCGTCTGCCGGCCAGTGTGCAGGTCGAGGATTTGATCCAGGCGGGCATGATTGGCTTGCTCGAGGTCTCGACCAAATACGACTCCACCAAAGGGGCCAGCTTCGAGACGTACGCGGGTATTCGTATCCGTGGCGCGATGCTCGATGAAGTGCGCAAGGGGGATTGGGCGCCGCGCTCGGTCCACCGCAACACGCGCATGGTCAGTGACGCGATTCGTGCAATCGAAGCAAAAACCGGCCGTGACGCTAAAGATCACGAGGTTGCTGCCGAACTTGAAATGAGTCTCGACGATTACTACGGGATTTTGAACGATACCCTGGGCAGCCGCCTGTTCAGTTTCGATGACCTGTTGCAGGACGGCGAACACGAAGGGCTGCACGAGGACGGCGCGAGCCAGTCCCTCGAACCGTCTCGGGATCTGGAAGACGAGCGCTTCCAGGCTGCGCTGGCCGAGGCCATTGCCAATTTGCCCGAACGTGAACGCCTGGTGTTGTCGCTGTACTACGACGAAGAGCTGAACCTCAAGGAAATCGGTGAGGTCCTGGGGGTCAGCGAGTCGCGGGTCAGCCAGCTGCACAGTCAATGCGCGGCGCGGTTGCGCGGTCGTCTTGGCGAGTGGCGCGCACGTTCGTGAATCAGGCGCAGGCTGCGAGGCCTGCGTGTTGCGTGTAAGACCGGCTGTGCAAGACGTGAGCGGGAAGCAAATGAGACACGGCAGGAGTCGGTCGAACCGGGTCGTAGATGATCCGGTTTCGCTGCGCTTGTCCCGGTCGATTCCACCCCCTCTTGATGTTCGGCACAGCCGGTATTGATTGAACGCGCGTTCAGGTGCTGAACGCGTTAAAGACTGCTTGGAGGTCGAATTGGACAAGAACATGAAAATCCTCATCGTTGATGACTTCTCAACGATGCGGCGGATCATAAAAAACCTGTTGCGTGACCTTGGGTTCACCAACACGGCCGAAGCAGATGACGGACTCACCGCATTGCCGATGCTGCAAAGCGGCGCTTTTGACTTCCTCGTCACTGACTGGAACATGCCGGGCATGTCCGGCATCGACCTGTTGCGTCAGGTGCGTGCCGACGAGCGTCTGCGCAGCCTGCCGGTGCTGATGGTCACTGCCGAAGCCAAGCGCGAGCAGATCATCGAAGCCGCTCAGGCCGGTGTGAACGGCTACGTGGTGAAGCCGTTCACCGCGCAAGTGCTCAAAGAAAAAATCGAAAAGATATTCGAGCGCGTCAATAGCTGATGTCCGCTGCGAGGGCGCTATGGATTCCAAAGATTCGACAATGGGTGACTTTGAGTCAACCCTGAAGAAACACGCACAAGAGCTGGTCGCGAGCCTTGAAAAAGGCAAGTTCGGCGACGCTGTGCAACTGATCCATGAGCTTAACCAGACCCGCGACCGCGGCCTGTATCAGGAAGTCGGCAAACTGACGCGCGAGCTGCACAGCGCGATCGTCAACTTCCAGATCGACCCGAACATGCCGCAGGCCGAGGAGGTCTCCCAGATCACCGACGCCACCGAGCGGCTGTCGTACGTCGTCAGGTTGACCGAAAACGCGGCCAACCGGACCATGGACCTGGTGGAGCTGAGCACGCCGTTGATGCACGGGCTCACGGACGACGCCAAGTCATTGAGCGCCGATTGGGGACGCTTCATGCGCCGCGAGATCAGCGCCGAAGAGTTTCGTGATCTGGCCCGCCGCGTTGATGTCTTCCTGACCCGCAGCGAGAAGGAGACCACCGAGGTCTCTGCGCACCTGAACGACATTCTGCTGGCCCAGGATTACCAGGACCTCACCGGTCAGGTGATCAAGCGCGTGACCACGCTGGTCACGGAAGTCGAGCGCAATCTGCTCAAGCTGGTGCTCATGGCGAGCCAGGTGGACCGCTTCGCGGGCATCGAGCACGACCAGGAAGTGTTCCGTCAGCAAAAAGAACAAGAAAAACTTCACTCCAAGGGTGAAGGTCCGCAGATTCATGCCGATAAACGTGAAGACGTTGTATCCGGACAGGATGATGTTGACGATCTGCTATCCAGCCTCGGATTCTGATTCGGTCATTCTGTCTCGGACTTCAGGTTTTCTGTGAAAGTGGCTGCTGGACCCGCGCGCCAATGCTTCGACGAAAGCAATGCGCGCAGGCCGTCAGTGCAGCCTCCGGATCGGTTTGACGGTTAATTTTAGGAGCACCCCCCAATGAGCTTCGGCGCCGATGAAGAAATCCTTCAGGATTTTCTGGTAGAGGCCGGCGAGATTCTCGAGCTGTTGTCAGAGCAGTTGGTCGAGCTGGAAAGCCGGCCTGACGATGCGGACCTGCTCAATGCAATTTTTCGCGGTTTTCACACTGTAAAAGGGGGCGCCGGCTTCCTCCAGCTCAACGAGCTGGTTGAATGCTGTCACATCGCCGAGAACGTGTTCGACATCCTGCGCAAGGGTGAGCGTCGCGTCGACTCGGAGCTCATGGACGTGGTGCTCGAAGCACTCGACACCGTCAACAGCATG
This sequence comes from Pseudomonas sp. W2-17, assembly GCF_041060445.1. Classification (NCBI taxonomy): domain Bacteria; kingdom Pseudomonadati; phylum Pseudomonadota; class Gammaproteobacteria; order Pseudomonadales; family Pseudomonadaceae; genus Pseudomonas; species Pseudomonas sp. W2-17. The sequence continues at coordinate 8,920 of NZ_JAUFNS010000028.1, read as the reverse complement.
TTCGGTCAGGTGCGCGAGCGTTCCGCCGTCACCCCGGCCACGCCTGAATTGCTCGCCGCGCTGGCACGCCTGGCCGAGCCTGCCTCGGCAGAAGAAATCGCGGCGGCACCGGTGGTGGTTGAAGAGCCGGTCGCTGAAGCGCCGTCCGAAGACATCACCGATCTAGAATTCGAACAGCTGCTGGATTCGCTGAGTGCCGTCAAGGCGCAAGCGGCAGGTGCGCCTGCACCGGCTCCGTCTGCGCCTGCGCCTGTTGCCGCGGCACCCGTTGCAGCTGCGCCGGCAGCATCGGCTTCCGCTGCACCGCCTGGCACGGCGGCCAGCGATGAAATCACTGACGCCGAATTCGAATCGCTCCTCGATCAGCTGCATGGCAAAGGCCAGTTCGCCGTTGATGCGGTGCAACCGCCGGCGGCGGTGACGCCGTCTGCCGCACCGACCAGTGACGAAATCACTGACGACGAATTCGAGTCGCTGCTGGATCAGCTGCACGGCAAAGGCTCGTTCTCGCCGGACGCCGTCGGCGCTGCTGCTCCTGGCGCTGCGGCACCTGCTGCCGCTGCACCTGCCGCGCCGGTTGCGCCCGCCGCTCCGTCGAAGGGCGCTGCGTCGGACGAGATCACCGACAACGAATTCGAAGACCTGCTGGATCAGTTGCACGGCAAAGGCAAGTTCGAACCTGCCGTGGCTGCCGCTGCCGCTGCACCTGCAGCGCCGGCCGCAGCGGCACCGGCCAAGAAGCCCGAGCCCGCCAAAGCTGAACCGGCCAAAGCAACGCCTGCTGCGGCGGCCCCGGCCAAAGCTGCACCGGCTGCTGCTCCAGCACCGGCTCGCGCTGCGGCGCCGGCGCCCAGCGAAAAGCCGCCGTCTGAAGCGGAAACCACCGTGCGCGTCGACACCGCGCGGCTGGATGAAATCATGAACATGGTCGGCGAACTGGTGCTGGTGCGTAACCGCCTGGTCCGCCTGGGCGCCAACAGCGCCGATGAAGCCATGTCCAAGGCCGTGTCCAATCTGGACGTGGTCACCGCTGACCTGCAGACCGCGGTCATGAAGACCCGCATGCAGCCGATCAAGAAAGTGTTCGGTCGCTTCCCGCGTCTGGTTCGCGATCTGGCGCGTCAGTTGAAGAAAGAAATCAGCCTTGAACTGGTGGGTGAAGAAACCGACCTGGACAAGAACCTCGTCGAGGCCCTGGCCGACCCGCTGGTCCACTTGGTACGCAACGCGGTCGATCACGGTATCGAGTCGCCGGAAGAGCGCGAGGCATCGGGCAAGTCCCGGAACGGCCGTGTGATTCTGGCCGCCGAACAGGAAGGCGATCACATCCTGCTGTCGATTTCCGATGACGGCAAAGGCATGGACCCTGCGGTCCTGCGTGCCATCGCGGTCAAGCGTGGCGTGATGGACAAGGACGCAGCGGATCGCCTCAGCGACACCGACTGCTACAACCTGATCTTCGCGCCGGGCTTCTCGACCAAGACCGAGATTTCCGATGTGTCCGGGCGTGGCGTGGGCATGGACGTGGTGAAAACCAAGATCGCCCAGCTCAACGGCTCGATCAGCATCAATTCCACCAAAGGCCTGGGCTCGAAGATCATCATCAAGGTGCCGCTGACCCTGGCGATCATGCCGACGCTGATGGTCATGCTGGGCAACCAGGCCTTCGCGTTCCCGCTGGTCAACGTCAACGAGATCTTCCACCTGGACCTGTCGACCACCAACGTCGTCGACGGTCAGGAAGTGGTGATCGTGCGCGACAAGGCGCTGCCACTGTTCTACCTCAAGCGCTGGCTGATCAGCTCGGCGGCTCACGAGGAGCAGCGCGAAGGTCACGTGGTGATTCTGTCGGTGGGCACGCAACGCATCGGCTTCGTGGTGGATCAGTTGGTCGGCCAGGAAGAAGTGGTGATCAAGCCGCTGGGCAAAATGCTGCAAGGCACGCCGGGCATGTCGGGCGCCACCATCACCGGTGACGGCCGCATTGCACTGATTCTCGATGTCCCGAGCATGCTCAAGCGCTACGCGGCCCGACGGATTGGTTAAGCAGGATCGGCTTCGGTAGGGCGGCTTTCGATTTTTGGTGGGACCGGCTTTAGCCGGGAATAGGGCGGCGAAAACACTGTGGATTTTCGGTGTGACACCCGACGCTTTCCCGGCTAAAGCCTGTCCCACTAACAGCATGCGGAGGGCGCCTTGCGAGGTTTTTCAGTGGGACCGGCTTCAGCCGGGAAGAGGGCAGGGTGAACACCCTTGATTTTTCGGTGTGATACCCGACGCCTTCCCGGCTAAAGCCGGTCCTACAAATAGACCCGGTCTCGTTTTAAGCGCGAAAACCGGTCCCACTGGCCTGTTTCGTTTTGCCAATGTGACCCAAGCTACGTGATTCAGGGCGTGCGGCCCCTCAGGGTGGCGCGCGCTCTTTGGAGTGTTTATGGCAGTTAAGGTTCTCGTCGTGGACGATTCGGGTTTTTTCCGACGTCGTGTCTCGGAAATTCTCTCTTCGGATCCCACGATCCAGGTGGTCGGTACTGCCACCAATGGCAAGGAAGCCATTGACCAAGCCCTGGCCCTCAAGCCCGACGTGATCACCATGGACTACGAAATGCCGATGATGGATGGCATTACCGCGGTCCGTCACATCATGCAGCGTTGCCCGACCCCGGTGTTGATGTTCTCCTCCCTGACCCACGAAGGCGCCCGAGTCACTCTCGATGCGCTGGACGCCGGCGCGGTGGATTTCCTGCCCAAGAATTTCGAAGACATCTCGCGCAACCCCGAGAAGGTCAAGCAGATGCTGTGCGAGAAAGTGCACAGCATCTCCCGCAGTAATCGTCGTTTCAGTGGTTACGGCAGCACGCCTTCTGCCACCTCGGCGCCCGCGCCGTCTGCTGCGCCCGCTGCACCGCGCAGCACGGCTGCCGAAGCGCGACCGTCGCGTCCGGCGCCAGCCCCTGCGCCTGCGCGTTCAGCCGCGCCGGCGTCGCAGCATCATGCAGCGGCGTCCCATCACCACGCGCCGACGTCGGCTGCGCCCAAGCGCAAAGCCTACAAACTGGTCGCGATCGGCACGTCTACCGGCGGTCCGGTGGCCTTGCAGCGCGTACTGACCCAACTGCCGGCCAACTTCCCGGCGCCCATCGTGCTGATCCAGCACATGCCGGCCGCCTTCACCAAAGCCTTCGCCGAGCGTCTCGACAAGCTGTGCCGCATCAGTGTCAAGGAAGCCGAAGACGGCGACATCCTGCGTCCCGGTCTGGCACTGCTGGCCCCGGGCGGCAAGCAGATGATGGTCGATGGTCGCGGCGCGGTGAAAATCCTGCCGGGGGACGAGCGCCTGAACTACAAGCCGTGCGTCGACATCACATTCGGCTCGGCGGCGAAGTCCTACAGCGACAAAGTCCTCGCCGTCGTCCTCACCGGGATGGGCGCCGACGGCCGTGAAGGCGCGCGCCTGCTCAAGCAGAGCGGCAGCCAGATCTGGGCGCAGGACGAAGCCAGCTGTGTGATCTACGGCATGCCCATGGCGATCGTCAAAGCTGAACTGGCCGACGCCGTCTACAGCCTCGACGACATCGGGCGCCACCTGGTGGAGGCCTGCAGCTGATGGATGTCTTGACGCTCATAGGGATCATTCTGGCGTTCGTCGCGATCATTGGCGGCAACTTCCTTGAAGGCGGGCATCTGGGCGCCTTGCTCAACGGCCCGGCCGCGCTGATCGTGCTCGGCGGTACGCTGGCGGCCTGCCTGCTGCAGACGCCCATGAGCGCGTTCAAGCGGGCGATGCAGATCTTCATCTGGATTCTGTTTCCACCGCGTATCGATCTGGCGGGCGGCATTGATCGCGTCGTGTCCTGGAGCCTCACCGCGCGCAAGGAGGGCTTGCTTGGCCTCGAAGCCGTGGCGGATTCGGAGCCCGATAACTATTCACGCAAAGGCCTGCAACTGCTGGTCGACGGTGCCGAGCCTGCGGCCATTCGCGGCATTCTGGAAGTGGACTTCATCACCCAGGAAAGCCGCGACATCCAGGCCGCCAAGGTCTACGAAAGCATGGGCGGTTACGCGCCAACGGTCGGCATCATCGGTGCCGTCATGGGCCTGATCCACGTGATGGGCAACCTGGCCGATCCCAATCAACTGGGCAGCGGCATTGCGGTGGCGTTCGTCGCGACCATTTATGGCGTTGCGTCTGCCAACCTGATTCTTTTGCCGGTGGCGAACAAGCTCAAGGCCGTGGCGATTCGTCAGTCGCGCTACCGGGAGATGCTCCTCGAAGGCCTGCTGTCGATTGCCGAAGGCGAGAACCCGCGCTCGATCGAACTGAAGCTGCAAGGCTTCATGGAGTGATGGACTGATGGCCCGCCGACGTCGCCAGGAAGAGCACGAAAACCACGAACGCTGGCTGGTGTCCTACGCGGACTTCATCACCTTGCTGTTCGCTTTTTTCGTGGTCATGTATTCCATCTCGTCGCTGAACGAAGGCAAATACAAAGTGCTGTCCGAGGCGCTGGTCGGGGTGTTCAACGAGCCCGAGCGCAGCGTCAAACCGATCCCCATCGGCGAGCAGAAGCCGCAGACCGTGCGACCCGCCGATCCGCTGGTTCAGGACAGCGAGCAGACCGACGCCGCGCTGGGCCAGGCCGCAGACGACCCGCTCAAATCCATTGCCGATGACGTCAACGCGGCGTTCGGCGACCTGATCGCTTCCAAACAGATGACCGTGCGCGGCAATGAGCTGTGGATCGAGATCGAGCTTAATTCCAGCCTGCTGTTCGGCAGCGGCGACGCGATGCCGAGCAATCAGGCATTTGACCTGATCGACAAGGTCGCGAAGATCATCAAACCGTTCGACAACCCGGTGCACGTTGAGGGCTTCACCGACAACCAGCCGATCAACACCGGGCAGTTCCCGACCAACTGGGAGCTGTCGTCGGCGCGTTCGTCGAGCATCGTGCGCATGCTGGCCATGGACGGGATCAACCCGGCGCGGCTGGCCTCTGTGGGCTATGGCGAATTCCAGCCGCTGACCTCGAATGCCACCGCCGATGGCCGCGCGCGCAACCGCCGCGTGGTGCTGGTGATCTCGCGCAACCTGGACGTGCGCCGCAGCCTCACGGGCTCGGGCACCACGGCCAACGCAAAACCCGATGCAGCGCTGCGCCGTGCTGGCACACAAACTGCACCGGTCCCGGCCAAGCCGCCGCAAGGCGTCAAATCTTCGTCATCTGCCCCTTAAACCCGGTCGTCGCTTTGGTCGGGGGGAAAACGAGTACATGAGAGTCTGGGCAGTAGCCAATCAGAAAGGCGGGGTCGGCAAGACCACCACCTCCATCGCTTTAGCCGGCTTGCTGGCAGAGGCGGGCAAGCGCGTGGTCGTGGTGGACCTCGATCCCCACGGCTCGATGACCAGCTATTTCGGGCAAGATCCCGATACGCTGGAGCACAGCAGCTTCGACCTGTTCCTCAACAAGGGCGTGGTGCCGGACGGTTTGCCGGGCCAACTGCTGCTGCCCACCAGTGACAAACGCATTTCACTGCTGCCGTCGAGCACCGCGCTGGCCACCCTTGAGCGCCAGTCGCCGGGGCAGAGCGGCCTGGGGCTGGTGATTGCCAGAAGTCTGGCGCAGCTGTGGCAGGACTTTGATTACGCGATCATCGACAGCCCGCCGTTGCTCGGCGTGTTGATGGTCAACGCGCTGGCGGCCAGCCAGCAACTGGCGATCCCGGTGCAGACTGAATTCCTCGCGGTGAAGGGCCTGGAGCGCATGGTCAACACGCTGGCGATGATCAACCGCTCGCGCAAGGTGCCGCTGCCGTACACCATCGTGCCGACGCTGTTCGATCGGCGTACCCAGGCGTCGATGAGCACCCTCAAGCTGCTGCGCGACAGTTACCCGGAGCACGTCTGGAATGCGTTCATTCCGGTGGACACCCGGTTGCGCGATGCCAGCCGCGCCGGTGTGACCCCCTCGCAGTTCGACAACAAGAGCCGCGGCGTGCTGGCTTACCGCGCGTTGCTCAAGCACCTGCTCACCGAACAGCTTGTCGGGCAGGTCGCCTAGTGTCCGCTGATCATTATTTGCCGAGCGGCGCGCCTGCACGCTCAAGTCCATCGGCTATGCAGCCGATATCTGTATCAGGCGGTAATCGCATCACTACTTTTCGGGCTCCCGTATGAACCGCCCCCTGGACATCGCTTCACGACCACAACTGGCGCTGCAGAACTACCTGGACGCGTTGCTGTTTGACGCGACCGAGGAGCTGCAGGTCGTCGAGTCCGTCGATGAATTTCAAGCGGCCGTGCTCGAAGAGCAGGCCCATGACGCACGCATGCGTTCTGCCGTCGCGGCAGCGGTGGCTGCTGCGCTGCCCCCTGCGTTGCCAGCTTCGCAGCCTGCCCCCGTGAGCCGGCCTGCGCCGGTGTCGCTCGCTTATTCGGCTCAGCCTGAACCGGCTGCTGCCCGGGTGATGGAGCGGCCAGTGGTCATGCCACCGGTGATTCTGCCGCCAGCGATCGTTGCGCTGGTTGAGCCGGTCGTTGAAGCGCCTGTGGTTGAGGCTCTGGTGGTGGAAGAACCGCCAACGGCGCGGGTCGAGCCGGTGGTCGACGTGCATCTCTCTGCACAGCGCACACCGACGCCTCCACCCACTGGCGATGAACGCCCGGCCTGGGCGGCCGAGCCGTTCGAATGCCTGTTGTTCGACGTCGCCGGTCTGACCCTCGCGGTGCCGCTGGTGTGCCTGGGTTCGATTTATCCGCTGGCGGGCCATGACTTGACGCCGCTGTTCGGTCAGCCGGACTGGTTTCTCGGGATCCTGCCGAGCCAGGCCGGCAACCTGAAGGTGCTCGACACGGCGCGCTGGATCATGCCGGACCGGTACCGCGACGATTTCCGTCAGGGCCTGCAATACGTGATCTCGGTTCAGGGCTATGAATGGGGGCTGGCGGTGCATCAGGTCAGCCGCTCGTTGCGCCTGGACCCCAATGAAATCAAATGGCGCACCCATCGTGGTCAGCGACCCTGGCTTGCCGGGACGGTGATCGAGCACATGTGTGCGCTGCTGGACGTTTCCGAGCTGGCCGAGCTGATTGCCAGTGGCGCGGTCAAGCAGATGAAGACGCATCAATAACCATCATCAGATCAACACAGGCCGGCGTACGAAACGTCGACCGCACGGCACAACACGCAAGGGGTTAGGGGTATGAAGAAGTCGTCAGCACAGGGTTCCGAAGATCCGATTCTGCAATGGGTCACCTTCCGCCTGGACAACGAGTCGTATGGCATCAACGTGATGCAGGTTCAGGAAGTGCTGCGCTACACCGAGATCGCTCCGGTCCCGGGCGCGCCAAGCTACGTGCTGGGGATCATCAACCTGCGCGGTAACGTCGTCACTGTCATCGACACCCGTCAGCGCTTTGGTCTGCCGCCGGTTGAAGTCAGCGACAACACGCGTATCGTGATCATCGAGGCCGACAAGCAAGTGGTCGGGATCCTGGTCGATAGCGTGGCTGAAGTGGTTTACCTGCGTCAGTCGGAAGTCGAAACCGCGCCGAACGTGGGCAACGACGAATCCGCCAAGTTCATCCAGGGCGTCTGCAACAAGAACGGCGAACTGCTGATCCTTGTGGAATTGGACAAAATGATGTCCGAGGAAGAGTGGTCCGAGCTGGAGAACATCTGATTGATTCTCGATGTGGCGGTTATTTTTCTGGCGGTGTTGTGGGTCGTGAGCGTCGTGATGTTCATGGCCCACACCAAGCGCCTGCGCACCGTGGCCACGCAGCAGCTGGAGGCGGATTCGCTGCGTGATCAGCGCATCCGCGAGCTGGCCCGGCGCCTGGAAAATTACCAGAGCGGAACGGTGAGAATGGGCGAGGAACTGCACGAGTTGCGTTCCATCATCGCGCTGTTGCCGGACAAGATCACTGCCCTCGAGCAGCGCGATCCTTCGACTCTGTCATTCGCCCAGGCCGCCCGCCTGGTCGGCATGGGCGCCAGCATCGACGAACTCACCCAGTCCTGCGGCCTGACCCAGGCCGAAGCGCAGTTGATGACCAAGGTGCATGGGCATAATCGGTAGGTGAGGGGGCTGTCGTCGCTGCTTCGCGTGCACGCTCAATCTCACCCACCATGACGACACCGCGGAATTATCTGCCGATAAATGAACGGTAGGAGTGAGCTTGCTCGCGAAATGGGCCTTTCAACCGCTGCATTTTTAGCGGATGTACCGGCCTCTTCGTGAGCAAGGTGGAGCGCCACCCCGGTCACTCCCACAGGTCCTGCAACAACCGGAAATCCCGAGCCGAATCACCCTCCCGTGGGAGTCGAGCTTGCTCGCGAAGGCTTACTTTCAGCCCCCGAGAAAGTGGCTGAATGCCCCGGCCTCTTCGTGAGCAAGCTCACTCCCACACAGGCTGTGTGAAAACCCTCCACCAAAAATGAACTGCGCGCTCTCACGTGAATTTTGCAAATGCTCGCGTGGTTTGCAGACCCAGATTTCGCGTAGAAACGCATTTTTTAGTACATTTTTTGAGCAGTGCATCGGCGTTCGGGGTTTTCACACAGCCTGCACAGGTCCTGCAACAACCGGAAATCCCGAGCCGAATCACCCCCGGTGTCGAGCTTGCTCGCGAAGGCTTACTTTCAGCCCCCCGAGAAAGTGGCTGAATGCCCCGGCCTATATCGTGAGCAAGCTCACTCCCACAGGTCCTGCAACAACCGGAAATTCCGAGCCGAATCACCCTCCCGTGGGAGTCGAGCTTGCTCGCGAAGGCTTACTTTCAGCCCCCGAGAAAGTGGCTGAATGTCCCGGCCTCTTCGTGAGCAAGCTCACTCCCACAGGTCCTGCAACAACCGGAAATCCCGAGCCGAATCACCCTCCCGTGGGAGTCGAGCTTGCTCGCGAAGACTTACTTTCA
>NZ_JAUFNS010000027.1:0-68983 GCF_041060445.1 Pseudomonas sp. W2-17 | reverse complement strand
ATCTGAACCGAAGCATTCCTCGCTGCTTACTTCGTCCAACTCGTTGATTATCAAGGAGTTTTCCGTTTCGTCTGCGCCGGAAGTGGGGCGAATTATAGACAGATCCAGAGGAGCGTCAAGCACTTATTTGAACTTTATTCCAAACGAAGTGTAATCCGCCCGAACGCCTTCTTGCCGGCCTGGCAAACATGGGTAGCCCCCAGCTTGAATACAAACCCGCGCTCTACCACCTCACCATCTATACGCACGCCGCCGGATGCCAGCAGGTCGCGAGCGACTGCAGCGTTCTTTACCAGCCCCGCCTTATTAAGGACGGCAGCAATCGGCATGTCTTCGGAAGCAGCCAGCTCGATCTCCGGAAGATCATCCGGAAGCTCCCCATCCTTCATACGATTGCCTGCAGAACGATGGGCAGAAGCCGCAGCCTCTTCACCATGAAAGCGCGCAACAATTTCTTCGGCAAGCTTGATCTTGATGTCGCGCGGATTCGCCCCGGCTTCGCAATCCGCCTTAAAGGCAGCGATCTCTTCCATGGAGCGGAAGCTCAGCAGCTCAAAGTAACGCCACATCAGCGCATCAGGGATGGAGACGAGCTTGCTGTACATAATGCCGGGCGCTTCCTGGATACCTACATAGTTACCCAGGGACTTGGACATCTTCTTGACGCCGTCCAACCCTTCCAGCAATGGCATCGTCAGAACACACTGAGCCTCCTGACCATAGGCGCGCTGAAGCTCACGCCCCATCAGCAAGTTGAATTTCTGGTCGGTGCCACCCAGCTCGACGTCCGCGCGCAAGGCAACCGAGTCGTAACCCTGCACCAGCGGATAAAGGAATTCGTGGATAGCGATCGACTGGTTCGACTTGTAACGCTTGTCGAAGTCATCACGCTCAAGCATACGGGCAACGGTGTATTGGGAAGAAAGCCGGATGAAGTCGGCGGGACTCAGTTGATCCATCCAGGTGGAATTGAATGCCACCTCGGTCTTGGCCGGATCCAGAATCTTGAATACCTGAGCCTTGTAGGTCTCGGCATAGTCGAGCACTTGCTCGCGCGTAAGCGGGGGACGGGTCGCGCTCTTGCCACTCGGATCGCCAATCATCCCGGTGAAATCGCCGATCAGGAAAATCACCTGATGCCCAAGATCCTGAAATTGACGCAGCTTATTAATTAGCACTGTGTGCCCGAGGTGCAGGTCAGGCGCGGTTGGATCAAAACCGGCCTTGATGCGAAGTGGCTGCCCACGCTTGAGCTTTGTAATCAGCTCGGCCTCGACCAGGAGTTCATCTGCACCGCGCTTGATCAGCGCTAGCTGCTCTTCAACCGACTTCATAACCGCCCCGTAATGCCTTATTTCAAAGGGAAACAACCATACAAGATCAGCGCCCAAATACAAGTTCTGACAATAGGTGCTCGACGAATCGCGGAGCGAGCCGATCGCAAGCTTGCCTCAGGCGAGATTTGGTTATATTTTATACAGTTATTTCATCTTCATCATGTCATTCATCTTTTCCATTTCATCTCTTTTCAAAGTCAAAATTACCTATGACCGACACTCCGCCTAAAGCGCCACCGCTTTATCCGAAGAGCCACCTGCTAGCAGCCAGCGGTATCGCCGCACTGCTCAGCCTGGCTCTCCTCGTATTCCCATCCAGCGACGTCGAAGCCAAACGAACAAACCTTGCTCTGGAACTGGACACACCTGCTGATCAGATTCAGCAAGAACAAGACGCTCAAGAACAGACTGAAGCCACAGAGGCGCCCGTAGATTCTCCTTTTGCGCAGATCCAAGGTGACGAACCGGAGTCGGCCGAAACAGCCACGACATCCAAGGACACAAAGGCTGCGCCGAAAGAGGTTGCCACTGCCAAAGGTCCGACTCACCGGGAAGTGGTGGTATCGAAGGGCGATACCCTGTCGACGCTGTTCGACAAAGTCGGCTTGCCCGCAACGGCAGTGCACGACGTTATTGCCAGCGACAAACAAGCCAAGCAATTCAGCCAGTTGAAAAACGGCCAGGTTCTGCAATTCGAACTGTCGCCTGAAGGCAACCTCAAGCAGTTGCACAGCAAGCTGAGCGAGACAGAAAGCATCAGCTTGTCCCGGACAGAAAAGGGCTACACGTTTACGCGTGATGTGAGCAAGCCCAATATCCGCACTGCCTATGTGCACGGAATGATCAACAACTCGCTGTCGCAATCCGCCCAGCGTGCAGGCCTCAGCCATACCATGACCATGGAGATGGCAAACATCTTCGGCTACGACGTCGACTTCACCCAGGATATCCGCAAGGGTGACGAATTCGATGTCATTTACGAGCAGAAGGTCGTCAACGGCAAGACGGTCAGTACGGGCAATATTCTTTCGGCGCGCTTCGTAAACCGCGGCAAAACTTACACCGCAGTGCGTTATACGAACAAGCAAGGCAATACCAACTACTACACTGCCGATGGCAACAGCATGCGCAAGGCATTCATCCGTACCCCGGTCGAATTCGCACGCATCAGCTCGCTGTTTTCATCCGGTCGCAAACACCCGATCCTGAACAAGATTCGCGCCCACCAAGGCATCGACTACGCTGCACCTCGTGGCACCCCAATCAAAGCGACCGGCGACGGCAAAGTCATTCTTGCCGGTCGGCGCGGCGGCTACGGCAATACCGTGATCATCCAGCACGGTGAAACCTACCGGACGCTGTACGGCCACATGCAAGGTTTTGCCAAGGGCATTCAGTCCGGATCCAGCGTCAAGCAGGGTCAAGTCATTGGCTATATTGGAACCACCGGCCTGTCCACGGGTCCTCATGTTCATTACGAGTTCCAGGTAAACGGCGTTCATGTCGACCCGTTGGGGCAGAAGCTGCCGATGGCTGACCCGATCGCCAAGTCCGAAAAACAGCGGTTCATGCAGGAGAGCCAACCTTTGATGGCTCGCATGGACCAGGAAAAGGCCACCATGCTGGCCTCGAGTAAGCGCTGACCCATGACTTTATATGTAGGTGTAATGTCCGGAAGCAGTCTGGATGGACTCGACTTCGCGCTGGTAGAACAGGATGACCGACCACGTTTGCTCGGCACCTACTACATTCCCATGCCGGACGATCTTCGCGCCGAACTGCTGGGGCTATGCGCCAGCGGTCCGGATGAGCTGGCACGGGCTGGCATCGCCGAGCAGAAATGGGTTCACCTCGCGGCTCAAGGCGTACTGGCCCTGCTGGATCAGCAGAATGTGTCAGCCGGTGAAATACGCGCGATTGGCAGCCACGGCCAGACGATTCGTCACGAGCCGGCCCGTGGTTTTACCATTCAGATTGGCAACCCTGCCCTGCTCGCCGAGATGACCGGCATCACCGTTGTCAGTGACTTCCGCAAGCGCGATATCGCTGCAGGTGGACAGGGCGCGCCGCTGGTTCCGGCATTCCACGAAGCGTTGTTCGACGATAACAAGGACTACCGCGCCGTGCTCAACGTCGGTGGTTTCAGCAACCTCAGCCTGATCGAGATCGACAAACCGGTTTCCGGCTTCGATTCAGGTCCAGGCAACGTGTTGCTCGACGCCTGGATTCAGGCACAGCGCGGCGTGAGCTATGACCGCGATGGCGCGTGGGGCGCGAGCGGAACAGTCAATGATGCGCTGCTCAAGTCCATGCTCAGTGATCAGTTCTTCCAGACCAAGGGCCCGAAAAGCACTGGCCGTGAAGTATTCAACCTTGGCTGGGTTCACCACCATCTGTTCCAGATGCCAACGCTGAGACCCGAAGATGTGCAGGCGACACTGCTGGAAGTCACCGCATTGAGCATTACCGAGTCGCTGCAATCGGCACAGGCGCAGACCAAAGAGCTGCTGGTCTGCGGCGGCGGCGCTCACAACAAAGCGTTGATGGATCGACTGGCGGCGCTGCTGCCGGCAACAAAGGTCACAAGCACTGCGGAATTCGGCGTTGATCCTGATTGGGTCGAAGCAATGGCGTTCGCCTGGCTTGCGCACTGTGCGCTGGAAAGCGTACCCGCCAACCGTCCGAGCGTGACTGGGGCCAAAGGGTTGCGAGTTCTGGGCGCAATCTACCCGGCCTAAGCTCTACCCTCGCCATGCAAAACGCCGCGCAAATGCGCGGCGTTTTTGTGTGCAACGGTTGGATCAGATCGAAAACGAAGAGCCGCAGCCGCAAGTAGTCGCGGCATTAGGGTTCTTGATTACGAAGCGAGAGCCTTCCAGACCCTCCTGATAATCCACTTCCGCACCTGCCAGGTACTGGAAGCTCATGGGGTCAACCACCAGGCTGACACCCTCGCGCTCGACAATCGTGTCATCTTCTGCGACGTCTTCATCAAAAGTGAAGCCGTACTGAAAGCCGGAACAACCGCCACCGGTCACGAAGACGCGGAGCTTCAGGCGGTCATTGCCCTCTTCATCGACCAGAGTTTTCACCTTGTGCGCGGCACCGTGGGTGAATTCCAAAGCCACAGGGGTGAAGGATTCAACGCTCATGCTCAAAATCTCCCGGCGCTAAGCCGTCATAATGCGTAATGTCGCGCATTATCCGCTTCTCCTAGAAAATTGGTCAACTATTGTCACGGCAGCCACAAGCCGCAAACGACAAGCTGCAAGAACAGCCAGCTACCGGCTTACAACCTGAGGCGTGTGACTTGGCGCTGTTAAGGCAACATCCCCGCGTGGGACAGACCCAGGCGCTCATCGAGGCCAAACATGATGTTCATGTTCTGCACGGCCTGGCCCGAAGCGCCTTTAACCAGATTGTCGATGACCGACAGCACCACCACCAGATCGCCATCCTGCGGACGGTGCACAGCCATGCGGCAGACGTTGGCTCCTCGTACGCTGCGGGTTTCCGGATGGCTGCCGGCGGGCATCACGTCGACGAATGGCTCATTGGCATAGCGCTTTTCAAACAACGCCTGCAGATCGACCGACCTGTCGACGACGGTTGAGTACAAGGTGGCGTGAATGCCACGGATCATCGGCGTCAGGTGCGGCACGAACGTCAGCCCGACATTGCCGCCGGCTGCACGACGCAGCCCTTGGGTGATTTCGGGAAGATGGCGATGCCCTTTAACGGCATAGGCCTTGAAACTCTCACTGGTTTCGGAATACAGCGAGCCCACGCTGGCGCCGCGACCTGCACCACTGACGCCCGATTTGCAGTCGGCGATCAGGCGCGACGGATCGGCAAGGCCCGCTTCGAGCAGTGGTAGAAAACCCAGCTGGGTAGCGGTCGGATAGCAACCCGGCACCGCAATCAGGCGTGCGCCCTTGATGTGCTCGCGATTGACTTCCGGCAGGCCGTACACCGCCTCGTCGAGCAACTCCGGTGCACCGTGGGGCTGGTTGTACCATTTGGCCCACTCGACCGGGTCTTGCAGACGGAAGTCGGCGGAGAGGTCGATGACCTTGGTGCCAGCGGCGAGCAGTTCGCCTGCCAAAGCATGTGCGACACCGTGAGGTGTGGCGAAGAACACCACATCACATGCGCCGAGCACTTTGACGTCCGGCACGCTGAATGCCAGGCCGTCATAGTGACCGCGCAGGTTTGGATACATGTCAGCGACAGGCAGACCTGCCTCGGAGCGCGAGGTGATCGCAACCACTTCAGCCTCCGGGTGTTGCGCCAGAAGACGCAACAACTCGACGCCGGTGTAACCCGTACCGCCGACGATACCGACCTTGACCATAACCTGCCCCTCAACGAAACCAGTGGAAAGCCGCTGATCATATGGGTCGATTGCCAATGGGACAACCGCGAACGTGACGTACGGGCGCCGAAGCCACTACTATTTGGCACCGTGTTCCTGGAAACAAACCAAAATGCTCTATCTCTGGATCAAAGCCCTGCATATCGTCGCTATGGTGTGCTGGTTCGCCGCCTTGTTCTACCTGCCGCGGTTGTTCGTCTATCACACCATGAGCGAAGACTCTGTTAGCCGCGAGCGTTTCTGCACCATGGAGCGCAAGTTGTACCGGGGCATCATGATTCCCTCGATGATCGCCACACTGGTATTCGGTATCTGGCTGATCATCCTGGCCCCGGGTTTTCTGCAGCAAGGCTGGTTGCATGCCAAGCTTACCCTCGTCGTCCTGCTGATTGGCTATCACCACGTGTGCGGCGCTCAGGTCAAACGCTTCGCGCGCGGAGAACCAGGTCGCAGCCATGTGTTCTATCGCTGGTTCAACGAGATACCGGTGTTGATCCTGCTGGCTGTGGTCATTCTGGTCGTCGTCAAACCGTTCTGACGCGCACTGCTCACATCGTATGAACTCAAAAGACAAGGAAGCCAGCATGGCGGAGCACTTCAAGATCGTTTTCGAGGGACAGTTGCGGACAGGCGTTGAGCTGGAAACAGCGCGCCTGAACCTGGCGCAGCTGTTCAAGACGGACGTTTCCGGCGTTGATCGCCTATTCACCGGCAACCCAGTGACTATCAAGCGCAGCCTGACGCGGGACGACGCGCAGCGTTATCTCGCGGCGCTGAACGATGCGGGTGTCGAAGGCCGTATCGAGCCGGAAGAGCCGGTATCACTGAGCCTTGAAGAAGTCGTTGAACACGCGCCCCAGCGTCCGTACTTCGAACCCGCGGCATCGCCCTACGCTCCGCCGCGCGCACCGGTTGCACAAGAATGGCCCGCCGTCGGCGAATTAAAGGTGTTTACCACTCAGGGGCGGATCGGCCGTCTGCGCTATCTGGCGTGGAGCATGGCGCTGGTGGGCGTGGCCATGTTGGTTGCCGTCCTGTGTGTCGGCGTTCTCAGCGTTTCGCTCGTGGCGGGAGGACTGTTGGGCACCGTCGCGTTCGTCGCGTTTGTCGTTATCAGTGTTCAGATCGGCGCCCAGCGCCTGCATGACGCCGGTATGTCGGCCTGGCTGCTGCTGCTGAATCTGGTGCCGGTGGTGGGCAGCTTCTTTCCAATCGTGATGATGGCCGTCCCCGGCAGCACGGGCCCTAATCAGTATGGTCCGCCGCCGCCCGCCAATACGCCACGTGTCAAAGCCCTCGCAGTGCTCTGGCTTGTGGTACTGGCGCTGGCAATCGTGGCTGGGGTGATGGGCGGCCTGAAAACCATTCAGGAAGAAGTTGAAGCTACCACCAGCGCATACGAACAAGCATTGCCCTACGACGATGACTCCAGTGACGCCAATGACACGGAACAACCGACCGTCCCCGTTGATCCTGTAGATATTGGTGACTCGTCCGACAGCAACGACGACCAATAACTATCTGGCAGCAAGGACGCTGTCTCAATACGAGCTGCAAACACTGGAGAATTGCATGACCCGTTACGCCATGGTCACAGGGGCATCCAGCGGTATTGGCCTGGCGATGGCCGAAGCCCTCGCCCGCCGGGGGCGCAACCTTATTCTGGTGGCCAGGCACCGGGAAATGCTGGAAAGCATTGCGCTTGAGTTCACCCAACGGTTTGGTGTCGAGGTGCTGTTCCGCGCCTGCGATCTGGGTGAACCGCTGCGCCTCTCGGGCTTTCTGCTTGAGCTCGAAGAAGGCTCGCGAAGCATCGATCTACTGGTCAACTGCGCGGGCATTGGTAACAGCGGGCCGTTTCTCGCTCAAGAATGGGCGCAAGAGCAGGACCTGCTCGACCTTAATGTGCTCGCATTGACGCGGCTGTGTCACACGGTTGGCAACCTGATGGCGGTGCAAGGCGGCGGTCAGATTCTCAACGTTGCGTCGATCATGGGCTTTCAACCAGGGCCGTGGATGAGCACCTACGCCGCGAGTAAAGCGTATGTACTGCATTTTTCCGAGGGGCTTCGCGAGGAGCTGCATAAAACCGGCGTGAAGGTTTCGGTGTTGTGCCCGGGGCCGACGCGAACGGCGTTTTTTCGCACCGCACAGCTGGATGCTGGCAAGTTCACCCACGACAAACACATGACCGCCGAGGAAGTCGCGCTGTACACGGTTCGCGCGCTGGACAAGAACCGTGCGGTGATCATTCCCGGTTGGCGCAACAGGCTGCTGACGCGGGTTCCGCGGTTTGCGGGTCGCTGGATGACGCGAAAACTCTGGGGCTCGATTCTCAGATCTCGTACGTCAGTCTGACGCGGCCCATCGCAACAAACGGCTGGGCGTGACCTGGCACGCTCAGTACACTGCCTTCATCCCCCTCGAAACGGAGCAAGAAGGCTGTGGATACTTTGTTCACCAAGATCATCAACCGGGAAATCCCGGCGAAGATCATCTACGAAGATGATCAAGTGCTGGCCTTTCACGACATCGCCCCACAGGCGCCAGTGCATTTTCTGGTCATTCCGAAAAAGCCCATCGCCACCCTCAACGACGTGACTGAAGACGATAAGGGCCTGCTGGGCCACATCCTGTTCACGGCGCAGCGCCTGGCGAAAGAGCTGGGTTGCGAGGACGGCTTCCGCGTGGTCATGAACACCAACGAGAAAGGCGGGCAGACCGTCTATCACATTCACATGCACGTGCTGGGTCAGCGCCAGATGAACTGGCCGCCGGGCTGAGT
The DNA here is from genome assembly GCF_041060445.1 of Pseudomonas sp. W2-17. Lineage (NCBI taxonomy): Bacteria > Pseudomonadati > Pseudomonadota > Gammaproteobacteria > Pseudomonadales > Pseudomonadaceae > Pseudomonas > Pseudomonas sp. W2-17. Next base: position 60,486 of record NZ_JAUFNS010000027.1, on the reverse strand, counting down.
CACCGCGTTCGGACTCTATCGACCTGCCGGGTGCGTGCCTTGCGCCTCGGCGGGCTGACGCCGGACAAGCCCGGTTACACCGTTTGAGGTAGACTGGCCATCGTGGATTTACCCGGAGGCGCCCATGGCTACCGAACGTCACTACTCCCCTATCGATCGTTTTCTGCTTCAGGCCGACGCTGCGATGAAGACGCTGCTGCCCGTCAGCGCGCACGCACACCGTCCCTCGCCTGCCATTGTTCAGCCCGATATCAAGATGAATGAGACCGACACCCGACACGTCGCCGGGCTCATGCGCATTAATCACACCGGCGAAGTCTGTGCCCAGGCGTTGTATCAGGGGCAGGCGCTTACCGCGAAACTGCCTCAGGTGCGCAAAGCCATGGAGCACGCTGCCGAGGAAGAAATCGACCACCTGGTGTGGTGCGAGCAACGCATTCATCAGTTGGGCAGTCATACCAGTGTGCTCAACCCACTGTTCTACGGCGCTTCGTTCGGCATCGGCGCAGTGGCTGGCCTGATCAGTGATCGGATCAGCCTGGGCTTTGTTGCCGCGACGGAAGATCAAGTCTGCAAGCACTTGAATGAGCATCTGGAGCAATTGCCGGCCGAGGACGAGAAGTCCCGTGCGATTCTCAAACAGATGCGCGCCGACGAGGAGCAACACGCCGAAAGCGCGATCGAGGCAGGCGGGTTCCGCTTTCCGGCGCCGGTGAAATTCGGCATGAGCCTGATCGCCAAAGTCATGACCAAGACCACCTACAGGATCTGATCGATCTGCGGTCGGCCGGCTTCTATCAAGGAGCAGGCTGCCACTAAAGGATGGAAACAAAGAAGGCGCCTCTAGAGGCGCCTTTTTTTGTACCGCTGAAACCTTAAACCGGCATGTTGCGGCCGTAGAAGATTTCGAGCATCTCGTGCTTCACGCGACCAGTCACCTGCTCGCGCTGCTCAGCGGAGAGATTGCTGGTGGCGTCGCCGAACAGGTAGTTGTCCAGCTCAAACTGCTTGAGCAGCATTTTCGTGTGGAACAGGTTTTCCTGGTACACGTTCACGTCAGTCATCTGGTAGCTGTCGCGAGTGTCGTCGGAAAGGTAATTCTGGATCGAGTTGATCTCGTGGTCGATGAAGTGCTTCTTGCCTTCGACGTCACGGGTGAAACCGCGCACGCGATAGTCGACGGTCACGATATCGGACTCGAACTTGTGGATCAGGTAGTTCAGCGCTTTCAACGGCGAGATCACGCCGCAGGTCGACACGTCGATGTCCACACGGAAGGTGGCGATGCCGTCAACGGGATGAATTTCAGGGTAGGTGTGAACCGTGATGTGGCTCTTGTCCAGGTGCGCGAGGATGGTCTCTGGCAATGGACCCGGCGATTCTTCGATCTGGCTGTCGGTCGGCGTGACCGGCTGCTCGGAGATCAGAATGGTCACACTGGCGCCTTGTGGGTCGTAGTCCTGACGCGCGATGTTCAGGATGTTCGCGCCAATGATATCGACGACATCGGTGAGAATCCGCGTCAGGCGTTCGGCGTCGTACACGCTGTTGATGTACTCGACGTAAGCCTGCTGGTCTTGCGGAGTTTCCGCATAGCAGATGTCATAGATGTTGAAGCTCAAGGTCTTGGTCAGGTTATTGAACCCGTGGAGCTTGAGTTTGCTTTTCACCGTTAAAAACTCTCTATATGGGTGCGGCGCTGGCCGCGTGATCAAGCATGCCCGTCAACTGAGCCCGGCTCAGCTGCGTAGGACGGTTAACACCTCTTCGCGTTGGCGATTTTGGTTGTCTGGTCGGAGGCGAGCCGGCTATCCGGCGGTCGCGCCCTGAAAAAGGGGCGCATTATGCAGACGTCAGAAGTCGCATGCCATAGCCTGCACCGCTTTTGTGAAAATTGAGCGTTGCTCAGCCCAGTTCGATGATCTCGTAATCGTGGGTGATTTCGACGCCCGCATTACCCAGCATGATTGATGCCGAGCAGTATTTCTCGGCCGACAGCTCGATCGCACGCTTGACCTGCGTTTCTTTCAGACCGCGTCCTTTCACCACAAAGTGCAGGTGGATCTTGGTGAACACCTTGGGATCTTCGCTGGCGCGCTCTGCTTCCAGAAACGCCTCGCAGCTTTCGATGGGCTGACGGGCTTTCTTGAGGATGCTGACCACGTCGTAGTTGCTGCAGCCACCCAAGCCAATCAGCACCATTTCCATCGGGCGAACACCCAGGTTGCGACCGCCGCTTTCGGGCGGGCCATCCATCACGACCACATGGCCGCTGCCGGATTCACCGAGGAACATCGACTCACCCGCCCATTGAATACGCGCCTTCATCATCGGACTCCAATGCTTGAAAAATGGCGGCCAGCTTAGCACAGGGCCCTACCGTCGCTGAGTGGACTGGACATGCCCGAAAACGACCGAAATGTAGGAAGTGTCTGAAAAAAAGGCTAATTGCCGCTGTTGAACTGCGTCAAATCGGAAATACTGCCGATACCTCTAGGAATGCCTCAGGGCGCAGTTTTTTACGGGATACAGCCATGCTCGCCGTGCCGCCTCCGAACAAGATGAAAATCGCCGACAAACTGCTGCCGTACGCCCAGCGACGACGATGTCCCGCAAAGAGCAACATCATTTGCGCAGGCGAAGAATCGGACTCGCTGTACCTGATCATCAAGGGCTCGGTGACGATCCTGATCGAAGACAACGAAGGCCGCGAGATGATTGTGGCCTACCTGAACAGCGGGGATTTCTTTGGCGAGCTGGGGCTGTTTCAGCAGACCTCCGCCGGTGCTCAGCGCAGCGCCTGGGTACGCGCCAAAACAGAATGTGAAGTGGCGGAGATCAGCTACGCCAAGTTCCGCGAGCTCAGTCAGCATGATCCTGAATTGATGTACGCCATTGGTGCGCAGATCGCCGAACGGCTGCGCAACACCACGCGCAAAGTAGGCGATCTGGCATTTCTGGACGTGACTGGCCGCGTCGCCCGCAGCTTGCTCGATCTATGCAAACAGCCCGACGCGATGACCCACCCCGATGGCATGCAGATCAAGATCACCCGCCAGGAGATCGGCCGTATCGTGGGGTGTTCCCGAGAAATGGTCGGTCGTGTGCTCAAGTCGCTCGAAGAGCAGAATCTGGTGCATGTTCGGGGCAAAACCATGGTGGTGTTCGGCACCCGCTAACGACGTGATCGATGCCCGCAGCGGAATCAGGTCCGGGCGAGCAGTCGTGTGTAGCGGTCACTCAGGCGGGTCAGAAAATCCGGCGCGTCAAATAGCTCATGCAAAGCAATATGGCTTTCTGCTTTGCAGCGTTGATCCAGCTCGCAGGTCTCATTGAAACGGTTGACCGCGTTGACCATTGCCACGCGCTCATCATCCAGCAGCATCGCGGCATGGGCCAACACCACCGGCCGTTTGCCACCCTGACTCTGGCGCCAGCGCTGCGCGGTGCCGACCATCTTGCGAGCGTTGAGGTTGACGTTGAAGCGGCCATCGCAGAAGGCACCTTCGACTTCGCCCAGGGATGCAGCGCCGCCCAGCTCACCCAGCGTATCGAGGATCGGCTGACACAGGCGCATGTAGGCATTTTCGATGCGGTCGCGATCCAGATCGGTGTCCGGCTGGACATACACGAGCGCCACGTTGACGGTTGAAGATGATTGCGGCACCGGCTCGCCACCACTTTCACGCAATAGCACGGGCCAGCCGCTGTCAGCGAGGGTTTCGCTGGCTTCAGTGAAACCGGGAAGCCGACTCAACCGGCGTGGCATGACCAACGCGCGATCAATAGGCCGCCAGAACAGCAAGCCGCTGTCAGCGTGGCCATCACATACCGACGCCAAGAGGTCTTGCTCGGCCTTGAGGCCGGCTTCAACGCAGGTTTCCAAGAGCTGAAGGGTCATGCTGCCTCCTGACGCGAAGAGCGATGGCTTTCTGGCCTACAACCCTGGATCAGTCCAGCCCGCCGGACTTGATCGCCGTGCCTTTCTCCGGGAAGAACAGTCGCTGCAGTTCCACGCCCGGCTTCTCGGCGCGCATGAACGCCTCGCCCACCAGGAAGGAATAGACATCGCTGATTTCCATGAGCTCGACATCGGCGCGGTGGAAAATACCGCTTTCGGTGATGACCAGCCGATCACGGGGAATACGTGGCAGCAGGTCGAGGGTGGTTTCCAGGCTGACGTCGAACGTGTGCAAGTTGCGGTTGTTGACGCCCACCAGCGGGGTGTCGAGGGTTTTCAATGCCCGCTCCAGCTCGTCGCCATCGTGGACTTCAACCAGCACGTCGAGGCCGACATCTTTGGCGACCGACGCTAGCTCGGCCATCTTCACATCATCCAGTGCCGACACGATCAACAGAATGCAATCGGCGCCCAATGCCCGCGCTTCGACAATCTGATACGGGTCGATCATGAAGTCCTTGCGGATCACCGGCAGCGAGCACGCCGCCCGGGCTTGCTTCAGATACTCGTCAGCGCCTTGAAAGAAATCAATGTCAGTGAGCACAGAAAGGCAGGTGGCCCCGCCCGCTTCGTAGCTCTTGGCGATCTCCGCTGGCTGGAAGTTTTCGCGGATCACGCCTTTGCTCGGCGAAGCCTTCTTGATTTCCGCAATGACGGCCGGCTGCTTGCGCTTGGCCTGGGCAATCATCGCTTTGGCGAACCCACGCGGCGCATCGGCTGCGGCCGCCAGGGTCTCTAATTCGGCCAAGCTGACACTGGCTCGACGCGCAGCGACTTCCTCAACCTTTCGGGCCAGAATCTTTTCCAATACCGTCGGCACGCTCATCCTTCATTCTCCTGCTTGAATACCGCGGTAAAGGCACCCAGTTCTTCCAGCTTCTCGCGGGCCAGGCCCGTGTGCAATGCGTCGTGGGCCAAGGCCACGCCTTCTCTCAATGACGACGCATGGTCAGCCGCGTAAAGCGCGGCGCCGGCGTTGAGCACGATCATTTCAGCGGCTTTCTGGCCGTGCTCGGATTTGCGCCGACCCAACGCGTCGCGAATCAATTCCAGCGACTGCGCCGGGCTGTCGACCACCAGGCCGAACAGGCTCTGGCTCTTCATGCCCAGATCTTCCGGCTGCACCCAATATTCGGTCACTTCGCCGTTCTTCAGTTCCGCGACAAACGTCGGCGCGGCGATGCTGAATTCGTCCAGGCCATCCTGGGAGTGCACCACCAGCACGTGTTTGCTGCCCATGCGCAGCAGCACCTCGGCCAATGGCCGGCACAGCGCCTGACTGAACACGCCGACCACCTGATGCTTGACGCCGGCAGGATTGGTCAGTGGGCCCAGCATGTTGAACAGGGTCCGCAGGCCCAGTTCCTTGCGTGGCCCGGCGGCGTGTTTCATGGCGCCATGATGGGTTTGCGCGAACATGAAACCGATGCCGACGCTGTCAATGCAGCGCGCCACTTGCACCGGGGTCAGGTTCAGGTAAACGCCTGCGGCTTCCAGCAAATCAGCGCTGCCGCTCTTACCGGAGACCGCGCGATTGCCGTGTTTGGCCACCGTGCAACCGGCCGCCGCGATCACAAATGAAGCGGCGGTCGAGACGTTGAAGATGTTCGCCCCATCGCCACCGGTGCCGACGATGTCGACCACGCCGTCGAGGGTTTTGAGTTGGACCTGATCTGCCAGCTCGCGCATGACCGACACGGCACCAACGATTTCGTCGATGCTTTCGCTCTTCATGCGCATGCCCATCAGGAATGCGCCGATCTGCGCCTGGGTGCACTGGCCGGTCATGATCTCGCGCATGACGTCGCGCATTTCATCGGTGCTCAGGTCCAGTTGATTCACAACCCGGCCCAGCGCGGTTTTGATATCCATTGCCATGTCGAATTGCCCTTAACCCTGACGGGTGCCGCCGGTCTGCTTGAGGAAGTTGGCGAACAGCTCGTGGCCCTGCTCGGAAAGAATCGACTCAGGGTGAAATTGCACGCCCTCGACGTTCAGGGTCTTGTGGCGCAGACCCATGATTTCATCAACGGAGCCGTCTTCACGTTGGGTCCAGGCGGTCAATTCCAGGCAGTCCGGGAGGGTTTCGCGCTTGACCACCAGCGAGTGATAGCGGGTCACGGTCAGCGGATGCTTGAGGCCTTCGAATACACCTTTGTCTTCGTGGATCAGCTCGCTGGTCTTGCCGTGCATGACCTGGCGCGCACGAACCACGTCGCCGCCAAACGCCTGGCCGATTGACTGATGGCCCAGGCAGACGCCGAGCACGGGCAGCTTGCCGGCAAAGTGTTTGATCACGTCAATGGACACGCCGGCTTCGTTCGGCGTGCACGGGCCGGGGGAAACGACAATGCGCTCGGGGTTCAGGGCTTCGATTTCGGCGACGGTCATCTCGTCGTTGCGAATCACTTTGACGTCGGCACCCAGCTCGCCCAGGTACTGCACGACGTTGTAGGTGAAGGAGTCGTAGTTATCGATCATCAGCAGCATGGTGCTTAACCTTTTGAATGACTGACTTTTAACGTGGCCTTCTGTTTTCTGACCTCAGTGGCACGCAGAGGGGGTCGCAGGAGGGGTTCCGGCGAGGCACTGCAAAACCGAGACATCAGAAGGCATATCAATACAGATCCGGCGGGGCCGGCGGGGGAAATGGTCAGGCGCGCCAACGCCAACGGGCGTGGCCCTTGATAACGCGCATCAAGAAGCTGCTGACAATCGACACAGGAAAGGTCTCGTTCATACGTTGCCGCACAGTAGCGTACCGCCGCAGGCCGCGCAATATCGCAATGCCCGTATGGCGCGGCCCAGAGGCCGATTGGCAGGATTTGAACGCCCGCAAGGTGCAGATTGCAGCATGGAAGCCGGTACAGAATATTTGCCGTGAATGCCACAGCATCGTGGGTGATTTTTGTCGCGGCTGCTACCTTCTCGTACAGCACTAAAACAATAAGGGATGCCCCCATGCTCAAAGCCACACTGCGCTGGCCGTTCGCGGCTTGCCTGCTCTCGCTCGCCTGCTCCTCCGCCCTAGCCGCCTCTTCCCCCTATTCAACGATGATCGTGTTCGGCGACAGCCTCGCCGACGCCGGACAGTTCCCCGATGCGGGCGGACCACCGGGCGCCACCTTGCGCTTCACCAACCGCACCGGCCCGACGTACCTCAACGGCAGCGGAGAGGCATTTGGTCTGAATTCATCAACGTTGCTGGGCGGAATGCTTGGCGTAGCGCCCGGTGATTTGCAGGCGTCGACCTCCCCCGTTCGCGCGGCGCAAGGGTTGGCGGACGGCAATAACTGGGCCGTGGGCGGCGACAGGACCGATCAGATCCTCGCGGCGATCACCACCCAATCACAGGTTGCCAACACCGACGCGTCGACGGGCGTCACGAGGGTGTTCCGGACACGACCCGGTTATCTGGTTGAACACAGCTCGCGGGCTGACCCGAACGCCCTTTACTACCTGACCGGGGGCGGCAATGACTTCCTTCAGGGCCGGGTGCTGAGTGCGGGACAGGCCGTCAACGCTGCCAACAACCTGGCGAACGGTGCACAAATCCTGTCCCAGGCCGGCGCGCGTTACATCATGGTCTGGCTGCTGCCGGACATCGGCCGCACACCCGCTGTATTCGGCACTCCATTACAGGGGCCATCGACGTTGCTGAGCGGTGTGTTCAACCAGCAGTTGGTGAATCGGCTGGGGCAAATCGATGCCGAGGTCATTCCGCTCAATGTGCCGGGGCTCATACGTGATGTCCTGACCGACCCGGCGCGCTACGGACTGGCGGCGGATCAGAACCTGGTCGGCACCTGTTTCAACGGCAACAACTGCACCGCCAACAGCGTCTACGGGATTGGCGGCCGGACGCCGGATCCGACCAAGCTGCTGTTCAACGACGGCGTGCATCCGACCGTCGCGGGTCAGCGCCTGATCGCCGACTACGGGTATTCGATTCTGTCGGCACCGTGGGAGATCACCCTGCTGCCGGAAATGGCCAACGGTACGTTGCGCGCGCAACAGGATGAGCTGCGCAGTCAGTGGCTGGCGGACTGGGGCAACTGGCAGAACGTTGGTGAATGGCGCGCCATTGTCGCCGGTGGCGGTCAGAAAATGGATTTCGACGCGCAAAGCAATTCCGCGAGCGGCGACGGCCATGGCTACAACCTCACGGTGGGCGGCAGCTACCGCTTCGCCGAGGACTGGAGAGCTGGCCTGGTTGCGGGCGCTTACCGGCAAACCCTGGAAGCCGGTGCCAAGGATTCGGACTACAAACTCAACAGCTATATCGCGACTGCGTTCGTGCAGTATCAGGCGCAACACTGGTGGGCAGACCTGGCAGCCTCGGGCGGAAAACTCGACTACGACAACCTCAAGCGCAAGTTCGCGTTGGGCATCAGCGAAGGCGCGGAGAAAGGCGACACGGACGGCGATCTGTGGGCGATCAGTGGCCGCGTGGGCTTTGATCTGGCCGAGCAGAGCAGTCGCTGGCATTTCTCGCCGTTCATCAGCGCTGACTATTCCCACGTCAACGTCGATGGCTATTCGGAGAACAGCGCCCGTGCGACAGCACTGAATTATGACGACCAGACGCGCAAGTCGAAGCGGCTAGGCGCGGGGCTTCAAGGCAAGTTCGACGTCACGCCGCAGACTCAAGTGTTTGGCGAAGTGGCCCATGAGCGTGAGTTCGACACCGATCAGCAGGACGTGACCATCGCGCTGAACAGCGTACCGGGCGTGGACTTTGACCTGAAAGGCTACGATCCGCAGCGCAGCTTGAATCGCGCAAGCCTGGGCCTGAGCCAGAAGCTGGCGCCGGACCTGACGCTGCGGGCCGGCTATAACTGGCGCAAGAATGATGACGTGACGCAGCAAGGGGTGAATCTGGCGGTGAGTCTGGATTTCTGACGCACTTAAAACATGTCGGAGCGCCCCGGGTGGCGCTCCACCGGCTCGCGAAGGTTTCGTTGAGCACGCTAAAGATTCAGCGGCGCGAAATCAGCCTTCGCGAGCAAGCTCGCTCCCACAGGGACGTCTAAACTTTCAAACCTCGGGCGTTTGCTGCGCCAGGGCTACGGCGCGGAACATCGCGCGGCGCTTGTTGAGGGTCTCTTCCCACTCCAGCGCTGGCACAGAGTCGGCGACAATCCCGCCGCCGGCCTGCACGTGCAGCTCGCCGTTTTTGATCACGGCGGTGCGGATGGCAATCGCGGTGTCCATGTTGCCGTTCCAGGCAAAGTAGCCCACTGCGCCGCCGTAAACCCCGCGCTTGACCGGCTCCAGCTCGTCGATGATTTCCATCGCGCGAATCTTCGGTGCGCCCGACAACGTGCCCGCCGGCAGGATGGCCCGCAGCGCGTCCATCGCCGTCAGGCCGCTTTTCAGCTGACCGGTGACGTTGGACACGATGTGCATGACGTTCGAATAACGCTCGATGACCATCTTCTCGGTGAGCTTCACCGAACCGACTTCAGAAACGCGCCCGGTGTCATTGCGGCCCAGATCGATGAGCATCAGGTGCTCGGCGATCTCTTTGTCATCGGACAGCAGGTCGACTTCCAGCGCGTGATCTTCTTCCTCGGTGGCGCCACGGGGACGCGTCCCGGCAATCGGGCGCACAGTGATCAAGTTGTCTTCGACCCGCACCAGCACTTCAGGCGAACTGCCAACGACATGGAAGTCGCCGAAGTTGAAGAAGTACATGTACGGCGTCGGATTGAAGCACCGCAGCGCGCGATACAGGTCGATCGGGGCGGCGCTGAAGTCGATGGACATGCGCTGGGACGGTACGACCTGCATGCAATCGCCCGCCAGGATGTATTCCTTGATCGTGTCGACGGCTTGTTCATAATCCGACTGGGTGAAGCTGGATCGGAACACCGGATCCGCCGCCTGCGGACGGGTCAGGTCCAGACCACGACGGGGCGTGATCGGCTGGCGCAGTTTCTCCATCAGCGCCTCGAGTCGCGCCAGGCCACCTTCGTAGGCTTCAGGCTGAGCCGGGTCGACCAGCACGATTGCGTGCATCTTGCCGGCCAGGTTATCGAACACCACAACGGCATCGGACACCATCAGCAGAATATCCGGCATGCCCAGGGGATCAGGATTTGGGCACTTGCCCAGACGCGGCTCTACATAACGCACGCAGTCATAACCGAAGTAGCCCACCAGGCCGCCGTTGAAGCGTGGCAGACCGGCGATGGTCGGGACGTTGTAGCGAGCCTTGAAAGTCTCGACGAAGTCCAGCGGGTCTTTGACTTCCAGGCGCTCGATCTCGACACCGTCGTGGGTCACGCTGACGGAGTGGTCATGCACGCGCATGACGGTGCGGCATGGCAGCCCGATGATCGAATAACGCCCCCACTTCTCCCCGCCCTGCACCGACTCAAGCAGGTAGGAGTTGGGTTCGTGAGCGAGTTTCAGATAGATCGACAGCGGCGTATCGAAGTCGGCCAGGGTTTCGTAGGCAAGGGGGATGCGGTTGTAGCCTTCAGCGGCCAAACGCAGGAATTCTTCGCGGGTCATATCAGCCTCGTGGTCTGAGGGAAAACGGTCAGGGATGCAAACGCGCCGGGGTTCCGGCCAGATTCAAGTCAGGCGCGCCAACGCCAGCGGGCCAGGGCCTTGATGACTTTCATCCAGAGTTTGCGAGTGACCACCACGATGGATTCTCTAAAGGAGGGAGACTTGAGGTCGAGCAACGTTATCTCAGCGCCTTGCGCTAAGCAACCGGCAGAACTGCCCGGAATCAGCATGCGCAAATCGTCGATGACCAGTGCCGGTGACTCTTCCGCGATCGGGCGTCCGTGGTTGTAGCCGTAACTCAGCGCCACACAGGCCACACCCGCCGCTTTCGCCGCCAGCACGTCGTTACGCGAGTCACCCACGAACAGCGACTGCGACCCCGGTACGCCGGCCATTTTCATGACAAAGAACAGCGCCGCCGGGTCGGGTTTCTGCTGCGGCAGCGTGTCGCCACCCACGATCCAGCGAAAAAAACGGCCGAGCTTCAGGTCATCCAGCAAGGGCGCAACGAAGCGCTCCGGCTTGTTGGTGATCAGCGCCATTTCGACGCCCATCTTCTGCAGCCATTTCAGGGTTTCGCGCACGCCAGGGTAGACCTTGGTCAGCGCGTGGCTGCCGCTGTAGGCCTCCATGAAAATCGCCAGCGCAACCTCCGTGGACTCTTCATCCACGGCGGTGTGATCCATGCCGTTCGCCAACGCGCGGCGTACCAGCACGCGCACACCGTTGCCGATCCAGTCACGTACCCGTTCGATTCCTGCCGGCGGCCGGCCAAGCTGGATCAAGGTTTTATCCACAGCTGCAGCCAAATCCGGCACCGAGTCGACCAGTGTGCCGTCGAGGTCGAACATGATCAGCCTGGGCAGACGGCCCGGAAACAGCTGCTCGAAGCCGCTGGTCAACGGGCCAACGCCAGTTCTGCGTGCATCTTCGCAATGACTTCGCGGTAATCAGGGGCGTTGAAAATGGCCGAGCCTGCGACGAAGGTGTCGGCACCGGCTGCGGCGATCTCACGGATGTTGTTGACGTTGACGCCGCCGTCGATCTCCAGACGGATGTCGCGACCGGACGCGTCAATGAGTGCGCGGGCCTCGCGCAGCTTGTTGATCGTGCCGGGGATGAATTTCTGACCGCCGAAGCCCGGGTTGACGCTCATGAGCAGGATCATGTCGACCTTGTCCATGACGTATTCGAGCAGGTTCAGCGGGGTCGCCGGGTTGAACACCAGCCCCGCCTTGCAGCCGCCTTCGCGGATCAGTTGCAGAGAGCGGTCGATGTGCTGGGTTGCTTCCGGGTGGAAGGTGATGAAGGTTGCCCCGGCTTCGATGAAGTCGCCGATGATGCGATCCACCGGGCTGACCATCAGATGAACGTCGATGGGCGCGGTGATGCCGTATTTGCGCAATGCCGCGCAGACCATCGGTCCGATCGTCAGGTTGGGGACATAGTGGTTGTCCATGACGTCGAAGTGGACGATGTCGGCGCCAGCGGCCAGGACGTTGTCGACTTCCTCTCCCAGGCGGGCGAAATCGGCGGACAGAATCGAAGGAGCAATAGCGAAGGGCTGCATGACGCACCTTTTATGAGCGAAATCACGGTGGCGCGCATTGTACTCCAAGAGTTTGAAACGTGGGTTGGGTCGCACGCGAGTGAGCTGGAAGGCTTGATTCAGAGAGCCGAACAGCACAAGGCCCGGTGCAACAGAAGTGCGCACCGGGCCCAGGCTTGATTCAGGTATTCAGAGTCAACAAGAGACGGCTGAAACCTTACACAGTCTCGACCAGCAGACGAGGACGCGAGCTCAGGGCATAACGGGCCAGACCAAAGCTCAACGCCGCGCCGATGATCAGCATGAAGAACGTGCCCCACGCCGCTTTGGCGACCTGCTTGGCCGCGACATCCGCCGCTTCACGGGCTTGTTGCTCAGCCTGCTGCTTGAGCTCCGCCACTTTGGCCGCTGCCTGTTGATAGGCCTGAGCGTAGTTGTCGACGATCTGCTGCGCCTCAGCTTTGCTCTTGCCAGTGCGGGCCGCCACGATGTTGACCAGCGCGTCTTTGTCGGCTGCATTCAAGGCCGGTTCGCCGGCTTTCTGGACGCGATCAAACCACTGCTTCAACTGATCGGCCGCCTGGGTTGGATCGGTAGACGCTTGTTCTGCTGTCTGCTTGGCATCGGCGCCAGCGACGTCAGCTTTCTGATCCAGCTTCGAAGGATCGAGCTCTGGCTTGCCGGACTGCTTCAGGGTGGTGTCCAGCTGTGATTTCAGGCTGTCCCAATCCAGGCTGATGCCGTTCTTATCCAGCTCTTGCTTGATGCTCTGGCCCACACCGGGTGCGGCAGCAGCCACGCCGTCGGCCGCCAGGGAAATACCCTTGCCGGCGATGTTGCCGGCAGTGCCGACGAGCGAGCCGGCCAGCGATGCGAGGAGCCAGGTGGTCAGCAACGTGCTGACTGTCCAGCTCAGCAAACCGTGCAGACCGCCGCGGTCCGGCGCAGTACGACCCGACACCCAGGCACCGGCGGCAATGGCCACCAGGGTACTGATGAACAACCAGGCGCCGGCGCCCTTGCCGAAACCGCTGAGCGGGTTGCCTTGAGCCATCGGATCAAGCGCACCCGCGCCGATCGCCGTGCCAAGCACGCTGAGCACCAGATAGGTCACCAGCGTGATTGCCGCACCAGCGAACACCGATCCCCAAGACACTCGAAACGGCGAAGCGCTGCCCAGAACAGCAGATGTTGCGTAGGTCGAAGCCATGAAAATTTCCTCTGGTGCAGGGGGTGCACATCAGGCGTGCAACCGACGTATCAGTGCAAATGCACCCCCTGCGTTGATAAGGGCGAGCCTGCGAGGGCGGACTCACCGCGTCTTATGAGACGTGAAACCAGTTTGATCAGCGCGTTGAGCGATGTGATGGCGCATTTGCACCGCTTCGTCTGGTGCATTCGCACCGACCCTCGCAAGCATGCCTGCACTAAGCTGCAGCACTAAGCTTTTGCCAGCCGGTCCGATAGTGTGGAGCGCCCGGCTGACCGAAGCCCGACCGCATTGAGACGTCAGGAGAGCAAGCATGTCAGAGGCCATCCTCGCCAGAGAAACCAACCGCCGCCAGTTGCAGCAGATCATCTCGGGTCTGTCGGACGGGGTGATGCTGGTGGAGGTCGATCAGACCATCATCTGGGCCAACGAAGCGGCGCTGCTGATGCACGGGGTCGAAGAGATCAGCGAACTGGGCGCCAACGGCGAGGCCTATCGCGAAAGGTTTTCCCTGCGCTATCGCAACAATCATCCGCTGGACGTTGATCAATACCCGATCAGCCGCGTGGCGGCAGGCGAGGTGTTCAGCGACGTGCTCATCGAGGTCAGCAAGATCGGTGAAGAAGAGGAGCGCAGCTGGGTCCATCGCGTTCGCAGCATGGTGCTTGAAGACAGCACCGGCACTCCCGAATCGCTGGTGCTGATCCTCGCCGACGCAACGGAGTGGGCCGGCGCCGAACAGCGCTTCGAAAAGACCTTCAACGCCAACCCCGCCCCCGCCGTGATCTGCCGCCTGAGTGATCTGCGCTTCATCAAGGTCAATCAGGGCTTTCTGGAAATGACCGGGCACTCGAGAGAGAACGTGATTGGCCGCTCGGTGTACGAGGTGGACGTGCTGGAAAATGCCGAGCGCAAGGACCTCGCCATCGAGCGCTTGAATCAGGGCGCGACCATCCCGCAGATGCAGGCTGAGCTGAAGCTGCCGGAGGGCGGTACCAAACTGGTCATCGTCGCCGGGCAGCCGCTGGACATGAACGAAGAAGATTGCATGCTGTTTTCGTTCACCGACCTTGAGCCGAGACGCAAAGCCGAAACCGCGCTGCGCCAGAGCGAAGAGCGTTTTGCCAAAGCGTTCAAGCTGACGCCGGTGCCGACGCTGGTGTGTACAGCCGATCGGCAACAGATCGTCGAAGCTAACGAGGCGTTCTTCAGCACACTCGGTTACACCCCCCAGGAGCTGATTGGCCGGACTGTCGCGGAGTTAGGCTTCATTGAGGACGGCGCGGTGATGGACGGGCTGTTCAACGTCCTGGAAACCACCGGCCGCGTCGACGGGCTCGACCTGAAGGTCCGCAAGAAAGGCAGCGAGTCGATGGATTGCGTGCTGGCCGCTGACACGGTGACGATTCAGGACAACGCCTGCTACCTCTTCGTACTGATGGACATTACCGAGCGCAAGCGATCCGAGCTTGAGCTGGTCGAGGCCATCGAAACGGTGATGCAGGACGCTTCGTGGTTCAGCCAGACGCTGATCGAAAAGCTGGCCAATGCCAAGCGGGTCAACGGTCGACAGATGCCCAGCGCTTCATTCACCGACCTGACCGCTCGCGAGCGGGATGTGCTGGGTTTGATCTGTGAGGGGCTGGCGGACAAAGAGATCGCTGCACGGTTGAACCTCGCGCTCAACACCATTCGCAACCACGTCGCGACGGTGTATTCCAAGCTCGACGTGCACAGCCGGGCGGAAGCCATTGTCTGGGCGAGGGAGCGAAACCTGTTCGCCAATCAGGGCAAAAGCAAACGCTGAGTGATGCAAATGCGCCAGTGCCTCTGGTGCATAGTCACCTTCATGGGGTGATGCCCGGGCTCTACGCTATCAGTGTGGCTGACCCGTCTGGGTCAGCGAGATATTCATCACTGATACTCATTTCCTGGAGCCAAGATATGAAAAGCGAACAAGTGAAAGGCGTTCTGGAGCAGGCAGCTGGCAAGGCTCAAGACGTCTTCGGCAACCTGACCGGTGACGAGCGCACCCAAATGGAAGGCAAGGCGCGTCAAGCAGCGGGTGAGCTGCAGGAACGTTACGGCGATCTGCTGGACGAAGTGGCGACCTTCACCCAGCAACGGCCACGTACCACGCTGATGGTGCTCGCTGGCCTGACGCTGACCGTCGGCTGGTTGCTGGCCCGTCGTAAGGGTTAAGTGGTGTGGATCAGCACGCCTGATCAATACGCCGCGCGGTAGATTTTCTCGATGTCGGCGGCGGTCAACTTCCTCGGGTTGTTGCGCATCAGGCGCTCGATCTTGCTGGCCTCCTCGGCCATCGCGGGAATGGCGTCTTCGGGCACATTAAAGCTGCGCAGGCCAGACGGGATCTCCACTGCTGCGCACAAATCGGCCATGGCTTTCACGGCCAGATCGGCGGCGTCCCTGTCGCTCAAGTGTGCGACGCGGACGCCCATCGCGTCGGCAATGTCGCGCATCCGTTCGACGCAGGCCAGCTTGTTCCACTCCATCACATACGGCAGCAACAGCGCGTTACTGACACCGTGAGCAATGTTGAAACGTCCTCCCAGCGGATACGCCAACGCATGCACCGCGCCAACCCCGGCATTACCGAACGCCATGCCGGCCATGAGGCTGGCGGTGGCCATGTCTTCTCGCGCCTGCAAGTTCGACGGATTGGCGTAGGCCTTGGGCAGCGCTTTGACGATCAGCTTGATGGCGCCCAAGGCTATGGCGTCGGTGATCGCCGAAGCATTCACTGATAGATAAGCTTCGATGGCGTGCACCAGGGCATCGACTCCGCTGGCTGCCGTGACACTGCGCGGACAGGTCAGGGTCATCAACGGGCTGACCAGCGCGACGTCGGGCAACAGGTGATCGCTGACGATGCCTTTTTTCAGCTGTGCCTGCTTGTCCGAAAAGATCGCCACGTTGGTGACTTCCGAACCGGTACCGGCCGTGGTGGGGATGGCAATCAGCGGAGGGCCTTTGCGCTTGACCTGATCAACCCCGAATAACTCGGCCAGCGGCCCTTCGTGGCTGGCAAACGCGGCGACGCCTTTTGCGACATCGATAGCACTGCCGCCGCCCACCCCGATCAGCCCGTCGTGACCGCCCTCTCGGAAGGCCCGTGTGCAGTCCTCAACAATAGAAATTTCTGGCTCGGGTTTGACCTGATCAAACAGGCCATAACGACGACCGCCCAATTGGGCCAGCGCGAGGTCGACCGTTCCGGATTTGACCAATATCGCGTCGGTGACGATCAGCGGGTTTTGAACGTTGAGCCGGGTCAGCTCGGCCGACAACTGCTCGATGGCGGCCGGGCCGGTGATCAGTTTGTTGGCGATTTTGAAGGCAGAAACACTCATCGGGCTCGTCCTTTACGTTGTTGTTGGAGACGTGGCTCTTTTACGAGGCAGGGTCAGCGTGCGTTGAGTGAAACATAGACCGGATCGTGCAGGGCGTCAGTTTTGTGGTGTGGCGGGAGAAGAATGTGGTTTTCACCAGAGACTTCGACCCCTACCGAGATCCTGTGTGGGAGCGAGCTTGCTCGCGAAGAGGTCGGCACATCCAACTGATCTTCAGCGGCTTGACTGCCGTCTTCGTGAGCAAGCTCACTCCCACAGGGGCTGTGTTGACTGCGCGATAGAGCGGCATCTGGGAGACCGTCGATCTCCTGCACATGCTGGTGTCACCAAAGATCATGGACGCCATCGAAACCCATTATCTGGATTGATCATTCCACCGCCGTGCGCAATTTCTCGCTGCGACCACGCAGCCATTCCAGCACCAGCAGCAGCACCACCGAGAACCCGATGAGCAACGTCGCGGCGGCGGCAATCGTCGGGCTGAGGTTTTCGCGGATGCCGCTGAACATCTGCCGGGGCAAGGTCGCTTGGCCTGGGCCTGCGAGGAACAGCGTGACCACCACTTCATCGAACGAGGTCGCGAAGGCAAACAGCGCACCGGAGATAACCCCCGGCGCAATGAGCGGCAGGGTCACACGCCGAAACGCCGTCGTTGGCGAAGCGCCCAGACTCGCCGCTGCGCGCACCAGGTTGTAATTGAAGCCCTGCAACGTGGCCGACACCGTAATGATCACGAACGGCACACCCAGCACGGCATGCACGAGGATCAGCGAGATGTAGCTATTGCCCAGACCCAGCGGCGCAAAAAACAGGTAGCTCGCCACCCCGACAATCACCACCGGCACCACCATCGGCGAAATCACCAGCGCCATTACCAGCGCCTTGCCGGGGAAGTTGCTGCGGGTCAGACCGATGGCCGCCAACGTCCCGAAACCCATCGCCAGCACCGTGGCGGCTGGCGCCACGATCAGGCTGTTCTTCAGCGCGCGCATCCACTCCGCCGAACCAAAAAAGTCCTGATACCAGTGGAGCGAAAAGCCTTGCAGCGGGTAGACCAAAAAGCTGCCGGCGTTAAACGACAGCGGCACGATCACCAGCACCGGCAGCACAAGAAACAACAGAATCAACCCGCACAGCGTGCGCAGCGTGTAATGCCAGACCCGCTCGATGGGCGAGGAATAAGGGCTCAACATGGTTGTTCTCCTCAGCTCAGACGCAGGCGGCTGGCGCCGACCAGCCAGTTATAGATCAGGTACAACACAACGGTTGCCAGCAGCAGCAACCCGCCCAGCGCCGTCGCCATGCCCCAGTTGATGCTGGTGTTGGTGTAGAACGCCACGAAATAACTGACCATCTGATCGTTCGGGCTGCCGAGCAGCGCCGGGGTGATGTAGTAGCCGATGGCAAGAATGAACACCAACAGACAGCCCGCGCCCACACCGGCGTAGGTCTGCGGGAAATACACGCGCCAGAAACTCGCGAACGGGTTGCAGCCCAGGGAAATCGCGGCGCGCATGTAGGTCGGCGAGATGCCTTTCATCACGCTGTAGATGGGCAGGATCATGAACGGCAGCATGATGTGCACCATCGAGATGTAAACGCCAACCCGGTTGAACACCAGCTCCAGCGGTTTATCGATGATGCCCATGGCCATCAGCGCGCCGTTGATCAGGCCGCTCGATTGCAGCAACACAATCCAGGCGGCGACGCGCACCAGGATCGACGTCCAGAACGGCAGCAGGACCAGAATCATCAACAGGTTGCTCTGCCGTGCGGGCAGATTGGCCAGCAGGTACGCCAGCGGATAGGCCAGCAGCAGGCAGATCACGGTGATCACCAGGCCCATCCAGAAGGTGCGGGCGAAGATGTCGATGTAAATCGCCTGATCGGGTGTGGCGGGCGCCAGCTCACCGAGGTCATCGATGCGGTGGTCGACAGCGGCCAGCAAATAATAGGGGGTGAAGCTTGAGGTGTTGCGGCGGATCGCCTGCCAGTACGCGGGATCGCCCCAACGTTCATCGATGGCTTCCAGCGCCTCCTTATAAGAAGCCGGTTCTTCCTTGAAAGGCATGGCGCGGGCCGTTTTCGCCAAGAGACTGCGGTAGCCCGCCAACTCCTGGTTCAAGCGCTTGGACAGATCACCCAGCGTCTGATTCTTGCGCGCTTCGCCCAGGTCCTGGCTTGCGGCTTTGTAGACCGCGTCAGGCGGCAGCC
Organism: Pseudomonas sp. W2-17; assembly: GCF_041060445.1. Classification (NCBI taxonomy): domain Bacteria; kingdom Pseudomonadati; phylum Pseudomonadota; class Gammaproteobacteria; order Pseudomonadales; family Pseudomonadaceae; genus Pseudomonas; species Pseudomonas sp. W2-17. The sequence continues at coordinate 41,659 of NZ_JAUFNS010000027.1, read as the reverse complement.
CCTTGCCGTCCCATTTCGCCACCTCGACCACAGTGAGCGGCATGCCACCCACCACTTCCGGGTTGCTGACGCTTTTGTAGAGCAGTGCCGCGATCGGCACGAGAAACACCAGCAGCAGGAAGATCACCAATGGCGCGATCAACGCCTGAGCCTTCCAGCGATTGACGCGCTCGGCACGAGCCAGGCGTTGCTTCAGGGTCGGGCTGGCGCCTTCAGTCAGGGGCACGGCGATGGCCATAGTGAACTCCGAAATCTTTTAACAAAGAGCGCGTCCCCTGCCCTGCTTTCAGACAGGTCAGACGACGCACCCGGATCTAACTCACAACGAAGCGCTTACTGGGCAGTGCCCTTATTTGGCGGCCCACGAGTTGAAACGCTGTTCCAGCGACTCACCGAAGTCGGCCCAGAATTTCACGTCGATCTGCACCTGATCCTTGATGTTCTCAGGGGTGGTCGGCATGTTTTTCAGGGTGTCAGCGCTCAGCAAAGGGACCGCGCCAGTATTGGCCGGGCCGTAAGCGATGTTTTCGGAATAGGTCTTTTGCTGCTCTGGCTTGAGGGAGTAAGCGATGAACTTCTTCGCTTCTTCGGCATTTTTTGCGCCCTTGGGAATGGCCCATGCGTCGAAGTCATACACGCCGCCGGTCCAGACCACTTTCAGGTTGCTCTCCTTCTGCACGGCAGCGATGCGACCGTTGTAGGCCGAGCTCATCACGACGTCGCCCGATTGCAAATACTGAGGCGGCTGTGCGCCCGCTTCCCACCACTGAATGCTTGGCTTGAGCTTGTCGAGCATCTTGAAAGCGCGGTCCTGGCCTTCCTTGGTCGCCAGCACTTTGTAGACGTCTTTCGGCGCAACGCCGTCGGCCATCAGGGCGAATTCCAGGGTGTATTTGGCGCCCTTGCGCAGGCCACGCTTGCCCGGGAATTTCTCGGTGTCCCAGAAATCAGCCCAACCGGTCGGCGCGGATTTCAGCTTGTCGGCGTTGTAGGCCAGCACGGTGGACCAAACGAAAAAGCCTACGCCGCACTCGGAGATTGCGCCCTTGACGTAGTTGTCCTTGTTGCCCAGATCGACCGACGCCAGCGACTCGAACATGTCTTCGTCACAGCCACGGGACAGCTCTGGCGATTCCACTTCCACCAGATCCCAGGTCACGCTTTTGGTGTCGACCATGGCTTTGACCTTGGCCATCTCACCGTTGTATTCGCCGGCGATGATCTTGCCGTTGCCGGCTTTTTCCCACGGCGCGTAGAAGGCCTTTTCCTGGGCCGCCTTGTTCGCGCCGCCGAAGGAAATGACCGTCAGGTCCGCTGCCATGGCTTGCGCCGCGCACATCATGCCGACCGATAAGGCGGTGAGCTTCAATGTCTTGAGCATCAGTTTTTCTCTCCACGAACAATGTTGGTTAAGCGATGGGGCGATTGGCTCGCCTCTGGGTTCTTCGGTTGACGCATAACGCGGGTGTATCAATGTGCATCCAGCAACGGGTCCAGCGCGCGCGCGTGCTCGACCTGCCATCCAATGGGCACGACATCGCCAACGCTCAGGGCAGGGTCAAGCTCGGCGATGGGCTGCTTGACGAAGAAATCGGTTTTACCGGCCACTTCCAGGCGCACGCGCACGTGGTCGCCCAGGTAGATGAATTCGGCAACACGGCCGGAGAAGCGGTTGACGCAACTCTCGCTGCGGCCGTTGAGGTTCACTCGTTCGGGACGAATCGACAGCGTGACCGGGCTGCCGGTGGCGCCGACGTTGATCGCCAGCGCTTCGACTTTTTCGCCGCGCGCCAGGCCGACCACGCACCGATCGCCGTTCTGGCTGAGCAAGGTGCCGTTGATGCGGTTGTTCTCGCCGATAAAGTTGGCGACGAAGGTGTTTTTCGGCTCTTCGTAGAGGGTGCGCGGTGGGGCGATTTGCTGGATCTCGCCTTGGTGAAACACTGCGACGCGGTCGGACATGGTCAGCGCTTCGCCCTGATCGTGGGTGACGTAAACAACGGTCACGCCCAGGCGCTGGTGCAGGTGTTTGATCTCCATCTGCATGTGTTCGCGCAGTTGCTTGTCGAGCGCACCGAGGGGTTCGTCCATCAGCACCAGCTGCGGTTCGAACACCAACGCGCGGGCCAGCGCGACACGTTGCTGCTGGCCACCCGACAACTGCGCGGGGTAGCGATGGGCGAAGGTGCCGAGCTGGACCATGTCGAGGGCACGTTTGACCTTTTCGGCGACGTCGGTCTTGCTCATGCCGCGCACCGACAGCGGGAACGCGAGGTTCTCAGCGACGGTCATGTGCGGGAACAGCGCGTAGTTCTGGAACACCATGCCGATGTCGCGCTTGTGCGGCGGCACATTGTTGATCGAGCGGCCGGCCAGCAAAATCTCGCCAGCGGTGGGCGTCTCGAACCCGGCGAGCATCATCAGGCTGGTGGTTTTGCCGGAGCCCGACGGCCCGAGCAGGGTGAGGAATTCGCCTTTGCAAATATCCAGGTTGAGGTCTTTGACGATCAGGGCTTCGCCGTCGTAGCTCTTTTGCACACCGCGAAAGCTGACCAGAACATCACTCGCCCCAGCGCTTGAATCGACGTTGCTCATTGCCCACACCTTTGTTTGATCCACCGTAGGGATCAAGCCTAGATGAGCCTGAAGGCCGCGCAAATCGGGGCGTGAGAGAGAATGACCTAGGTGGGCTGGAAGGTTTCGGGTAGGGATTGCCCTACAGGGATGGCGGGGATAGGTATGTCGCCCGGAAGTTATTTATGGCCTGGTCTGGCGTCTTCGCGAGCAAGCTCACTCCTACAGGGGATCGCAATAACCTGTAGGAGTGAGCTTGCTCGCGATAGCGTTTTACGAAGCACCACAGGAAGTCGTTTTTAGACACGCAATCAAACCAACTTGTGCTCCATCGCATACTTCACCAGCTCGGCCAGCGAATTGATTTTCAGCTTCTGCATCAGGCGCGCCTTGTGGGTGCTGATGGTCTTGCTGCTCAGCGCCAGTTGCTGGGCGATGTCGTTGACGTTGGCGCCCTGGGCCAGGCGCTCGAACACTGAAAACTCGCGCTCGGACAACAATGAGTGCAAAGGCCGGCTATCCGTCAGCCCGACTTCAAATACCATGCGATCGGCCAGGTCCGGGTCGATATAACGCCCGCCTGCGGCCACGCGCCGGATTGCCGTTAGCAGCAACGCGGGGTCGCTGTCTTTGGTCGCGTACCCGGCGGCGCCGACCTTCAAGGCCCGCGCGGCCATTTGCGCCTCATCGTGCATCGACAGCACCAGAATCGCGGGCGGATTGTTCAGCGCGCGAATTCTCGGGATCGCCTCCAGGCCGTTCACCCCCGGCATGGAAATATCCAGCAGCACGACCTCGCACGGGATGTGGCGCAAAGCCTCCAGCAACTGCTCGCCATTGCTGGCCTCCCCGACCACTTGCAGATCTTTCGCCAGGCCGATCAGCTGTTTGATGCCCTCGCGGACAATCGTGTGGTCTTCGGCAACCAATACGCGAATCAATGCACGTGCTCCTCAGCGACCGGGTCCAGCGGAATGTGGATGCGCAAGGTTGTGCCTTCTCCGGGCAAGGTGTCCAGATGCAATTGCCCGCCCATGATCAGCACCCGCTCGCGCATGCCCACCAGTCCGAACGACGCCGGCCGTTCTGCGCGCTGATCGAAACCCTTGCCGTCATCGGCGATGCGCATGCACAGCACGCCATCGCTGAGGGTCAGGCTTAGCTCGACCGTGTGCGCTTCGGCATGGCGCATGACGTTGGTCAGCGACTCCTGAAGAATGCGAAACAGCCCGATGGCCGTGGCGTCCGGCAGGCTGGGCAGGTTGTCCGGCACCTGCACCAGGCACGGAATCTGGGTGCGTGCTTCAAAGCGGCGGGCCTGCCATTCAATCGCCGACGCAATGCCTGCATCGAGAATCGGTGGCCGCAGCGCGGTCGCCACGTCCCGCACCAACTGGAACAACTGCGCAATCAGGCGCTTCATGCTGTTCAACCGATCACGCAGGCCAGGGTCAAGATCGGCGTAGGCCAGCTCACACATGGACGTTTCCAGCTTGAGCACGGTCAGCATCTGACCCAGCTCGTCGTGAACTTCCCGGGCGATTCGGGCCTTTTCTTCTTCGCGCACGGTTTCCAGGTGCGCCGACAGCTCGCGCAACTGCTCGGCCAGCACCTGCAACCGCGCTTCACTTTCTTGCAGCGCGGCGAGGGATCGACGGCGTTCGGTCACGTCAGTGATGAACACCACCAGGTACTCGGCGTCGCGAAAACGCAGGAAGCTCAGCGACACATCGGCAGGCAGGATGCTGCCATCGGCGCGCACGCAAGTGCTTTCGTAGTTCTGCGGCCCTTCCTCGCTGGAGCGCGCGGTTTTCCACAGAGTGAGCCAGCGGTCCATGTTCAGCCCCGGCTCGAAATCAATCAGCGGCCGGTCCACCACTCCACCCGGCGCATAACCCAACATGGTTTCGGCGGCCTGATTGGCGTAGCGCACGTGGCTGTCCCAATTGACCCAGAGAATACCGACGGTGCTCTGATCGATGGAGAACTGCGCCAGCCGCAATGCCTCCTCCCCTGCCAGGCGCCTGGCGATGTCATCCCGGGCGGCGAGTAATTGTTTCTCCAGTTGCTGCTGTTGTTTGCGCTGCCAGTAAACAATCGCCGCGCTGGCCAGAAGCAGGACCAACAGCAGCAGCGCGATGTTCTTCCACAGCCCCGGCGATTCACTGATCTGCGGGTATTTGGGCTGGAGCCACTGCGCATGCAGTTGTTCGAGATCCCGGGCCGGAATGGCGCTCAATGCCTGGCTGATAATCTCGGCGAGCTGCGGCGTGTCACGTCGGGAGGCCACGCGCAGCAGCTGCGGGAAGCCAATGTCGCCAACCACGGCGAGCCCGGCAAACTCGGCTTCGCGGGACAGGCGACTGAGTTGCGCCTCATCGATCACGGCGTATCGCGCCTGCTGACTGAGCAAGAGCTGCAACGCCTGACGCTCCAGCGGCACGCCTTGCAGATTGAGGTGGGTGTAATTGCTGCGCAGGTAGTCAGCGGTGGCGCTGGGCATGCGCACGGCGACGCGCACCTGGCCGTCGAGCTTCTCCAGATCCACCGCGCCTGCGCCGTCACGTTCGCCAACGATCAGTTGCGGCACGCGCATGTACGGATCGGAATACAGCCACAGGCGCAAGCCGCCGGGCGTCTGGGTCAGGCCCGGCGCGAAGTCGATCTGGCCGTCGGCAAGGGCTTTTTCGAGCTCGGCCTGATCGGCATAACTGCGCCACAGCAGCTCCACCTGAAGGGTCTTTGCCATGAGGTTGATGAGGTCGACGTTCGCGCCGGACAACTGCTGCGCACGGCGATCGAGCTGGGCGTAAGGCGTTTGGAGGACGAGCCCGACGCGCAACTGCCCGCGCTGGGTCAGCCAGTCCCGTTGCTCGCGGCTTAAGGGGTCGGTCTGCGTGGGCGAGGCGACGGCATGGTGCGATATCGGCAACGCGATCAGCATCAAGCCGATCAAGAGCGCGCGGGTATCGCCGATAACCCGAAGGCACAGCGCACGGATTCTCAAACTGTCGTCTCCATTTCCCTGAATCCCATGCCGATCATGCTCTGTGTCTGTCGCTCGCTTGAGACACGACGATTGCCTGGCCTGACAAACCGCCGTCAACCCATTAGTCTGCCGGAATTGTTTCCGGCCTTTGGAATATTCGATGTCCTACACCCTTCGCGCACTATTTCCTGCGCTGTGCCTGACGCTGATACTACCTTGCTCGTCGCTCGTCATGGCTGCGGATCCGGCGCCGGACAAAGACGCCAAGCCTGCTGACGCGCCGGTCGAGCGAGCGGCATTGCCGTCGCGCACTGAAGAAGACACCTTGGCGCTGGAGCGTCAGGTGCCGCAAGCGGAGCAACAGCAGTTGCAGGCGGGCGACGAGACGTTTCTGGCGTTGTGGAAACCGGCGAATGTCGACGCGCCCAAAGGTGCGGTGATCATCGTGCCGGGCGCCGATGAATCAGCGGACTGGCCGACTGCGGTAGCACCGCTACGTCGCAAGTTGCCGGACGTCGGGTGGTCCAGCCTCAGTCTGAGCATGCCGGACGCACACAATGACGGCGTATTCGCGCGCGCGGCGGATGCTCCGGCTGCGGCCTCTACGGGTGATAAACCCAAGGACGCGCCGGTGAAGGCACCGGATCCTGCAGCCACTGCTGAAGCGGAGGCCGCAGCAGCCGCTGAACAAGCCGCTGCCCAGGCCGAGATGGCCAAGGCCAACGCCGAGAAAATCTTTACCCGGATCGACAGCGCCGTGGCCTTCGCCCAGCAGAACAAAGCCCGGAGCATCGTCCTCCTCGGTCACGGCAGCGGCGCTTATTGGGCAGCGCGTTACATGAGCGAGCGGCCCTCGCCGGCCGTTCAACGCCTGGTCATGGTCACGGCCGTGGACACTGGCAAGGAAACGCCGTCGCTGATGGAGCTGCTGCCGACGCTAAAGGTCCCGACGGCCGACTTCGTCAACAAGGACCGTTCGGTGCCGCGTCAGCAGGCACAAGACCGCCTGGACGCCAGCAAACGAAACAAAAACGCCAGGTTCACCCAAGTGGCGTTGAGCGCCATTCCCGGCAATCCCGCGATGGAGCAAGATCAATTGTTTCGTCGCGTTCGGGGTTGGCTGGAGGGTGACGCCGCAAAGTAACCATTACCGCCTTCGACGCTTGTGCTGCCCTTGCTGCGGGCAGCATCCAGACCCGAAGCGTCAGCGAAACCCCCGCCGATCGCGAATGACCGCGTAGGCGTGGTGCAGCTCGCGGGTTTTCTCGGTGGCATCACGAACCTGTATCTGATTGGCGCCACTGCCAGCGATCTTGTCCGGGTGATGGCGACTGAGCAATCGACGGTAGGCGCGCTTGATCTGCGCTGGTTCCGCATCCGCTTTCACGCCCAGCAAACGCAGCGCGTCCTGAAACTCGCCGCCACTGCTGGCGGGAGCACCCCGCGAACGCTGCTCGTCTTCGGTCGATGACAAGCCTTCGACTTTGCCCGCCGGCCAGCCCAGCCATTTGCCCCACAGCACAATCAATTCACGTTCGGTGCGCGACGCCCTGCCATCCGCCCACGCCATCCTCCAACAGGCACGCAACAAACCCTCCGCCGCATGGGGCTGGCTTTTCAGGCGCGTAAGGTGGACGCGCAAATTGTCGCGCCCGTCCTTGCCCCGATTGAATGCCTGAATGGCCCGACGCTGCGCTGCCTCGCTGAGGTCCAGTCGGCGCATTTCAACGCGCGCCTGTTGAATATGCCCGTCGACCACACGGCCATCGCTCTTCGCCAGACGGCCCAGCAGCATGAAAATAAGCTCGTCGTCGCGCGGCACCGTGCGGCCATTGGCACGCTCGCGCATTTCCGCCCAGCTCCGGAAATGCAGCCGCCGATCAAGCGCCTGCCCCAGAAGCGCGCCAAGCATGGCGCCCGGAATGCTGGCAATCAGGTACCCGACGCCACCGCCAACCACCGTGAATGGCCACAGCATCTAGGGCTTCACCGCAAGGATCTGCTCGACTTCGGCCAGTCGCTCATGGGTACCGACATCCACCCAGCGACCGGCAAAACGTTCGCCGGTCACCAAGCCTTTCGCCATGGCGTTACGCAACAGAGGCGCCAGCTTGAACGCGCCTTCGGTGCAGCCCGCGAAGAGTTGCGGGTGCAGCACCGCGATACCGCTGTAGGTCAGGCGCGGCTGATCAGCATCGTCGTGAACGTGCCCGTCGACCAGCGCGAAATCCCCGCCGGGGTGATGCGCCGGGTTGTCTACGAGCACCAGATGGGCAAGCCCCTTGAGCGGCTTCATCAACACGCTGAAATCGAAGTCGACCCAGATGTCTCCGTTGACCACCAGAAACGGCTCGTCGCCCAGCAGCGGCAGCGCACGAAAGATCCCGCCGCCCGTCTCCAGCGGTTCGCCCTCAGGGGAGTAGGAGATATTCAGACCCCACGGGCGGCCGTCGCCCAGATAATCTTCGATCTGCTGGCCCAACCACGCATGGTTGATCACAACGTCCTCAACGCCGGCCGATTTGATCGCGCGCAGGTGATATTCAATCAGTGGAACGCCGCCGGCACGCACCAGCGGTTTGGGCATGTGCAGGGTCAACGGGCGCAGGCGCTCGCCTTTACCCGCCGCCAGAATCATCGCTTTCATGCGGCCCTCATCGAGACAATCTTCAAGTGCAGTCCCTCTTCAATTGCAGTCCATTCCATCACACAACAGATGCTGGTTTTGCCTGTGTCGGTTTTGTATGGCCAAGGCTGGTCAGCAGATTACTCAGTTCAACCAGCTCCGGGCGTCGCGCCAACACCGCTTCTATATAGGAGAAGAAGCGCGGCACGTCGGCGATGTAGCGTGGCTTGCCGTCACGGTGACAGATGCGGGCGAAAATGCCGATCACCTTCAAATGCCGCTGCACCCCCATCAAATCACTGGCACGACGGAATTCATTGAATTCGCCCTGCACCGGGATGCCCGCCGCAGCGGCCTTGTTCCAATACAGCTCGAGCCAGGCCGCTACACGCTCCTCCGGCCAACTCAAAAAAGCATCCTTGAACAGACACGTGATGTCGTAGGTGACCGGGCCGTACACCGCATCCTGAAAATCCAGCACGCCAGGGTTCGGTTCGCTGAGCATCAGGTTGCGCGGCATGAAATCGCGGTGCACCAACACCGTCGGCTGGGCCAGCGCGCTTTCGATCAGCAGATCGCTGACTGCCTGCCAACTGGCCTGCTGCGCCTGGTCAAACTCGACGCCCAGATGACGCTTCACGTACCACTCGGGAAACAGCTCCAGCTCGCGGCGCAGCAGTGCCACATCATAACTTGGCAACGGCGCGTCCATCGGCAGTTGCTGGTAGGCGAGCAATGCGTCGATCGCGTTAATGAACAGCTGATCGGCGTTTGCCTCGTCGATGACATCCAGGTAGGTCTGACGACCCAGGTCATTCAACAAAAGAAAGCCCTGATTCAGGTCTTCGGCATAAATTTTCGGAACATTAATGCCCGACCCGCTCAATAAATGAGCGATATCCACGAAGGGTTTGCAGTTTTCCTGGGGCGGCGGCGCGTCCATGACAATAAAAGTTCGGCCCTCCCCCTCCCAGCGAAAGTAGCGACGGAAACTGGCGTCGCTACTGGCGGCAGTCAACGTGGCCGGGGGAATCGGGCCCCAGCCCTGGGCCTCAAATAAACGCGGGAGCTGCTCATCGAGCCAAACTTTCAGGTGTTGCAGGCGTACATCTTGATCTGGCATTGCAAGGGTCTCCGACGGCGCTAGCCGTCAAGCGGGTCATGCTTTATTATCCGACATCTTTTTCAGCCCATCGAGAGGCGTGCGGCCCCCCCGCGGGCAGATGGCGCGCAGGAAGCCCGGACTAATAAGATGGCATTGAAATCCCCCGCGTTTCGTAAAAAATTTCCGTTGCTCGTAACCGGCAGTTTGCTGGCGATGCAACCCCTGGCCGTCCCGTACGTGGTTGCCGCCGAACAGTATGACTGCTCGGTGTCTGCAACAGGTGCATGGGATTGCTCTCCGAAAACCAACGCAGCCCAGTTGCCTCCGCGCCCCGTGCACGACGCCAACAGTGTTTCGTCCAACAGCAGCACGGCAGATGGCGCTCAGACGACCACCACCTCCGATGGCGAAGTCGTGCCCAAGACGATGCTGGTCACCGAGGCCAAGGGCCGTGGCCTGAAATCGCGCAGCGCCGATTACAGTCACCTGGACTGGGTGCCACGCGAGAAGCTGACCGCAGCCCAACTGGCCGAGACCGGTCCGTATTGCTCGGGCGCCTACATCGAACCGATCCGTCCGGGCATGGACGACAAGACGCCGAAGAGCGACGCACCGACTTTCATCGGCGCCAAGGCTTCGCGTTATCAGCAGGAAGAGCAGGTTGCGACCCTGGCCGGCGACGTCGTCCTGCGTCAGGGCAGCATGCAGGTCGAGGCTGACGAAGCCAGCCTGCATCAGGCCGAGAACCGTGGCGAGCTGAACGGCGATGTCCGTCTGCGCGACAACGGCGCCCTGATCGTCGGCGACCATGCTGAAGTTCAGCTCGACACCGGCGAAGCCAAAGTCGACAACGCCGAGTACGTGCTGCACAAGAACAACGTTCGCGGTAACGCCCTGTACGCTCGTCGTGCCGAGAACGCGATCATCCGCTTGAAGGACGGCACGTACACCACGTGCGAACCGAACAGCAACGCGTGGACCGTTAAGGGCAACAACATCACCCTGAACCCGGCCACCGGTTTCGGTACTGCCACCAACGCCACACTGCGCGTTCACGACATTCCGATTCTTTACACGCCTTACATCTATTTCCCGATCGACGACCGTCGCCAGTCCGGGTTCCTGCCGCCGACCATCGGCACGGACAGCGACACCGGCTTCTCGTTGCTCACCCCGTACTACTTCAACCTGGCGCCGAACTACGACGCCACGTTGTACCCGACCTACATGGCCAAGCGCGGCATGTTGCTGGAAGGCGAGTTCCGTTACCTGACCAAGACCAGTGAAGGTCAGTTCGGTGCGGCTTACCTGAACGACGACAACGACGATCGCAAAGATCAGTCGGACTACAAAGACACCCGCTGGTTGATCAACTGGCAGGATCGCAGTGGTCTGGATTCGCGTCTGACCAGCAAGGTCGACTACACCAAAGTCAGCGATCCTTACTACTTCAAGGACCTGAAAAGCGGTCAGGAAGGCGTGAGCACCCACGATTACCTGAACCAGCAGGGCGCGGTCTACTACCGTGGTGATAACTACACCGCGACGCTGAACGCTCAGCAGTATCAGCTGACCACCGTGACTCAGATCACTCCTTATGGCCGCCTGCCCCAGCTCACGCTGAATGGTTCGCTGCCGTTCCAGCCTGCAGGCTTCAAGTTCGATTACGAGACTGAGCTGGTTCGCTTTGATCGTGATTTGAGAACGGGTGGCTACACCAACGAAGACGACGTGACCTCCCCGCGTCTGGACACCAACGTTCGGGGGCTTGCTCGTGCGAATGGCGATCGTCTGAACCTGGCGCCGTCCATCAGCCTGCCGCTGACTGCCAGCTACGGTTTTGTAACGCCCAAGCTCAAGTACGTTTACACCCAGTACGATCTGGACCTGGACTCGCAGGGCAAGAGCACGTTGCTGGCGGATGAGACTTATCACAGCAGCGAAAACCGCAGCGTGCCAATTTTCAGCGTCGACAGCGGCCTGTATTTCGATCGCAACACCAACTGGTTCGGGAAAAACTACCGCCAGACGCTGGAGCCTCGTGCGTACTACCTCTACGTGCCAGAGAAAGATCAAACCGATATCCCGATTTTCGACTCGGGTGAAACCACGTTTAACTACGCCTCGCTGTTCCGCGACAACCGCTTCGTCGGCTCCGACCGTATTGGTGACGAGAACAAGCTGTCGCTGGGCGTAACCAACCGCTGGATCGAAGACAACGGTTTCGAGCGTCAGCGTGTCAGCATCGGCCAGGCGGTGTATTTCGCCGACCGTAAGGTGCAACTGCCAGGCATTGCCTACGAAGACCGCAAGGACGCTCAGTCCGACGTGTCGCCTTACGCACTCGAATACGAATACCGCTTCAACCGCGACTGGCGGGCGACGTCGGACTTCAACTGGGACCCGGACAGCCGCAGCACTCGCTCCGGCAGCGCGATGGTTCACTACCAGCCTGAAGACGAGCCGGGCAAGATCATCAACGCCGGCTACCGCTATCGCAATGACCAGGTCCGTTACGATCAGACAACAGGTCGCTGGAGCGTAGGTGGGGGTGACTACACCTACCCGGATGGCACCGTCATCAAGGACTACTACAAGATTCAGCAACATGACTTCTCGGTCATCTGGCCTGTGGTACCGCAGTGGAGCGCCATCGCTCGCTGGCAGTACGACTACAACCGTGACCGTACCCTCGAAGCCTTTGGTGGTTTTGAATATGACAACTGCTGCTGGAAGCTGCGTCTGATCAACCGGTACTGGGTCGACTATGACGAGTCCACCCAAGAGATACCGCAGAACGAGAAAGGCGACCGCGGCGTCTTCCTACAAATCGTGTTGAAGGGACTTGGCGGCGTCGTTGGCCAAAAAGTTGAAAGCTTCCTCGACAAAGGCATCCAAGGTTATCGTGAACGTGAAGACCAAGCTTTCTGATTGTCTGCGCCCGCTGATGCTGGGCGCGCTGCTTATCGGTACTGTTGCGCACGCTGAAGTGCGCACCATCGACAAGGTAGTTGCCATCGTCGACAACGACGTGGTCATGCAAAGCCAGCTCGACCAGCGCACCCGTGAGGTTCAGCAAACCATCGCCAAGCGTGGGCAGGGTGTTCCGCCTGCCAGCGCGCTGGAGTCTCAGGTCCTGGATCGTCTGATCCTGGAAAACCTGCAGATTCAGATCGGCGAACGCTCCGGCATTCGCATCAGCGATGAAGAACTGAATCAGGCGGTTACGACCATCGCTCAACGCAACAACATGACTGTTGACCAGTTCAAGGCTGCACTGACCCACGACGGGCTGTCCTACACCAGCGCACGTGAACAGATTCGCCGGGAAATGATCATCAGCCGTGTGCGTCAGCGCCGGGTTGCCGAACGTATTCAGGTCTCGGAGCAGGAAGTGAAGAACTTCCTCGCTTCCGACCTGGGCAAGGCTCAGTTCTCCGAAGAATTCCACTTGGCCAACATCTTGATCCCGACGCCGGACAGCGCGACGTCGGATCAAATTCAGGCCGCTGCAGCCAAAGCCAAGGACCTCTACGGCAAGCTGCAACAGGGTGCGAACTTCGAGCAGATGGCGATCGCGTCGTCGGCCAGTGAAAGTGCTCTGGACGGTGGTGACATGGGCTGGCGTAAAGCCGCTCAGTTGCCGCCTCCGTTCGGCGACATGCTGTCGTCGATGCGTCCGGGTGAGGTCACCCCGCCTGCACGCACACCGGGCGGCTTCATCATTCTCAAGCTGCTGGAAAAACGCGGCGGCGAGACTCAGACCCAGATGCGCGACGAGGTTCACGTGCGTCACATCCTGATCAAGCCAAGCGAAATCCGCAGCCCAGCCGAGACCAAGCTGCTGGCGCAACGGATTTACGACCGGATCCAGAATGGCGAAGACTTCGGTGAACTGGCGAAGAGCTTCTCTGAAGATCCAGGTTCGGCGCTCAACGGCGGCGACATGAACTGGGTTGACCCGCGTTCGCTGGTTCCGGAGTTCCGCGACGTCATGAACGAGACACCTCAGGGTGTCGTGTCCAAGCCGTTCGAGACTCAATTCGGCTGGCACGTTCTGGAAGTCCTCGGCCGTCGCTCGACTGACAGCACCAGTCAGGCCCGTGAGCAACAGGCGATGACCGTGCTGCGTAACCGCAAGTACGACGAAGAGCTGCAAACCTGGCTGCGTCAGATCCGTGATGAAGCGTACGTCGAGATCAAGCTCCCCGGAGCTGATCAGGCGGCCAAGTGAAACCCCAGCGTTTCGCCCTGACACCGGGCGAGCCAGCCGGCATCGGTCCTGACCTTTGCCTGCTGCTCGCCGCGCAGTCCCAGCCCCATCCCCTGATTGCCATTACCAGCTGCGACCTGCTCACCGAGCGGGCCGCCCGGCTGGGTGTGGCTGTTAGCCTGATACCCGTCACACCCGCCGCCTGGCCTGACGTCCCCGCCCCCGCTGGCAGTCTGTATGTATGGGATACGCCGGTTCAGGCGCCGGTCATTGCCGGCCAGCTCGACAAAGCCAACGGCGGCTTCGTGCTCGAAACCCTGACCCGCGCCGGCCAGGGCTGCCTGGACGGCCACTTCGCGGGCATGATCACAGCGCCGGTGCACAAGGGCGTGATCAACGACAGTGGCATCGAGTTCTCCGGGCACACTGAATTTCTTGCCGAGCTGACCCACACCGAACAGGTGGTGATGATGCTGGCAACCGGTGATTTGCGGGTGGCGCTGGTGACCACTCACCTGCCCCTGCGTGAGGTTGCCGATGCGATCACCGTTGAACGGCTGGAGCGCGTGACGCGCATCCTGCACGCGGATCTGGTCAACAAATTCGGTATCGCCCGCCCGCGGATTCTGGTCTGTGGCCTGAACCCCCATGCCGGCGAGAGCGGCCACCTGGGCCGCGAAGAAATCGACATCATTGAACCTACTCTGGCGCGTCTGCGCAGCGAGGGCCTGGATTTACATGGCCCGCTGCCTGCCGACACGCTCTTCACCCCCAAATATCTGGAGCACTGCGACGCAGTGCTGGCGATGTACCACGACCAGGGCCTGCCCGTGCTGAAGTACAAAGGCTTCGGCGCCGCCGTCAACATCACGCTGGGCCTGCCGATCATTCGCACCTCCGTCGATCACGGCACGGCGCTGGATCTGGCGGGCACCGGCAAGATCGACACTGGCAGCCTCAGGGTCGCTCTGGAAACCGCCTATCAGATGGCCGAGACCTATTCATGAACGAGCAATTCCAACACAAGGCGCGCAAGCGTTTTGGCCAGAACTTCCTGCACGATGCCGGCGTGATCGACAAGATCCTGCGCTCCATTCGTGCCAAGACCGAAGACCGCATGCTGGAAATCGGCCCGGGGCAAGGCGCCCTGACCGAGGGCCTGCTGAACAGCGGCGCACAATTGGACGTCGTCGAGCTCGACAAAGACCTCGTGCCGATTCTCATGCATCAGTTCGGCAGCAAGCCGAATTTCAGTCTGCACCAGGGTGACGCACTGAAATTTGACTTCACCAGCCTGAACGCCGCCCCCAACAGCCTGCGTGTCGTCGGCAACCTGCCGTACAACATCTCGACGCCGCTGATCTTCCATCTGCTGCAGAACGCCTACCTGATCCGAGACATGCACTTCATGCTGCAGAAAGAAGTGGTCGAGCGTCTGGCAGCAGGTCCGGGTGGTGGTGATTGGGGCCGCCTTTCCATCATGGTTCAGTACCACTGTCGCGTGGAGCATCTGTTCAACGTCGGGCCCGGCGCGTTCAATCCGCCGCCGAAAGTGGATTCGGCCATCGTTCGTCTGGTGCCTCACGAAACCCTGCCGCACCCGGCCAAGGATCACCGCGTGCTTGAGCGCGTCGTCCGCGAGGCCTTCAACCAGCGCCGCAAGACCCTGCGCAATACGCTGAAAGCCCTGCTGACCAGCGAAGAAATCACCGAAGCCGGCGTCGATGGCAGCCTGCGTCCGGAGCAGCTGGATCTGGCGGCGTTTGTGCGACTGGCCGACAAGCTCAGCGAAAAGCCAGTCGCCGCCTGACCTTCTCGGGACATGTCCGGTCAAAGCCTCATCGGTCTTTATCCGTGACATGTCCTAGACTGATTTCCAACCGGACGACTTCCGGCTATTTCCGCTTTCGCTTCTAAGGCCTCTTGCATGTCTGATTCTCGTTACCAGGTCGACGTCAGCGTCGAGACCCGATTCCTAGCCGAACAGTCTCAGCCTGAGCAAAACCGCTTCGCCTTCGCCTACACCATCACTGTGCAGAACAACGGCGAGTTGCCAGCCAAGTTGCTGTCACGCCATTGGGTAATTACCGACGGCGACGGTCAGGTTGAAGAGGTTCGCGGCGACGGCGTTGTGGGCCAGCAACCGCTGATCCAGCCGGGACAAAGCCACACTTACACAAGCGGCACCGTGATGACCACCAAGGTGGGCAACATGCAGGGCACTTATCAAATGCTCGCCGAAGACGGCAAGCGCTTCGACGCTGTCATCGCTCCGTTCCGTCTGGCTGTCCCGGGGGCGCTTCACTGATGGCAGTCTACGCAGTCGGCGACCTGCAGGGCTGCCTTGAGCCGTTGAAGTGCCTGCTCGAACGCGTTGCATTCGAGCCCGGCAAAGACAAGCTCTGGCTGGTCGGCGACCTCGTCAACCGAGGACCGCAATCACTGGAAACCCTGCGTTATCTCTACGCCATGCGCGACTCGATCGTCTGCGTGCTGGGCAATCACGACCTGCACCTGCTGGCGGCCGGCCGCAATATCGAGCGGTTGAAGAAAGGCGACACGCTGCGGGAAATCCTCGAAGCGTCAGACGCCGTCGTGCTGCTCGACTGGTTGCGCCAACAGAAGCTGATGCATTACGACGCCGAACGCGACATCGCACTGGTGCACGCAGGTATCCCGCCGCAATGGACGCTGAAGAAAGCGCTGCGCTGCGCCGAAGAGGTGGAACAGGCATTGCGCGATGACAATCGCTTCGAGCCCTTTCTCGACGGCATGTACGGCAACGAGCCTGCCAAGTGGGACAAAGACCTGCAGGGCGTCACCCGGCTGCGCGTGATCACCAATTACTTCACGCGCATGCGTTTTTGCACCAGCGATGGCAAGCTCGACCTCAAGAGCAAGGAAGGCCTCGACAGTGCGCCGGCGGGTTACGCGCCGTGGTTCAAGCACAAGGAGCGCAAGACCAAGGGCGTCGGTATCATTTTTGGTCACTGGGCCGCACTTGAAGGCCGATGTGACGAGCCCGGGGTGTATGCGCTGGACACGGGCTGTGTCTGGGGCGGCGCCATGACGCTGCTCAACGTCGACACTCGCGCGCTGATCCGTTGCGAATGCGACGAGCGTGGCAACGCAAAGGTACCCGCCCCTGCGGCACTCCCCGTCAGCGAGCCGATTCCGCTGCAGCAGTAAATTCTCCCTACGTTCTCGACCGTTCGAGGACCCGACGGCCCAGGAGCCCGAGCCATGACTGACTTCAAACGCATTTCACCCGAACAAGTCCATGCCCTGCGCGAACAAGGCGCGGTGCTGGTGGACGTACGTGACGCGCAGACCTACGCGACCCAGCACATTCCGGATTCCCATCACCTCGACAACCACTCCATCGCCGACTTCATCCGTCAGGCCGATCTGGACAAACCGTTGGTCGTCCTCTGCTATCACGGCAACTCCAGTCAGAGCGCAGCGGCCTATCTTGTAGGTCAGGGCTTCTCCGAGGTCTACAGCATGGATGGCGGTTTCGAGTTGTGGAAAACCCAATTCCCGGCGGAAACCACGCAAGGCTGATCGAAAAATATTTTTGCTGGCCGCTATCCCGCGTCCTACGCGGGCTCGCGCCCTCATCTGACGAACGGGTATGCCCTGTTCATCTCCATCGCTTCTTTCTGTGCCCGAATCCGAACTACTCTTAGCCTCAGGCCATCCGAATCAGGGGAGAGCCGGTACACCGGCGCGTGGGTCATCGGTAGCTACTTTTATGGTGTTTGGGGGGTAATGGCAGCCGCGTGATCGGCTTCCATCCAGCATCAACTGACGATCCGCCGCCGGCTCCACGTATCGAGCGAGGTGACGTCATGAGTATTTTTAGCCACTTCCAACAACGCTTTGAATCGACACGGCAGGAAGAGCTCTCGCTACAGGAGTATCTCGAGCTCTGCAAAACCGATCGCAGCGCATACGCTTCCGCCGCAGAACGTCTGCTGATGGCCATCGGTGAGCCTGAGTTGTTCGACACGTCGACCAATTCGAGGCTGTCCAGAATCTTCTCCAACAAGGTCATTCGGCGCTATCCGGCGTTCGAGGATTTCCACGGCATGGAGGACTGCATCGAGCAAATCGTCTCGTACTTCCGCCATGCCGCCCAGGGCCTGGAAGAGAAGAAACAGATCCTTTACCTGCTCGGCCCGGTAGGCGGCGGCAAGTCGTCCCTGGCTGAAAAACTCAAGACGCTGGTCGAAAAAGTACCGTTCTACGCCATCAAAGGGTCGCCGGTTTTCGAATCCCCTTTGGGCCTGTTCAAACCCACCGAAGACGGGACGATCCTCGAAGAGGACTACGGCATCCCGCGCCGGTACCTGAACACCATCATGTCGCCATGGGCGACGAAACGACTGGCCGAGTTCGGCGGCGATATCAGTCAGTTCAAAGTGGTGAAACTCTACCCTTCCATTCTCAACCAGATCGCCGTGGCCAAAACCGAGCCCGGTGACGAGAACAACCAGGACATCTCGGCGCTGGTGGGTAAGGTCGATATCCGCAAGCTCGAGGAATACCCACAAAACGACGCCGATGCTTACAGCTATTCGGGCGCGCTGTGCCGGGCCAACCAGGGCCTGATGGAATTCGTGGAAATGTTCAAGGCGCCGATCAAGGTGCTTCACCCACTGCTGACCGCCACCCAGGAAGGTAACTACAACAGTACCGAAGGCCTGGGCGCGATTCCGTTCACCGGTATTTTGCTGGCCCACTCCAACGAATCGGAATGGCACAGCTTCCGCAACAACAAGAACAACGAGGCCTTCATCGACCGGATCTACATCGTGAAGGTGCCGTACTGCCTGCGGGTCAGCGACGAGATCAAGATTTACGACAAGCTGCTTTTCAACAGCTCGCTGGCCAAAGCCCATTGCGCGCCGGACACGCTGAAAATGCTCGCGCAGTTCACCGTGCTGTCGCGGCTTAAAGAGCCGGACAACTCCAACATTTATTCGAAGATGAGGGTCTACGACGGCGAGAACCTCAAGGACACCGATCCAAAAGCCAAGTCGATTCAGGAATACCGCGACAGCGCCGGTGTCGACGAAGGCATGAACGGACTCTCTACCCGGTTCGCGTTCAAGATTCTTTCGAAAGTCTTCAACTTCGACCCTCACGAGATCGCGGCCAACCCGGTCCACTTACTGTACGTGCTGGAGCAACAAATCGAGCAGGAGCAGTTCCAGGCTGAAACCCGCGAGCGGTATCTGCGCTTCATCAAGGAATACCTGGCGCCGCGCTACATCGAGTTCATCGGCAAGGAAATCCAGACCGCCTACCTCGAGTCCTACAGCGAATACGGTCAGAACATCTTCGACCGCTACGTGCTGTACGCGGACTTCTGGATTCAGGACCAGGAGTATCGCGACCCGGAAACCGGCGAAATCCTGAATCGCGTGGCGTTGAACGAGGAACTGGAGAAGATCGAAAAACCGGCGGGCATCAGCAACCCGAAAGACTTCCGCAACGAGATCGTCAACTTCGTGCTGCGCGCCCGTGCCAACAACAATGGCAAGAACCCGACCTGGCTGAGCTACGAGAAACTGCGGGTGGTAATCGAGAAGAAAATGTTCTCTAACACCGAAGACCTGCTGCCGGTCATCAGTTTCAACGCCAAGGCCAGCAAAGAGGATCAGCAGAAGCACAACGACTTTGTCACACGAATGGTCGAGCGGGGCTACACCGATAAACAGGTAAGGCTTCTTTCCGAATGGTACCTACGGGTCCGGAAATCGCAGTAAGGCAGCTGCAAGCGTCAAGCCACAGGCTGCAGGAAGCAAGCGCGTCATCTGCTATCCGGATAACCGCTTCTACCTGCAGCTTGCGGCTCACAACTTGAAGCTCCCCGGAGGGGCCTATGAGCTATGTGATCGACCGACGTCTCAATGGCAAGAACAAGAGCACGGTAAATCGGCAGCGCTTTCTTCGCCGTTATCGTGACCACATCAAGAAGGCAGTTGAAGAGGCCGTCAGCCGGCGCTCCATTACCGATATGGAGCATGGCGAACAGATCAGTATTCCGGGGCGGGATATCGACGAACCGGTGTTGCACCATGGTCGCGGCGGCAAGCAAACGGTTGTTCATCCGGGTAACAAGGAGTTCACCACCGGTGAGCACATCGCACGCCCGCAAGGTGGCGGCGGTGGCAAAGGGCCTGGCAAGGCGGGCAACTCCGGCGAAGGCATGGATGAGTTCGTGTTCCAGATCACTCAGGAAGAGTTTCTCGAATTCATGTTCGAGGACCTGGAGCTGCCCAATCTGGTCAAGCGCAACCTAAGCGGCACTGACACGTTCAAGACCGTTCGCGCGGGCATCAGTAACGAAGGCAACCCGTCACGCATCAACATCATCCGCACATTGCGCTCGGCACATGCGCGGCGTATCGCGCTGTCCGGCAGCAGCAGGGCCAAGCTGCGCCAAGTGCAGGCTGAGCTGGAACGCCTGAGGATCGAGGAGCCTGACAACTTCGGCGATATCCAGGAACTGGAAATCGAGGCCGCAAAACTTCAGGCGCGCATCCGTCGCGTCCCGTACCTGGACACCTTCGACCTCAAATACAACCTGCTGGTCAAACAGCCGAACCCCAGCTCCAAAGCCGTGATGTTCTGCCTGATGGACGTTTCCGGGTCGATGACCCAGGCCACCAAGGACATCGCCAAGCGCTTCTTCATCCTGCTGTACCTGTTTCTCAAACGTAACTACGACAAGATCGAAGTCGTCTTCATCCGCCACCACACCAGTGCGCGGGAAGTCGACGAAGAGGAGTTTTTCTATTCACGGGAAACCGGCGGCACCATCGTTTCCAGCGCATTGAAGCTGATGCAGGAAATCATGGCCGAGCGCTACCCAACCAACGAATGGAATATCTACGCAGCCCAGGCCTCGGACGGCGACAACTGGAACGATGATTCGCCCATTTGCCGCGATATCCTGATCAAACAGATCATGCCGTTCGTGCAGTACTACACCTACGTCGAAATCACCCCGCGCGAACATCAGGCGCTGTGGTTCGAATACGAGCGCATCGGCGAAGCCTTCGCCGACACGTTTGCCCAGCAGCAGCTGGTCTCTGCCGGTGATATCTATCCGGTGTTCCGTGAACTCTTCCAGCGCAGGTTAGTGACATGACCGCTAGAGAGCAGAAGCGCCAACCCCTCTCCACGGGTTCAGAGTGGACGTTCGAACTGATCCAGGCCTACGACCGGGAGATCAGCCGCATCGCCGAACGTTATGCACTGGACACATACCCCAACCAGATCGAGGTGATCACCGCCGAGCAGATGATGGACGCCTATGCGTCTGTCGGCATGCCCTTGGGTTATCACCATTGGTCCTACGGCAAGCACTTCCTCAGCACGGAAAAATCCTACTCTCGGGGCCAGATGGGCCTGGCCTACGAGATCGTCATCAACTCCGACCCGTGCATCGCCTATCTGATGGAAGAGAACACCATCTGCATGCAGGCGCTGGTGGTGGCCCATGCCTGCTATGGGCACAACAGCTTCTTCAAGGGCAATTACCTGTTCCGCACCTGGACCGATGCCAGTTCGATCATCGATTACCTCGTGTTCGCCAAGCAGTACATCATGCAGTGCGAAGAGCGCCACGGGATCGATGCGGTCGAGGATCTGCTCGATTCCTGCCACGCGCTGATGAACTACGGCGTGGATCGCTACAAGCGGCCCTATCCGATTTCGGCGGAGGAAGAACGCCGCCGCATGAAGGACCGGGAAGAGCACCTGCAGAAGCAGATCAACGATCTGTGGCGCACGATCCCGAAAAGTGCGAGCAAGAACGACAAAGAGGATTTCTCGCGCTTCCCCGCCGAGCCCCAGGAAAACATCCTCTACTTCATCGAAAAGCACGCCCCATTGCTGGAACCCTGGCAGCGTGAAGTGGTGCGCATCGTCCGCAAGATCGCCCAGTATTTCTACCCGCAGCGTCAGACCCAGGTGATGAACGAGGGCTGGGCCACGTTCTGGCATTACACCCTGATGAACGATCTGTACGACGAGGGGCTGGTGACTGACGGCTTCATGCTGGAATTCCTGACCTCCCACACCAGTGTTGTCTACCAGCCTGGCTTCGACAGTCCTTACTACAGCGGTATCAATCCCTACACACTGGGCTTTGCCATGTATCAGGACATCCGACGGATGTGCGAACACCCGACCGAGGAAGACCGCCACTGGTTTCCCGATCTGGCCGGCACTGACTGGCTTACGGCGGTGAAGTTTGCGATGAGCAGCTTCAAGGATGAGAGCTTCATCCTGCAGTACCTGTCACCCAAGGTGATCCGAGACCTGAAGCTGTTCAGCATCCTGGACGATGACCAGAAGGACGATCTCCTCGTGCCCGCCATCCACGATGAAACCGGCTATAAGGTGATTCGTGAAACCCTCGCCGCGCAGTACAACCTTGGCAACCGCGAACCCAACGTGCAGATCTACAGCATCGACCGTCGCGGCGACCGTTCCCTAACACTGCGTCATCAACAGCACGACCGTAAACCCCTCGGCGACTCCACGGACGAAGTGTTGAAACACCTGCACCGGCTGTGGGGTTTTGATATCCATCTGGAAACCCTGCAAGGCGACCAGATAATGAAAGTCCACCATGTGCCGCCGAGAAGCGAACACGCTGACAGTGAATATCCCCGGCTGGACCTGGCGGTCGTCCACTTATAGACCATGACTGTTTCCAGCCTCCGCGATCGCGACTTAAGGTTTATCCTGTCGCCCTCACGGAGGCTTTTTTATGCAGATTTATAAAGTTGGCGGCGCGGTACGCGATCGCCTGCTTGGCAAACCGGTCACTGACATCGACTGGGTAGTGGTGGGTGCGTCGACCGAGGAGATGCTGGTCAAGGGCTACCGCCCGGTGGGAACGGATTTTCCCGTCTTCCTGCATCCGCTGACCGGTGAGGAATACGCGCTGGCTCGCACCGAACGCAAGACCGGCAAAGGCTACGGCGGCTTTGTTTTTCACGCCCACCCGGACGTCACGCTGGAGCAAGACCTGATCCGCCGCGACCTGACCATTAATGCCATTGCCGAAGACAAAAACGGCCAGCTGACTGATCCCTATCATGGCCAGCAAGATCTCGAAGCCCGACTATTACGTCACGTTTCCCCCGCGTTCGCCGAAGATCCACTGCGCGTGCTGCGTGTGGCCCGATTTGCTGCACGCTATGCTCCCGACGGGTTCACCATCGCCCCGGAAACCCTCGAACTGATGCGCCGACTGAGCGGTTCGGGTGAACTGGAAGCGCTGACACCGGAGCGCAGCTGGAAGGAAATTTCCCGCGCGCTGATGGAAAAAGAGCCGCAGGTGTTCATCGAAGTCCTGCGCGAATGCGGCGCGCTGAAAGTGCTGATGCCAGAAGTCGACGCGCTGTTTGGCGTGCCTCAGCCGGAAGCCCATCACCCTGAAATCGATACCGGTGTGCACGTTCTCAGCGTGTTGCATCAGTCAGCCCTGCACCGCCAGCCGCTAAGCGTGCGTTGGGCTTGCTTGCTGCACGACTTGGGCAAGGGCCTCACCCCGCAAGAGGAATGGCCGCGCCACATCGCCCACGAGCACAAAGGGCTCAAGGCGATCAAGGCAATGAACCAGCGCTTCAAGGTGCCGAGGGACTGTCAGGAACTGGCGCTGCTGGTGGGCGAATATCACACCCATGGCCATCGCGCGCTGGAGCTGAAACCCTCGACCCTGCTGGATCTGCTGCAAAGCTTTGACGTGTATCGCCGACCGCAACGCTTCGAGGAGTTCATTGCCGCCTGCGAAATGGACGCCCGGGGCCGCAAGGGGCTTGAGGAGCGCACGTATCCGCAAGCCGAATATTTGCGCGGCGCTGCCGAAGCGGCGCGGCAAGTGGCGGTGCAGCCGCTGCTGGAGAAAGGTTTTCAGGGCCAGCAATTAGGCGAGGCGCTCAAGCGAGAGCGGCTGGATACGCTGAAGGTGTACAAGGCGTCGTATCAGCTTTGAGCCGCCGAGTTGGCTGCGGCTCAATCTGGTTGCCTGTTCGACGCCTGTCTGATGCTGATTACACGGCAGCCAGCAGGGTGGCCGGGGTGAGTGGCTCGCCGCGCCATTCGAAGGCAACCGGCCAGAGTTTCTGATCGATGTTCGCATCAGCCCACAGCTGGGCAAACGACACGCCGGCCTCAGGGTGCAGGCGATGCGGCGCGATCAGTGACAACGGCCACAGCACGAACGCGTTTTTGAGGATTTCGGCCCGGGGCAGGATCAGGCCGTCGAAGTTGCCGACCTGTTCGCCATACAGCAGGACGTCGATGTCCAGCGGCAGACCCTTGCGATCAGGGGCATATCGCCCGTTATCGGCTTCGATGAATTTGAGGCGGCGATCCAGTTCAGTCAGCGGCAGGTCGGTCAGCGCCGACACCACCAGATTGAAAAACGGCCCGCTCTTGATCCCCACCGGATGACTTTCGAACACGGGCGAGCAGGTCATGTCGGTCAGAAAGCCGGCAAGGGCGTCGAGGCCAGCGCACAGGTGACGCTCCCGCTCGATGTTGCTGCCCAGTCCCAGAAAAATCCGTGTCAGCGACATCCGCGCTCGATCTCCACCCCAACGCCCTTCGCCGCAGGCACGGCTCCCGGCTTGGTCAATTTGAGGTGCAGCCAAGGGATATTGAACTCGCTCATCAGCACTTCGGCCAGGCGCTCGGCGAAGGTTTCGACCAGTTGGAATTGGGAGACTTCAGCGAACGCCTGAATTCGCGCGTACACACTGGCGTAATCGAGCGCCTTGCTCAGGTCGTCGCCTGCGGCTGCAGGCCGATTGTCCCAGGCAAAACTCAGGTCCAGACGCAGGCACTGGCGAATGCCACGCTCCCAGTCGTACGCGCCGATGACGGTATCGACCTCCAGACCCTCAATGAAAACTCTGTCCAAGCCTGTTTCTCCGCTGCACGACAAGGGCGCAATGCGCCGTTAGAATCAAGGCAACCTCGCCCGGAATGGTTAGCATGTTTTGGTTACTGGCGGTCCTCGCCTACCTGCTCGGCTCACTGTCCTTTGCCATCCTGATCAGCCGTCTAACCGGTCGCCCGGACCCGCGCGCCAGTGGCTCGGGCAACGCCGGCGCCACCAACATGCTGCGTGTGGCCGGCAAAAAACTCGCCGTGTTGACCCTGATTGGCGACGTCTGCAAAGGCATGATCCCGGTGCTGATCGCCAGAGGATTGGACCTCGACCCACGACTGCAAGCCTGGATCGGACTGTGCGCAGTGCTGGGGCATCTGTTCCCGCTGTACTTCCGCTTTCGTGGCGGCAAGGGCGTGGCCACGGCCGCCGGCATGTTGCTGGCCTTGTATCCGCCAGCCGCCCTGCTCGCCATCGGCGCCTGGCTGCTGACGTTCTACCTCACTCGCACCAGCTCCTTGGCGTCCCTGATTGCCACGCCGCTCACCCTTCCGCTGCTTGCCTGGCAGGAACCCCACGCTTTGCTGCCGATGAGCGTATTGACGTTGCTCATCGTCTGGCGCCATCGGGGGAATCTACGCGACCTGTTTGCCGGGCGCGAACGGCATTTCTGAAGCGAACCCCGTCACAGCCCACCCGGGCGCTTGCACCGCTTTGCCATCAAAGACCTGGCAACTGCTCCATCGGCCAGCGCGCCTGAACCGTAATGCTCAGACTTTCCCTCTGCCCCGCCTGCAAACGCTGGCAGCCGGCAAAGGCGATCATCGCGCCGTTGTCGGTGCAGAACTCAGGTCGCGCGTAGTAGACATTGCCACCCAGGCCATCGAGCATCTGCTCCAGCGACAGGCGCAACGCCTTGTTCGCGCTCACGCCCCCGGCAATGACCAGACGTTTGAGCCCGGTCTGCTTCAGCGCGCGCTTGCACTTGATGGTCAAAGTGTCCACCACCGCCTGCTGGAAGGCCAGCGAGATGTCGCAACGAGTTTGCTCGCTGTCGTCCCCGGTGCTCTGGCACTGCTGCCAGGTGTTCAGCGAGAAGGTTTTCAGCCCGCTGAAGCTGAAATCCAGCCCGGGACGGTCCGTCATCGGACGCGGAAAGACAAATCGCCCGGCCACACCGGATTGCGCCAGACGGGAAATCTCCGGACCGCCAGGGTAATTCAGGCCCATCATCTTCGCGGTTTTGTCGAAAGCTTCGCCTGCGGCGTCGTCCAGGGTCTCGCCAAGCAGCTCGTAAAGACCAATGCCATCGACGCGAACCAGCTGCGTATGGCCGCCGGAAACCAACAAAGCGACGAACGGAAACTCAGGCGGATTTTCCTCCAGCATCGGTGCCAGCAGATGCCCTTCCATGTGGTGAACACCCAGCGCCGGAATGTCCCACGCAAACGCCAGAGCCTGTGCGCACGAAGCGCCCACCAGCAGGGCCCCGACCAGTCCAGGGCCGGCGGTATAAGCGACGGCATCGATCTCGGTAACGGCGCAGTCCGCCTCGGCCAACACCTGACGAATCAAGGGCAGCATGCGTTTTACGTGGTCACGCGAGGCAAGCTCCGGGACCACACCACCATAGACCCGGTGCAGGTCGATCTGGCTGAATAATGCATCGGCAAGCAACCCGCGTGCGCTGTCGTACAGCGCGACACCGGTCTCATCGCAGGAAGTTTCCATTCCCAGTACTAGCATGGGGTACGCCTTGTGGAGGCTGAATTCGAAGGCGCGCATAATAGTCGCCGCTCATGCCTGCGACCAGTGCTTTTCGATCAGAGGCTTTGCATTCCGCGAAGCAAGGGGTTAACATCCGCAACCCTTAAAAACCGACGTACTTAGTGCAAGCGTTGCAGTAAGCGTTGACCCCGGTAATGAATGAAGGTAGCTCTGGATGCCAGCCGTCAAAGTTAAAGAGAACGAACCCTTCGACGTAGCTCTGCGTCGTTTCAAGCGCTCCTGCGAAAAAGCCGGTGTTCTGGCTGAAGTTCGTAGCCGCGAATTTTACGAGAAGCCGACTTCTGAGCGTAAGCGTAAAGCAGCAGCTGCTGTTAAGCGTCACGCCAAGAAAGTACAGCGCGAACAGCGCCGCGCCGTTCGTCTGTATTAATACAGACGTCTGACGCAAGCTTCTGCCTTGCCCGGCCTTCAAAGCCGGGCTGTCGGCAGTTGCAGTTTTAGCCTAATGCGACACCGATCAAGCAACACAAGACAGAGGCTGTTGACGCCGCAGATGCGACCGAGACAAACCCCGTCGATTTCTTCCAGCCTGATTCAGGCCGCGTTGACCCGTCTACACTGACCAAGCAACCGTCGTTACGGTTTGGATTCGCCACGATCTTTCTGGCGGGGCGCCTGATGATGAGAACGCCATGGCCGGACTGATTCCCCAAGGTTTTATTGACGACCTCCTGAACCGCACCGACATCGTCGATGTTGTCAGCTCACGCGTTCAATTAAAAAAGACCGGCAAGAACTTCAGCGCCTGTTGTCCCTTCCATAAAGAGAAGACACCGTCGTTCAGCGTCAGCCCGGACAAACAGTTCTATTACTGCTTCGGCTGTGGCGCGGGTGGCAATGCCCTCGGCTTCATCATGGACCACGACAACCTGGATTTCCCCCAGGCCGTCGAAGACCTGGCCAAAGCCGCCGGGATGGAAGTCCCTCGCGAACAAGGCGTCAAAGGGCAAAAGCCCCGGCAGCCTACCGATTCGCCGCTCTACCCCTTATTAACGGCCGCTGCCGATTTTTACCGGGCTGCGCTGAAAAGTCATCCAACGCGAAAATCTGCGGTGGAGTACCTAAAAGGTCGCGGCCTGTCAGGCGAGATTGCCCGCGACTTCGGACTGGGTTTCGCCCCTCCTGGCTGGGACAACCTCTACAAACACCTTAGCAGCGACACCCTTCAACAGAAGGCGATGATCGATGCCGGCTTGCTGATCGAAAACGCCGAAACCGGCAAACGCTACGACCGCTTTCGCGACCGGGTGATGTTCCCCATTCGCGACAGTCGCGGCCGTGTGATTGCATTTGGCGGGCGGGTACTGGGCGACGACAAGCCCAAATACCTGAACTCTCCTGAAACCCCGGTGTTTCATAAGGGTCAGGAGTTGTACGGTTTATTCGAAGCTCGCAAATTTAACCGTAACCTGGACGAGATTATCGTCGTCGAAGGCTACATGGACGTTATTGCACTGGCCCAACAAGGCTTGCGCAATGCCGTTGCGACGCTGGGTACGGCGACCAGTGAAGAGCATTTGAAGCGGCTGTTTCGTGTAGTACCGAACGTGTTGTTCTGCTTTGACGGTGACCAGGCTGGCCGAAACGCCGCCTGGCGCGCACTGGAAGCGACGATTCCCGGCCTGCAGGACGGCCGGCGTGCGAGGTTTCTGTTTCTGCCCGAAGGGGAGGATCCAGACACCTTGGTTCGCGCCGAAGGCACCGACGCATTCAAGGCCAGGATCAACCAGCACGCACAACCGCTGGCCGACTATTTTTTCGAGCAACTTACCAAGGAGGCCGACCCGCGCTCCCTGGAAGGCAAGGCACACATGGTAACGCTGGCCGCGCCGCTGATCGAAAAAGTGCCGGGCGCCAATTTACGCGAGCTGATGCGTCGACGATTGAAAGAGATCACTGGGCTAGACACCGCTGCAGTCAGCCAGTTGATGCAGTCCGCTCCGGCGGAAGCTCAACCCAGCTACGATCCGGGCTTCGATTACGACGCCGTGCCGGATTACGGCGATTACCAGCAGCACGATTACCAGGCGCAGCAGGAATGGACACCGAGCGCGCCGGGCGGTCAGCAGAAGAAATGGGACAAGAAGCCGTGGGACAAAGGCAAGAAATGGGACAAGAACGGCAAGCGTCCTGATTTCGAACCTCGGGGACCACGCACACCGGCGACGGTTGAGCCGCCGGCGTTGACAGCACTCAGAACGTTGCTGCATCACCCTGAACTGTCAGCGCAGGTCGCCAACGCCAGTACGTTCGCCGATGAAGAGAATGTGTATTCACAGCTTCTGGTGGCCCTGATCGACGCTACACAGAAAAACCCGAAGCTGCGCACGATGCAGTTGATTGCCCGCTGGCATGGCACCGATCAAGGACGATTGCTGCGTCAACTGGCGGAAAAGGAATGGCTGATCTCGGCCGATAACCTTGAACAACAGTTTTTCGACACTATAACTAGCTTGTCTGCCCGCCAACGCGAGCGGCATCTGGAGCAATTGATCAGGAAGGAACGGCAGTCAGGCCTGAGCGCGGAAGAAAAAGTTCAGCTGCTCAACCTGTTAAATCGCAAAGTTCCTGCACAAACCCCGACCTCAACTGGCGTGTGAGGTCATAGCTCGGGTATAATCCCCGGCTTGTTTTTTGCCCGCCAAGACCTTCAGTGGATAGGGTGTTATGTCCGGAAAAGCGCAACAGCAGTCTCGTATCAAAGAGTTGATCACCCTGGGTCGTGAGCAGAAGTATCTGACTTACGCAGAGGTCAACGACCACCTGCCTGAGGATATTTCAGATCCCGAGCAGGTGGAAGACATCATCCGCATGATCAACGACATGGGGATCCCCGTACACGAGAGTGCTCCGGATGCGGACGCCCTTATGTTGGCTGACGCCGATACCGACGAGGCAGCCGCTGAAGAAGCCGCTGCCGCGTTGGCTGCGGTGGAGACCGACATCGGTCGCACGACTGACCCAGTGCGCATGTATATGCGCGAAATGGGTACCGTCGAGCTTCTGACACGTGAAGGCGAAATTGAAATCGCCAAGCGTATCGAAGAAGGCATCCGTGAAGTGATGGGCGCGATCGCGCACTTCCCTGGCACGGTCGAGCACATTCTCTCCGAGTACACCCGCGTCACCACCGAAGGAGGTCGCCTGTCCGACGTCTTGAGCGGCTATATCGACCCGGACGACGGCATAGCGCCGCCAGCCGAAGTCCCGCCGCCGGTAGATCCCAAGGCCGAGAAGGTCGAAGGGGCTGACGACGAAGAGGACGACGCTTCCGACGATGAAGAGGACGAGGTCGAAAGCGGTCCGGATCCCGTCATCGCCGCACAGCGCTTCGGTGCCGTTTCAGACCAGATGGCAATCGCCCTCAAGGCGCTGAAAAAGCACGGTCGTGGCAGCAAGCAGGCCAACGCCGAACTGTTGGCTTTGGCCGAACTGTTCATGCCGATCAAGCTGGTTCCGAAACAGTTTGAAGGTCTGGTTGAGCGCGTCCGCGGTGCCCTTGAGCGTCTGCGTGCCCAGGAACGCGCCATCATGCAGCTGTGTGTTCGTGATGCACGCATGCCGCGCGCCGACTTCCTGCGCCAGTTCCCGGGCAACGAAGTTGACCAGAGCTGGACCGATGGGCTGGCCAAAGGCAAAAGCAAATACGCTGAAGCCATTGGTCGTCTTCAGGCCGACATTCAGCGTTGCCAGCAAAAGCTGACCGCGCTGGAAGAAGAAACCGGCCTGACCATTCTGGAAATCAAGGACATCAACCGTCGGATGTCGATCGGTGAGGCCAAGGCCCGCCGCGCGAAGAAAGAAATGGTTGAGGCCAACCTGCGTCTGGTGATCTCGATCGCCAAGAAGTACACCAACCGTGGCCTGCAATTCCTCGATCTGATCCAGGAAGGCAACATCGGTTTGATGAAGGCGGTGGACAAGTTCGAATACCGTCGTGGTTACAAGTTCTCGACGTACGCCACATGGTGGATTCGTCAGGCGATCACTCGCTCGATCGCTGACCAGGCACGCACCATTCGTATTCCGGTGCACATGATCGAGACGATCAACAAGCTCAACCGCATTTCCCGTCAGATGTTGCAGGAAATGGGTCGCGAACCGACGCCGGAAGAGCTGGGCGAACGCATGGAAATGCCTGAGGACAAGATCCGCAAGGTGTTGAAGATCGCGAAAGAGCCGATCTCCATGGAAACGCCGATCGGTGACGACGAAGATTCCCACCTGGGTGACTTCATCGAAGATTCGACCATGCAGTCGCCAATCGATGTCGCCACGGTAGAGAGCTTGAAAGAAGCGACGCGCGAAGTGCTATCGGGCCTCACCGCCCGTGAAGCCAAGGTCCTGCGTATGCGTTTCGGTATCGACATGAATACTGACCACACCCTTGAGGAAGTCGGTAAGCAGTTCGATGTAACCCGTGAGCGTATCCGTCAGATCGAAGCCAAAGCGTTGCGCAAGCTGCGTCACCCGACGCGAAGCGAACACCTGCGCTCGTTCCTCGACGAGTAAGCGACGCGTCATACCAAAACCCCCGGCATTGCTGGGGGTTTTGCGTTTTAAGGAATAAATTTTCGGCACAGTGCCACTGTTGTCCACCCCGGCTACACTCGTTTGATTATTACCAATGAATCACCGAGGCTGCCATGATTTGGATGCCGGCCATTGCTCTCATATGCTTGCTTGCCCCCGCTGCAGTCTCCGCCCAGGCATTGCTTCACAACGAAGATGACGGGCAAGCGATGCGGCAAGGGTTACAGTCCAACGAAGACGCCCAATCCAGAAATCCAGTCGGTATAAACCACAACTTATCCGCTCTCCTGCTCAGCAATCGATTCGTCGGTGTCGATCAAACGCGCTCACCAGAACAATTCAACGATCTGAAGGATTCGTCAGTCGCACTGCCGGCAGGTATCCATGCCAGCGAACGCAGCGAGCTCTGGCACGAGTTTTTACTGATCGGACTGCCCGGACTGCTGGTGCTGACCATTGTGGTGCGGATCAACCGCCGTCTTAGCTCGGAAATTTCCCGCCGGATCGCGCTGGAACAAGAGCTGCGCAGCAGCGAGTACCACTATCGCGGGATGATCGAGAGCCTTTCGGCCATCGCGTGGGAAGCCAACACTCACGATTACTCATACAACTACGTCTCGCCCCATGCGCAGGAATTGCTGGGGTATCCACTGCACCAGTGGCGAAGGCCCGGATTCTGGCGCAGCATCGTTCATCCTGAGGACATCGATTACGCCCAAGCCTACTGCGACCGTGAGGTGGCAGAAGGCAATGATCACAGCGTCGATTACCGAGTCCTGAGCGCTGACGGCAGGGTGGTCTGGATTCGCGACATCGTGAGCATGATCGGCTATGGCCGAGAGCCCGTGATGCGCGGGCTGATGATCGACATCAGCGAAGCCAAGCAGACCGAAGAAGCGCTACGCCTGTCAGAAGGGAAATTCGCCTCGGTGTTCGCGCAATGCCCTGACATGCTAGTGATCGCGCGCCTTTCCGATGGCTGTTTTCTGGAGGCCAATCCGGCATTTGCAGAGCAGATTGGCGTCAGCCCGGTCGACGTTGTTGGACGGGTGCCCTCCGAGTTGAATATCTGGGGCATTCCCGACATCGGCCACAGTCTGCTGCAACGCCTTCAGAAGGGCAGCATCCGCAACCTGGAAATGCCGTTTCGGCGCAGTGATGGTCGCCTGTTCACCGGGCGTCTGTCAGCCGAGCCCTTTGATCTGGACTCCACGGCCGCAGTGGTCCTGGTGGTGAGGGATATCACGCCGCTCAAAGAAGCCCAGCAACAGCTGCAAATGTCCGAAGAGAAATTTGCCAAGGCGTTCCACTCTTCGCCAGACGGCCTGCTGATTACACGGCAAAACGACGGATTGCTGGTGGAGGTGAACGACGGTTTCAGCCGGATCACCGGCTATCACAGCTCGCTGTCCGTAGACCGTACCACCCTTGACCTGGGCATCTGGGTAGACCTGAACGAGCGACAGCAACTGCTTGAGCAATTGAGCCGCGACGGCTTCGTGAAGGACTTCACCAGCCACATTCGTCGAAGGGATGGTCAGATCCGCCTGTGCGAGATTTCCGCGCGACCGCTGCCGATTGCCGGTGAGGATTGCATGCTCACCATCGCGCGCGACATCACCGACCGCCACCAGATGCAGGAGAAACTGCAACTGGCCGCGACGGTGTTCGAGAGCACGGCGGAGGGTGTGTTGATCACCGACACCCGACAGCGGATCAATGCCGTCAACCGCGCCTTCAGCGAGATCACCGGCTACAGCGAACAAGAAGCCCTCGGCGAGACACCGCGTCTCCTGGCGTCCGGATTCCACGACAGCGCGTTCTACGCCGCCATGTGGTATCAACTGACGGCCGAAGGTCACTGGCAGGGCGAGATCAGCAACCGGCGCAAAAATGGTGAAATCTACCCGAGCTGGCTGACCATCAGTGCCGTGCGCAATCGCGATAAATTCATCACCCATTTTGTCGCGGTGTTCGCTGATATTTCCAGCCTGAAGCAGGCTCAGGCACGGCTGGATTATCAGGCGCACCACGACCCGCTGACCGGCCTGCCCAATCGGACGCTGTTTGAAAGCCGACTGCACGCCGCGCTGATTCACTCGAGAGCGGCTTACAGCCTCGGCGCAGTGTTGTTTCTGGATCTGGATCGCTTCAAGCACATCAACGACAGCCTCGGCCACCCCGTCGGCGATCTGCTGCTGAAGAGCATTGCGGTGCGCCTGAAGGAGAACCTGCGCGACATCGACACTGTCGCGCGACTCGGGGGCGATGAATTCATCATCCTGTTGCCTGGCCTGCAGAACCCAGGTGACGCCGAAGTCGTGGCAACCAAGCTGCTCAATAGCTTTTCGGCACCGTTTCAGGCGGGCGAACACGAATTCTTCATTAGCACCAGCATCGGCAGCGCGCTGTTTCCCACTGATGGTGCAGATGTCGCCACGCTGATCAAAAATGCTGACGCGGCGATGTATCGCTCCAAGGCCAAGGGGCGCAACCGCGTCGAGCACTACACGCGCGATCTAACCGCTCAGGCCAGCGAGCGGATAGCCCTGGAGCACGCGCTGCGGCGCGCCATTGAGCGTAATGAGTTCACCCTTTCCTACCAACCCAAGATCAGCTTGCTGACACACCGGTTGGTCGGCGCCGAAGCGCTGATACGCTGGTTCCACCCCACCTTCGGCGATGTTCCACCCGAGCGGTTCATTCCGCTGGCAGAAGAAAACGGCATGATCCTGCAGATCGGCGAATGGGTGCTCGATACGGCCTGCCGGCAATTGCATGAGTGGAACCAGCGCTACGCCGTGTTCGGCCCTTTGTCAGTGAACCTTGCCGGCGCGCAGCTGCGTCAAACCAACCTGGTCAACAGAATCGAGCGTCTGCTGCTCCAGCACCAGTTACAGCCAGGCTGTCTGCAATTGGAGATCACCGAAAACTTCATCATGTCGCAGACCGAAGAGGCGCTTTCAGTGCTGCATCGCTTGAAAACACTCGGCGTGCAATTGGCGATCGATGATTTCGGCACCGGCTACTCATCACTCAGTTACCTCAAGCGCCTGCCGCTGGACATCCTCAAGATCGACCAATCGTTCGTGCGCGGTTTACCTGATGACCCCCATGATGCGGCGATTGTCCGCGCCATCATCGCGCTGGGCCGCAGCATGCAACTGACGGTCATCGCCGAAGGCGTCGAAACCCTCGAACAACAGCAATTCCTGGCGAACGAGGGCTGCGAACAAATCCAGGGCTACCTCGTCAGCCTCCCCCTGCGCGCGCAGGAATTCTGCACGACATTTCTTCGTACAACCGTTTCAGACGTTTCGGATAGCACAGCGCGTAAACCGTCGTTATAATCCGCCGCCTACTGAGGGCCTATAGCTCAGTTGGTTAGAGCAGGGGACTCATAATCCCTTGGTCCACGGTTCGAGTCCGTGTGGGCCCACCAAATAAAAAGCCGCGCATTGCGCGGCTTTCGTGTTTCTGGATGGTCCTCCACTGATACAGTCCTATGGTCCAAGGGGACAAT
Source organism: Pseudomonas sp. W2-17 (assembly GCF_041060445.1). Lineage (NCBI taxonomy): Bacteria > Pseudomonadati > Pseudomonadota > Gammaproteobacteria > Pseudomonadales > Pseudomonadaceae > Pseudomonas > Pseudomonas sp. W2-17. The sequence continues at coordinate 7,387 of NZ_JAUFNS010000027.1, read as the reverse complement.
TTAGGTACAGTGCTGATGCGCTAGTACACCTTTGGAGTGCTTTCAGATGGCAACACTAGTCAAAACCCCTTCTGGCACTTGGAAGGCACTCATTCGTAAAACTGGCTGGCCCACGGAAGCCAAAACCTTCCGTACGAAGCGAGATGCAGCGGACTGGTCACGACGCACCGAAGATGAAATGGCCAGGGGGTTTACATCCAGCGTAGCGGCTCTGAACGGAGGACACTGGAAGCAGCCCTGAAGCGCTACCTGAGCGACATTACCCCCACCAAGAAGCCCACCACTCAGCGTGGCGAACCTCGGAAGCCAAGAAACTCCTCGAGCACCTGGGCAAATATTCACTGGCTGCGCTCTCCGCTGACATCATCGCCGGCTATCGCGAGAAGCGCCTGAACGAGCCCTGCCGTGGTGGGACCATTAGCAACAACACTGTGCGCCTTGAACTGGCCCTATTGAGCCACCTCTACACCGTAGCGATTCAGGAGTGGGGTTTGGGTCTGACCTTCAACCCAGTGCTTAACATCCGTAAGCCTAGCCCTGGGGATGGTCGTGATCGGAGGCTATCACCGGAGGAAGAGCGTCTTCTGCTCGCGGCCGTGAATCGACATAGCAATCCTATGTTGGGCTGGATTGTTTGCATCGCGTTGGAAACGGGCATGCGCTCGTCAGAGATCTCATCCCTACGTCGACCTCAAGTGGATCTGGCAAAGCGCGTCATACGTCTCTCCGACACAAAGAACGACGGCTCGCGCACTGTGCCTCTAAGCAAGCGCGCCACCGAAGTACTCAAAGCTGCGATTGATAACCCGGTGCGACCAATCGACTGCAATCTGGTGTTCTTCGGCGAGCCTGGAAAGGACGGGAAGCGTCGGCCGTATACCTTCACGAAAATTTGGGGTCAGCTGAAGAAGAAGCTCGACCTACCTGACTTCAGGTTTCACGACCTGCGCCATGAGGCAGTGAGTCGGCTTGTCGAAGGCGGGCTATCTGACCAAGAGGTTTCTGCCATCAGTGGTCATAAGTCGATGCAGATGTTGAAGCGCTATACGCATCTTCGGGCGGAGGATCTGGTTGTGAGGCTTGACAGCCTGAAGGAAAAAAATAAGTAAAAATAAATTATATCAAATACCTAAAATTAATAGTTTTCAATCAACACCCTATAAATCCTAGACCTAACACCAAAAAGCACGACCAAGACTATATAAATTGGCAAATGCAGATAGGCAACTCCACTAATCCAAACTAATACGTCCTGGTCGAAAATCAACACATACCCATTTGACGGCTGCCTATAACTACTCAAAGATACGCTCAACTGCTACCAACATGGTCACAATGACAAACGACCAGTACGGAGACCTCATGACTGCTGAAGAATATCTTTTGGACCGATTCGGTCCTTTGATGAGCATGGCCCAAGTCGCGGACTTGCTGGATAGGTCTCCAGACGGTTTCAGGGTCGCAATGTACACGGACTCAGACTTGTCTCGAAAGCTAAAGCCAACCGTGGTAAGGGTTGGACGCCGGGTATTTTTCCGCGCGATCCAAGTCAATGACGCCCTAGGGTTAGATGCAATAGTGGAATAACTATCCTCGACGACTGGATCTGGACAGCCCTAGCCAGTCAAATCGAAGGTTTCGGGAAGGGTTACGCCAAGTTACTTTCACTAGCGAACGATCAGAATTTCCGTTAAAGATCTAGGCAGCATGCCGCATGGTGCAGTAACCAAAAAGCAGAAACCAAAAGGCCCGGCGTGGTAGCCGGGCCTTTTGGAGTAGTTAGAACAGGTTTTCTCTTTCGACGGTAGAAACCTGTTTCTAATCCCCCTCGATTCACATAAGAAGGTGAGCTGATTATGGCTGGCACCTCGACTTCGCACAAGTCGAAGAAACCAGTTTTAATCATCTTACCGCCGAATGGCGGGAACATGAACGCAATTTCAAATGCTTTGGCCTCGGCATCCGTTACCGATAGCGCACAAAGCAAAAAACAGACAAGCAAGGCTAAAGCCGTCCCAACCCGCTACTTTGAAGAGGGGACCGCCCTCAACAGAATTCTTATTGAATCGCCTTACCTCGCGCGTTGTAGTGATAACAAAACCGCCGCGCTGGTTCGACCACGTGTGCATGCAATTCGATTCCCCTACATGCAGATCAACCGGCGCGAAATGGTGTCGTGGTTGATCTTTGACCTAGATCACGCGAACTCCTTGATCTGGGATGATCTAGGCCTTCCGCAACCCAATCTGATAGTGCGTAACCGCGTAAACGGGCATTCCCATCTGTACTATGCCATCTCCCCCGTATGCACGTCAGAGAAGGCCAGAGACAGACCGATTCAGTATATGAAAGCGGTTTACTTTGCCTTTGCGTTGATTCTCAAGGCAGACCCGGACTACAGCAGCGGACCAGTAGCCAAGACACCAGGCCACCCTTGGTGGCTTACGACGGAGCTACATGACAGCGTCTATGAGCTTGCTGATCTGGCTGATTATGTGGACACGCAGGTTTCGTCTTGGAGCAAGGCATCGAGACTTGAAGACCTGCCTGAATCCAGGCACGTAATTTTATTTGAGAAGCTGCGCTACTACGCATACAGCGTGGTCGGCCAACAGCGTGAGGAAGGAAATTTCGAGTCGTTCTGTCGGTTGCTCGATACATATGCCGCAAACATCAACAATTTCAGCCGTCAGGGGTTCCAGACTGGAAACCTACCCTTGTCCTCAATCCGTGCCACCGTTAGGTCTGTCAGCCGTTGGACGTGGACCAAGTATTGGGGCAACTCGAGCTGCTGCCGGGGAGTTATGGCGTTAGATCGCTCACTTCCACTGAAACAGCGGCAAAGGCTTGCAGCAAAGCGTACACATGAAGTGCGGCAGAAGGAAACTGAAAACAAGATCCGCATTGCCTGTCATGCCCTCCATAGGAGGGGCGAACAGCTTCGCTTGACCCTTGTGGCAAAGGAAGCACGAGTTACACGTCAGACGGTTGCTAACTACAGACATATTATTGCTGATGTAGCGAACCCTTCATCGCCGCCCCATGCAGCCAGCGAGGCGCGAGAGCTATGCAAGCGGCAGTCACTTTCAGAAAACCGACCTATCGCGATATTGGCTGCTTTGAAATGCTGCTATTTGGACAATGAGGGAGACGATTATAAAAATGTTAAGCATGCTGTACATCAGATATCATCACTTGTTCCGATGCCGTTGGCTTCACGTTTAGAGGATTCACGAGACAGCAATTCTTCGTAGAACGCTCAATATATTATTGATAATTTCGGTCTGTCTTGATTTCTATATTAACGTCCATTTCGGCAGCACCTCCTTCGCGATTAATGCATGCGTTTCCTGAAGGCCTTACGACACCCTCGGGCCACGTAGATTTCATGGGTGAAAGCAGTTGGTGTTGGCCCATACGTGTATTGCAGTCACATAACCAGGAGTACGAAGGCATCACTTATCTATCGCAGAACGAAGAACCTTCGGCCGGCTCGGCCGCTCAGCCATATGAAGCTGGAGAGCAGATTCAAATCTATGGTTTGAGGTCGATGGCGCTCTGCACACGCCGGAAGAAACTGAGGTCTGACCATGCATAAAGACGGTCGAAGTCAGGCACCCTACCCGGCCTGAAGCCGCCGGTTGCAAGTCATGTCAATCGCTACCGCACATACCTGTGAGTATTTACTTACGAGCCAACCGTACCTACGGAAGTACGAATTACGCACATCGACAGTCAGCGTTCTGAGGCTAGCGTAGATTCCTAGTTGACAAGTGCCTCGCGGGTTGAGAACTTGAGACCTACACCTAAAGGAATGGATTTCTATGTCGTGCAATGACCTCAAGCCAGGCACCAGTCTTATCAGGATTATCACGTTTCGCTGTCTGCGTCGACAGTGACTAAACGCACGGCATAAAATTGAAGTGGAAATTTCATTCTACGAATTCTCTGGGAGCATCGTATGACATTCAAAGTTATCGGAAAAACCATCGATCTAAAAAGTGGTTCTCACGTTATATACTGCCAGGCATCACCGGAGCGCTATTTAGACATTGTGGGAGAGCGATTTGGAGAGTTCTCCATACAGCGCAAAAGAGAAACTCACAAAGCATATAAACGGTTAAAAAATGATATAATTGAAGGATCATTACTTCCTTCAATTACGCTGTCCGTGAAGCATCATCTCGTGGATGAGATAACTAGCAGTTTTCATGATGACGCCGCATTGGAGCAACTACTATCTGGGCATGATGTAGTAGACATCCTCGACGGCCTTCAACGAACCTTCATTCTTTCTGACATAAAGTCAGAAGGCATACAGTTCAAAGAAAATCAAGAGCTTCTTTTGGAGTTCTGGCTTGAGCCGGAAATCAGCAAGTTAATTTACAGAATGATAGTGCTCAACTCTGGGCAAAAAGCTATGTCCATGCGACACCAAGTTGAGCTATTGTTTCTTTCACTACGAGAAACCATTGTCAGCAAAGTTGATGGAATCGAAATTATCAGGGAGAAGGATACCAAAAGAAGAACTCAGCCAAACAAATACTCTCTAAATAATATAGCTTCGTCGTATCATGCCTTTATCACGGCGCAACATGAGACTGACAAAGAAAATCTTGTAGCACAGCGTCTCATTGATGAAGACGCCTTCGATTCCACCGAGCAAGAACTCACAGAGCAATTCGAGGACTACATAAAATATCTACGGATATTTTATGAGCTGGATCAACTGTGTTGGAACCATTACACTTCTCTAGATTTTGAACTGCTATTTGCAGAAAAAGATGATGACAATCTACAATTTCAACGAGAAGCTCTGCAAGATGCTGCCCCATGGCTTGGCACGGAAAACGTAATGTTAGCGTTTTTTGGTGCAGTATCACAATACATTAATCTTGACAAAAGAAACAGAGTTGACGCTGCGCTTGCATCACTAGTTGAAGACGCTAAAAATGCAGAAATAATCGACCCGCTGGGCATCGTAAGCTTTAATACAGTCAAGTCAGGTTTGAACGCGAGAAAAACAAACGTTGGCTTTGCCACAAGAAAACTTATAGCGACGGGATTTAAAGAATTTTTCCGCGAAGACGGTGAAGTAAAACTGCAAAGATGCTGGCCATCTGCGGCGGAGTGATAAATGAACCTTAAAGGGATTTCAAAACATATTCAGTCCATTATCCAGCTTTTTGAAAACGCTGGCAGTGAATTTCATCCTGAGTGGAGTACAGAAGAGCATTTTATTATTAATAATTTTATTGCTTTGCCTGTCTTCGAGCTAGAATGCTCAATCAATGCAGAAGAAGATATTGATATCAATGATGAGCATGGGAATTTATTGGGGGTATTGTGTCCAACGGGGGCAACGGGTGATATTTATTCAGTCAATGAGTTGAGCGCCCATAAACTAAATGCATTTATTCACGACATAGACGATGATCAGTTCGGGCTTAGCCAGTCACACAATTTCAAAAGCCACTACTTGCTTATTCATAAAGACTTCATCACTCGCTACGTTTCAGACTTCCTTGAGTCCGCCCCAATTTGGGGCGGCTTCACTCATAAACCACGTAGCCCTAGATACAAAAAGTCAATTACAAAGATAGTAATGTCTAGAAAAATGTTCACACCCACAATTCGTCATAATGCAGACCTTGAAAAAGCCATATCAGCCGCGAATGGTTTTGATCGATTCTTAAAATACTACCATCAGCTTGAGCTTCTCTTTGATGTTATTTTTGTTTCGAAAGTAAGAGGTCTACCCAAACATTCCATTGAAGGTTTTAGCAACGTTGTAAAGGATTATCAAAAAAAAGAACTTGAGTCTTTAAAAGGAATATTTAAAGACTACGCCAGCGACTCACAAGCACTACTATCTATCATGGCAAACTGCACGCCATATACCACGACTATGGAAGCCGTCTTCCAAGATCACTCAAAAGATGGAAACCCCGTAACTTCTGATCAAACAAAATGGGCTAACTTACTCATATTTCTTCAAGGTAATGATCATACTCACTCAAAAGCAAAACAGTTAAGCTTGATTTCGAAGGACACAAGCAAATCACTAGATCAATTCATATTAAACTTAACAGCTTATTGGATTTATCGTATACGCTGCTCCATAGCCCACAACAAGATTGGAGAGTTTATGTTTAGCGATTCACATGAAGAATTTATAGTAGAGATTGGAGAAAAGCTACTAAAGGAAGTAATTATGCAGATCTTCTCTAACAACGCCCTCGAAAGTATTTTATCTAGCTAGAACAAAGCACTAAAGCCAAAATTTTTCATGAGCAGGAAATGCAATGCGTATGGTATAGACAGGGCAGATATGTGCGGCGGGATGGAAATATGTAGTCGGATCGAATGTAAGACCTACCGGTAGCTAGGAAAAGACATGGTCAGTTGGTACATTGTCCATGTGGATACGGAACAAAAAATCAAAGAAGCTACGTACAAACTCCGCGCTTCGCTTGGGCAACCCCTTCGGTTGCATTCCGCGTCCTATCCTTGCCGGACGGGCGGCAGGGGCAGGTCCGGCGGCTTCGCCTTGTTCCTTCCCCTGTCGCTAGGCTTGGTCGCTTACAGCTGCATCAAGGGTAAAGGCTTTGCCCATCATCCTCACCCGTTCGGTGCTCGCCCTTCGGGCTCCGCTCCGCTGCGGCCTGCGGTGATGCCCTTGACCCAGCCTCCAGCTATTGAGCAATTTCTACAGAGATAAATTCAGCAAGGGTCAGCTTGCCGTTCACGAAGGCCTGGGCACGTTGCTCTTCATCGTTGCTGATTACAAAACCCTCAAGCGCAAGCGACGCGCGAGCGTAATCAACTGCTTTTTGACGACGAAGCATTTCCGCATCCGAAACGTCGATGATTTCTGGAGTATTCATGGGCACTCCAACTACTCAATGATCAAAAACAAGACAATTTCAGCGCTAGGTAGGCAGGGGGGGTCAAGGGCGTCACCGGAGGCCGCAGCCCGCGAAGCGGGACCGGGCGAGGATGACGGCGAAGCGAACCCTTGGCGCAATGCAATCCAAATCCTATGTGCGGGGGCTGCTGGGCGCTTTTCCCAGCGGCCCCTGCTACCGGCGAGGTCGGGAAGTCCAGAGGGGCAGAGCCCCTTTGGGTAAGCCCGCCAGGGCGCGCAGCGCGATTCACTGCACTGCTGTTTTAATCTGCTAGCTACTGACCTTCCCTCCCCTTGCCTTACCCCAGTTACGCCCAAGGTTTTGCATCACGTGCTGTCGATAAGCCGGGTTCCAAGCAGTGTTGCCCGGTAAGCGCTCCATAAACCCCACATTCGAAGCGCTTAGCTGATGTTGGATGCTGTGCTCCCGATTCTCTCAGGAGCCAGCTCACCATGATGCGACCCGATGCCAAAGTCGAA
>NZ_JAUFNS010000026.1:0-70278 GCF_041060445.1 Pseudomonas sp. W2-17 | reverse complement strand
TATCAGCGTGGTCAAAAAAATGTTCATGGGTATCGGCCAGGGCCTGAGCCTGTTCGTGCGCAAGGTCGGGCTCAAGCTGATCTCCAACGAGGGCCCGGTGAGCATCCAGGCGCAGAACGATACGCTCGAACTGCTCGCTCGCCAGGGCATAAACATCACCAGCACCGAAGATGAAATCCACATCACGGCGAAGAAGCGCATCGTCCTCAATGCTGGCGGCAGCTACGTCGCCATCGAGCAATGCAGCATTGAATCCGCCACCGCCGGCGACTATCTCATCAAAGCCGCGCACTTCGACTTCAGACCGAAAGCCGCGCAGGAGGTTGAACTGCCGGCTCTGCCGCCGCTGCTGGATATACCGCCTGAATTGCATGAGTTCTGGCCAAGCTTCAGTGGCGGCAACATTCACTACGAACGGAGCATGATTAAAAATGCTGCGCCGGTTAAAGAGCCTGAGCTAGTTGAGGAGGAAGAAGAGGAAGAGGAAATCACCGAAGGCATCACCTTGCGCATCGGGCTGTTTTTTGATGGACGGGGAACAACCAGAGCAATGCGGCGGCGACCGCACAGTGCCGACAATCGGATCTGGACAGTTTCAGCCCTGAAGAGCTGGAGAGTATTGCGGCGACGTGCAAGCAGTACGGGTTTGGAGAGTTTGACGGCAGTGCGTTCAATAGCGCGCCGGATAACAGTTACGGGAATGCGCCGAGTAATGTGGCGCATTTGTATGACTTGTATCCGGATAACAGCACGACTGCGCTTAACGCAGACCAAAAGATTGCCTACATATCCATATACGTGGAAGGTATTGGCACTCGCAGCGGCGGGAAGGATGCCACGCTGGTTGGTCAAGGTCTCGGTCAGGGTGAGACGGGTGTTGTAGCGCGGGCGAGGCAGGTGCCGAATCTAGTAGCTAAGCAGCTAGGGCTTCTACAACAAGCTAATCCTGGTGTTGCTATTCAAAGTATCGAATTCGATATCTTTGGCTTCAGCCGCGGCGCTGCCGCTGCCCGGCATTGCGCGAATGAAGTGCTCAAACCTGGTAGGGGATTATTCAACGAGGTGCTCATAGGAGGCCAGGCAGGGTTGTTAAATAACTTCGACCCAAGCACGGATGTTTGCATCAACCTGATTGGCCTGTTCGATACTGTCGCAGCTATGTCGACGCCTTCCCGTGGCGATTTCAGCCCAGGCAATGACATCAATATTGGCGTCAACCTTCACCTTCCGCCTGGATGTGCGCGAAAAGTCATTCAGCTGCATGCGCTCGACGAGTATCGCGCCAACTTCTCTCTCAATGAAGTGCACTTCAGTCATCTGCAGATCGGGATGCCAGGCGCGCACTCGGATATCGGTGGGGGCTATCTGCCGCGATCGCGAGAGAAATTGTGGATGATGAAACCTTGCAAGGTCAGCGTTCAGATTGGAAAAAAGGTTGAATCTCACCCGGGATGGGGTCGCGCGGAAGTGGAGGCGCAGCTGCTACGTGATTCCGGAGTGGCACGCGAAGGCTATATCGAAGTGAAAGCCTGGCTGGCGGCTGCCGCGCCTCGTGGCAAGAGTGAGCCGACGGTACAGGATTACTGGATCACAGTGATCCTTGAGCGCCCGGTCCATGGTGACCTGGCGCTGATTGCCTTGCGAGTCATGCGCGAGCTTGGTGTGCGTAACGGGGTGCCGTTCAAGAACCTGGAAGAGCGTCCTGAGCTTAGAGTGCCAGACGAGCTCAGACCTATCGCCGAGCGAATTCTGCAGCAGGTGTTGGCTGACAGGTTTGTGAGACTTGATCCAGCGCAGGAATCATTGCTCCGAGCGCGCTATATCCATATCTCTGCTCACTGGACCCCAACTGGCCCGGCGTTTCTGAGCAAACCCGCGGGAATGATGCGCCGTGACAGGCACCCTGATGTCCCGCAAATAGGTTACCCAGAATGAAGCGCCCGCTTTGTCTCCTAGGCCTGCTGCTCAGCCTCACTGCCTGCGCTAGCGGACCAAATCTGCCTTCAACTCCTAAGCTGCCATATCCTGCCTGGTACGTGGGATTGGCCGCTCCGCAGCATATGGAAGTATGGGTAGAAACTGTGGACGTGCTTGATCAACGCGGCCTCGCATTCTTTCGCGTACATGGTGGCGTCGCTGGCTATACCGGTAAGGCTGCGGGCTGGCATCGCGGAGGAGGAAAATCGAAACCTGTAAACAATGTGGATCTGCCTAATCACATTTTCCTGCGGTGGCAGTCACTGGTTGAGCCCCAGGCTTACAAGATCAAAATTCAAATACCTCAGTGGGTACGTGACGAAATGGTCCGGCCAGAGCGCGTGCTTTGCCAATGGAATCAGCAGTGGAAAACCGACTATCGAGAGATGATCACGCTGGGCATGGCCCCCGGCGGGATTGTCAAGATGTGGGTAGGTGGCTCCTGCTTGGGCTTCAAAGAGGTAGGCCGCTTTCAGGCTGAAGTCGAGCCACTTGGTCCCTATCGTGGCGCCAGCAAGGGCAAGTACGTTTCGCTCGAACCTGAGAACAAAGCCTACGTAGAGCAGCACGGTATCCCTTATGGCAGTTGGTGATTCGGCAATGAGTGCGTACAAAAACCGTCGCCTCATGCCACAGCGGCCTCAACTGCAGCTGCGTACATGGTGCTTAACCGAAGACTGGGCCTCCGGTATGAGGCGCTTGGTCTGCATAGTCGGTTTTTCACTCGCTCTCAATGCCTGCGCGAGTGGGCCACGATTACCTCCTGCGCCAAAGCTGCCGTACCCGGCATGGTATGTAGGCTTCGCCGCGCCAAAACACATGGAAGTGTGGGTCGAGACCGTTGATGTGCTGGACAAGCGTGGACTCGCGTTCTTTCGGGTACACGGAGGTGTCGCGAGCTACACAGGAACCGTTGCGGGCTGGCATCAGGGAGTTTCGGGCGGGAAACCCATCAGTAACGTTGATCTACCGGACCAGATATTCCTGCGCTGGCAGTCACTCGTGGAGCCATTGGCTTACAAGATTAAAATAACGATACCGCAATGGGTCCGTGACGAGATGATCAAGCCACAGCACGTTTTGTGCGAGTGGAATCGGCAGTGGAAAAACGATTTCCGGAAAATGATCACGCTCGGCATGGCGCCCGGCGGGATCGTAAAAGTGTGGGTGGGAGGACCGTGTTTGGATTTCAAAGAAATCGGCCGCTTTCAGGCCGAAGTCGAGTATCGAGGCCCTTATCTGAACAATAAAGGACTCTATTACAGGGCCCCAAATCCAGCAGCACAGGCCTGGATTGATCAACACGGTATTCCCTATGGCAGTTGGTAACTTGTCCATGGGCATACCCGGCATGCGTCGCAGGAGCGAATAACGCTATGAGTACTCTGTTTGCCCGGCCCTTCGGATTGGAAGAAACCCAGTCTCCGATACTGCCAACGCCCGACACCTTGCCGCCGCGTTCGTCTGCCGACGCGCAGCCAGATGCCGACCTACTGCAACCGGTCCAAAACTGGAGCCATCCCTTCCGCGACAAACGCGATGCGCTCCAGCAACTGACCCACTTGGCAAACGCCGCAAGCGGCAGCTATCCCCTCGGCAGCAGCGGGCTCTGGCATGGCGGCGTGCATTTTGATGCGGGGACGGCGGGCACGCTGGATCAGTCGAGCGTGCACTGCATCGCGGACGGTGAAGTGGTGGCCTATCGCATTGATGAGCAGTCGCCTGACACGACGTATTTCGTCAATAAACAGCCCGTTTCAAAGCCGTTCTCGCGGAATTTCGTGCTGGTGCGACACCGCTTGCAGCCGCCTGCCATCAAGGGCAGCACGGACACGCCGCCGAGTCTGATTATTTACAGCCTCTACATGCACCTGCGGGATTGGGCGGCGTACGAAAAAGCCCCGGCCATCGTCAGGCCAGGATTCTGGAAACCCGGGTCAACATTTGAGGTTCGCACCGACGTTAACGACATCCATGGGGACTACCCCGGGCAACGCGGACTGAACGTGCGCAACAAGGCGAGCAAGGGCGCGATCATCGGCTGGCTGCCGCGTGGTGCGGAAGTCCAGGTCAGCGGCGAAGGCACTTATCGCAAGCTTGAAAACACCCCCGGCCCCGATCACCTGAAAGACGCCAGCGGCGGGTTGCGAGGTTATGTCTGCGCCGACTTCCTGCGACCCATGGCGGGCGAGCAGCATCGGGTCGTTTCCGAGACGCCCCTGAACGTCCGTGCTCAGCCAATGGTTCGCAAAGGCAACGAGATCGGCACGCTGTATCCAGGCACCGAGGTGACGGTCAGTGGCACAGGCCGGTTTCGCAAGCTGGAGCAGGTCAATCAATACGTGCACTTCGGTTCGTTGCAAAGCGGCGCGGCCGAGCCGGAAGCGCGGGGCAGCGTTGTCGTTCGGGATAATCCGGTTGTGATCAAGGCCGGTGAACTGATCGGGCACATGGGCCGATATCACGAAGGCGCCGTCGATTACCCGGAGAATCGTCTGCACCTGGAGGTGTTCAGCGCGGGCGACGTGAAAATGTTCCTGGGCCTCAGCCGCGTTTGGGCAGACAAACTGCCCGCCAGCAGCAAGACCTGGCTGAAGCTGGTGAAAGGCACTCCCGTGGTCGCGCATCAGGGGACTTTCAGCAGCAAAAAGCCGCCGACGTTGAAGGCGGCAGGCACGCTCAGCGCCGCGCAATTGTTGCTTCCCAAAAGTTTGCTCGACGGTTTGCCGGCCGAGCGAAAAATCGCGGTGCCTGCCAGTGCCGACAGCAAAGCGTGCAACTGGTATCGCCTGGATGGGCTGCTGCACGACGCCGACAACAACCTGCTCGACGGTTGGGTGCGTGAGGAAGTGGGCGGGACACCGTGGCTTAGCCCATGGTCATGGGAGGGTTACGAGACCCTGGCAGACTACGATTCACCGCGGAGCATGCTGGCGTCTTTTATGCGCGCATCAGGCCGGTTCAACGAGGACGAGATCACACGCCATGGCGCGGCGGCTGACAAGGCCGACCAAGGCCCGATCAAAAAGCGCCTGTTCGACATCATTGACCGAAACCGCGACGGCAAACTGAGCGGTAGCGAGATACAAGCCGCGCTAAGACTGCCAGCCCATGCCCAGTCGATTTCCCAACTGATTGTTCGGTATCAAAGTGAATGGCATCAAACGCCTGGCAAGTGGGATGCGTTGGACGATTTGCTGGGGCATGGCGGCGCGACGCCTAACCGCAACTGGCTGGCGGAGAAGCAACGGATCAGAGAGTTGACTTGGTGGGCAGAGGTGGCCGGACGGCTTGGGTTGCCGGCGGATGGGAAAGTGCATCATCTGCATCCGATCGGGTTGATCGGGTGTTTTGAAAAGACAGGTGGGCTAATAGATGTCGAAGCATTTTTGACGTTGTATGCCGCGGAACACACTCGCTTCGCTCCGGGCACGCCTGCGCTTACGGCGGGTTCAAGAGAAAATCTGCGCAGGACCGTCCTGGCGATCAACAAATACTACGAGGAATCCACCGACGTTGCGAGCCTGTACGAGGTTGCTTATATGTTGGCAACGGTGAGGCATGAAACTTACTTCTACCCGACGGGTGAGTTTTTCAGCGAAAAGCCTGAGTATGGAAAGCTTTCTTACTTTGATCAATATGACCCAGTGCTTGCTCCCGAATCCAGGCAGCGAAATAAAGCAGTACTTTACGGCAATGTCGAAAAGGGCGATGGATTTAAATACCGAGGTCGCGGTTGCGTGCATTTGACATGGAAGGTCAACTATCAGAAATTTTCGGATTTGACGGGGTTTGACTATGTTGCTGATCCAGATGCGGCGGCCAAAGTCGAATACTCCGTCCCTATTATGATTCTTGGCATGACGAAAGGGCTGTTTACGGGAAAGAAGCTTTCTAGTTTTTTTGCGGGAAAGAGGCATGACTATTTGTCTGCTAGGCAAATTATTAATGGTAACGATGCCGCAACTTTGATTGCTTCCTACGCAGAACGTTTTGAGAAAATGCTAACCCAATCGTCAAAATTGCAGGGATGATAACCATGAAGTTCAAAAGGTTTTTGTTGGTCGTTATGTGTTGTTTAGTATCGACCGGGCTAAGTGCCGCCTTTTCTTTATCATCTAGCACCGATGAGGAGACCTTGATTGCGGATGTCGACGGTCGAGAATTTCGGTACCCCAATATTATCGGCGACCGATATGGCTTATCGACGGGTGTAACGCTCATCAATAATGCGCCCGCGCTGTTCGCTTTCGGAAGAGACAGCTATTACTACACTTTAAAAGCAGATACGCTTGGTGCTTTTATCGATTGTGCGTATGCCGATGGCAGAAACTCCAGAAATGGCGCTGGAGTGCTTGCGGGGATGTGCGGTCTCAATGCAAAGATTGTCGAAGACTCTCAGAGCATTGCACAGGGGTTCGCCAATACTTGGATGTATTCGGTCTACGGATTCGACACATGGCCAATGATCAGCAATAAAACCAGCGGAGACTTTCTCCTGGGAAAAATTGGCGAGGTTGAGGTATACGATCGATATGCCTCCATGGATGATCTCTTGAATGCAAAACCCGAGAAATACGTAAAAACGTCTTTGGGCTGTTATTACTTCAAACAAAAACTGGCCTTCCTGGTGTTTAACAAGCCTCGGCCGGATACGCCTGTATATCTAGATGTCATCCGCTCTCATGATCCGTTTTTGTTAGATCGGTTAACAGAAGTTAAATTAAAAAAGATGGCCGTCAGAAAGTGCCGTTGACAATCACGACACTCAGGCATTGACACGTGCAAATAAGCAGCTACGGCTGGCAAATAATTGCTTCCGATGCACGGTACTTCTAAAAAAATTAGGGCAGTCACGGATGCTGTCCGGAGAAATCGCTATGAGAATCGTGAAGGTGTTACTGGGGCTTATGTGCCTGTCAATGGCCATTGGGGTGAACGCCGCCTTTTCAATATCATCCAACGACGAAGATGGAACCCTGACAGCGTATGTGGACGGTCGTGAATTTACTTATCCCGAAATAATTGGCGACCGATATGGCCTTTGGACGACTGATGGGCTGATCAATAAATCACCAGCGCTTTATGTTTTAAGCAGAGACACTTACTACTACACTTTAAAGGCAGGCGCGCATGGTGCGTACATCGATTGTGCGTATACCGATGGCAGAAACTCCATGAATGGAGCCGGGGTGCTCGCGGGCATGTGCGATCTCGATGAAAAAATTGTCGAAAACTTTCAGTCGATCGCGCAGGATTACTCAAACAAATGGAAAGATTCGGTTTATGGTTTTAATACAAGATCAATGCTCGATCATAAAACTGGTGCGGAATTTCTTCTAGGGAAAATTGGCAAGATTGAAGTTTACGATCAATATCCTTCGGTAGATGCGCTATTTGGCGCCAGGCCCGAAAAATATATAAAGATGAGGTCGGGGTGTTATTACTTCAAACAAAAGCAGGCCTTCCTGGTGTTTAACAAGGCTCAGCCGGATAAGCCGGTATATCTAGATGTCATCCGCTCTCATGATCCGTTTTTGTTAGATCGGTTAACAGAAGAAAAGCTGACAAAGATGGCCGTCAATAGATGCCGTAAATCCAAATAAAACCTGGGCGCGGGCGCACGAGCAAGCGCTACCGATAGGCAGTTTTCAGAGAGATCTAAACACTCCTGAAGGACTACCAAGCGCACGTTCTGAAGAGCTTTTCCTGCAATGCACTTTTTTGTGCGAAGCACTGTTACGTCCCCGACCTCTATGAAGTCGGGTGGATTCGATCAACTTTTATTTCTGCAATGAAGGGAGACAAATCATGAAAAACATCATCCGCATAGGCGACACACACACCGGAGGCGGCCAGGTGCTTTCGGGTTCCGGGGTCATGAAATTCGGCGGCATTGGCGTCGCCCGGCTGAACGATCCTGTCTTTTGTCCGCTGCCCGGGCATGGCCCGACGTTCGTGGCCGAAGGGCACGCCACCTTCAATGACAACGGTATCCCGGTCGCCTTTCACGGCCATCGCTGCGGATGCGGATGCCTGTTGATTTCGTCCATGCCACAAGCGAGCGCACGTTAGTCATGCCGGTCAGACTGGATCAAGTCCCGCCCGTTGCTCAGCGACCCGGTCGGCCCCGGGTGTGGCTGTGGCTTGGCGCACTCGTCTTGCTGGTCATGGCAGGCCTGGTCGCGCAGGCGCTGCTGATCCCGGCAGCGGAGGAGGGCCGGCCAATCATCCTGAGCCCGGCGGTGTTTTTGTCGGCCATGATCTGGACTGCCCTTGCCGGATTGAGAGCGATGATCTTCGCCGGCCAACAGCGTTCGGCCGACGGCTGGGATGAGGTGCGGGAAGAGGACCTGGCTGAGCGGATCAGCTGTGGTCGCCGCTCGCTTGACGTATTGGGCGCAAGCCTGCACACCGCGTTGCGAGCGCCGGACTCAGATACACACCCTCTGCTCGATCTCATGCTCGGGGACGAACCCGCCATCAAATCCCAGGTAACAAGACTTGGCGGTGTGGCACGTCACAGTCGCTTGCCCGGGGATGTAGCCGAAGCGCCTGTGGATGTGCTGGATGGGGCCTTGCGCAGAGTGCTCGGTGATCTGGCACCTGCATTGGCGCAGTTCCCACAAGACAGCCCGATTGCGTTGCTGCTTACGGTTGAGACCTGTGTACCCGAGGAAACGCTTCAAGACATCTGGAAACAGGCGTGGCAACAGTCAGGCATCCGGCACGCCCCAGTGCCCGTTGCCGAAACAGGCATGGCCGCTGTCGACCAATGGCTCGACCAACGCGCTGCGGACCAGAGCCCACTGATGGTCATCGCGCTGCAGATCGCCCCCTCGAACGCCGATGCAACGGCTGAGGCCGCCGTTGGGCTGCTGCTTGCAAACCCCACGAACCATAGCGGTGTAACGACGCTTGCCTGCCTTCATCGTCCTGAACCGGAGCGCGAGCAAGACGACACCTCATTGATCCGGGCAATGCGTCAAGCGCTGGACTGGGTGCCGCTGCAGCCCGAGCAGGTCGGTCAGGTCTGGCGTGCAGGTGTCGATGGGGCGCGCAACGCCGCAATTGCTGCACAGATCCCAGCGGCCCTGCCGACGGCGGACGCTAAACCGGAGCTGATCGATCTCGACGCGTTGCTGGGCCACGCCGGACCTGCCGCGCCGTGGCTGGCCATCGCCGCCGCTGCGCTGAATCTGCAGCACGAAGCCAAACCTCAATTTGTTTTGTCCGGGGAGGGTTCGGGTGAAACCGCACTCTGGGGCATGGTCTTGACGCCCGTCCCCGCGCGTCCCTAGCAGGAGCTTTTTTATGCGTATTCCACGTTCTATCGGGTTTGTTGTTCTCACAGCCATTTTGGTGGTGGGCTTCGGCCTGATAATTCTGCTATGGCAGTTCACTCACCTCATGGGCATCGCTGCCGGCAGCGAAGAACAAACCGCATGGCTGCTGGGTGTTGCGGCCGCCACAATAACGGCCTGTGCGGGCGCGGTGAGTTTTCAGTGGCTGACGCAACGGTTGGGGCGGGCGGAATATCTCAGAAAAGCCAGTGAAATCTCTCCCCAGCCAGCGTCTGCCGAAGGGACTGGACCGGGCGGTGACAAGGCGCTACAGGTCGCCGATGCGCTCAAAGAGCACCTCCACCACCAATACACCGCCTTCCAGCGCACCCGCACCCGTTTCATTCTGGTCGTCGGCGAGCCCAAACAGATCGAAGCCATCGCCCCAGGCCTGGCCGACGCCCACTGGCTCGAAGGCCAAAACACCGTGTTGCTGTGGGGCGGCAGCCCGCAATCCCAGCTCGCCGAAGCCGCCACCCGCTGGCACGCGGTAACCCAGCGGCGCGGTCTGGACGGCGTGGTCTGGGCCCTCGATAAACAGCAAAGCACCAACGCCGCAGCAATGGCCAGTGGCGTCGCCGGTCTGCAGCAACTAGCGCGAACCCTGGGCTGGCAGTTGCCGCTGCACCTGTGGGAGGTCTGCGAGAGCGGATGGACGCAGCAAAAGCGCGCGCGCGGGCCCGCCGGGTTGCTGCTGCCCACGCGTCTCGACGACTTGCAGCTGCAGAAGATGTTGGCCCCAATTCACCACCCGTTGCATCAGATGGGCCTGGCCGAGCTGACAGTCCACCCTGGCCATGACTTTCTCTCCCGGTTGTGCGCCAACCTGAAAGCGGAGGGCATCGCCCGCTGGCACCAGGCCCTGACGCCATTGCTGGGCAAGTTCGCGCGGGGCGTGCCGTTACGCGGTCTGTGGTTCAGTTTGCCGGCGCTGCCGACCGAGTCCAACGGCAATCTGTGGCTGCCGGGTCCGGCGTGGTCAGGCTTGCTCGCGGACACACCTCGCGACGCCCGGCGCCTGGGCTGGCCGGTCCCTCGCATCAGCTATGCACTGGCATTCGGCGCGATGCTGATTTGGTTGACCGGCCAACTGCTGTCGTTTTCCTCCCACCGTACGCAGATCCTCGACATTAAGTCGTCCCTCGCGGCCGTGGAACCGTCGGGCAACGGCGATGAGCCGTTGCTCGCCCTCAATGCGCTGATCCTCGAAACGGGACGGCTGAAGGACCGCGCACGCAGTGGCGAGCCATGGTTCCAGCGCTTCGGGCTGAGTCAGAACGATGCCTTGCTCGCGGCGATGTGGCCGCGCTACGTGGAAGCCAATAACCGGCTGATGCGCGACCCGGCGGCGGAGAACCTCAAGCGCCAACTTGCCGACTTGGTGGCATCGCCCGCCGACAGTCCTCGGCGTGCCAAGGGCGCGCACAACGCTTACGTTCAGCTCAAGGCCTACCTGATGATGGCCCGGCCAGAGAAAGTGGACGCCCGGTTTCTGGTCACTGCCCTGGGTCATGCCGAACCGGCGCGAATGGGCGTATCGCCGGGTTTGTGGAAAGGACTGTCGCCGACGCTGTGGCAGTTTTACGCAGAGCAGTTGGCGGCCAATCCGCAGTGGCGCATTGAGGCAGATACCTCACTGGTGAATCAGGCGCGGCAGGTCTTGCTGGTGCAACTGGGTCAGCGCAATGGCGAAGCCAGCCTGTACCAGCAGGTACTGGAGGCCGCCGCGACTCACGCTCCCGATCTCGGGGTTGAGCAGATGGTCGATGACAAAGAGGCGTGGCCGCTGTTTTTCACCGAGGCGCGTGTGCCGGGCGTGTTCACGCGGCAGGCGTGGGAAGGGCAGGTGCGTCAGGCGATCGATGACATCGTCGCGGCCCGCCGCGAGCAGATCGACTGGGTGCTCAGCGACCGGGAAAACAGCGCCGTTGCCGACACCTCGCCGGAACAGCTGCGAGGGCGGCTGACCGAGCGCTACTTCCATGATTACTCCGGCGCGTGGCTTGAGTTTCTCAACAGCGTGCAGTGGCGACGGGCCGACAGCCTGGCCGACGTCATCGATCAACTGACCCTGATGAGCGACGTCCGCCAGTCCCCCTTGATTGCCTTCATGAACACCCTGGCCTGGCAGGGTCAGGCCGGCCATCGCAGTCAGGGGCTGAAGGACTCGCTGATGCAGTCGGCGCAGAAGCTGATGGGCAGCGAACGCCCGGAGCAGGCGCCTGCCATCAGCCAGCAGCTCGACACGCCGGCCGGGCCGTTGGATCCGACCTTCGGCCCGCTGCTGGGGTTGCTGGGCAAGGACCCGGAAGGCAAGGGTGGCGATGATGACCTCAGCCTCCAAGCGTTCCTGACCCGCGTGACCCGGGTGCGCCTTAAGTTGCAGCAGGTCAGTCACGCCGCCGATCCCCAGGGCATGACCCAGGCCATGGCGCAGACGGTGTTTCAAGGCAAGAACATCGACCTCACCGACACCCGCGCTTACGGCGAGCTGCTGGCCGCCAGCCTCGGCGAGGAGTGGGACGGCGTGGCCCATGCGCTGTTCGTGCAGCCGCTGGAGCAGGCGTGGGGCAAGGTGCTGGAACCTTCGACGATCGCGCTGAACCGGCAGTGGCAGCAGGCGGTGGTTGATGAATGGGACAAGGCATTTCTCGGCCGATATCCCTTCGCCGCCACCGGCAGCGACGCCTCGTTGCCGATGCTGGGCAAGATGATCCGCGCCGATTCCGGGCGCATTGAGCAGTTCTTGCAGCGGGAGCTGACCGGCGTGTTGCGCAAGGACGGCGGCCGCTGGGGGGTGGACCCGTCCCACGGTCAGGGCCTGTTGATCAACCCGAAATTTCTCGCGGCGGTCAATCAGCTCAGCCACCTGGCCGACGTGCTTTACACCGACGGCGGCATGGGCATCAATTTCGAGCTGCAGGGCAAGGCGGTGCACGACGTGGTGCAGACCACCTTCGTACTCAATGGCGCGCGCCATCAGTACTTCAATCAGAAGGAGAGCTGGCAGCGCTTTGCCTGGCCCGGCAGCAGCGATTACCCCGGCGCCAGCCTCACGTGGACCAGCGTGCGCAGCGGCGAGCGTCTGTACGGTGACTTTCAGGGCGCCTGGGGGCTGATCCGTTTGCTGGACGCCGCCACGGTCACCGCGCTGGACGACAGTGACAGCCGCTACCGCATCATCGTGTCGGCGCCGGACGGCCTGGACCTGACCTGGCACCTGCGCACCGAGCTGGGCGCGGGACCGATGAGCCTGCTGGCGCTGCGCAATTTCAAACTGCCGCGACAGATCTTCCTCAACGGGATCGCCAGCGCACAAACGTCGTCGCGCGCCGAGGTGATGGAATGAGCCTGCAAACGTTGATCGCCACGACGCTGGGTGAGCGCGACGCGGTGGCCCTCGCCAAGGCCCACGCTACCGAGTGGGCGTCATGGCTGGCGCCGATCAGTGGTGACTTAAATGTGGGTCAGGACCCCGGCTATGACGATGATTTCCAGAGCATGCGCGAGGAGGTCAACAAGCTGTCCGGGGCGGACGCGGATCGGGTCATCGTGCTGGCGGAAAAGCTACTGAAAGGCACGTGCAAGGACCTGCGCGTGCTCACCTATTACCTGTGGGCGCGCCTGCAGCGGGACGGCGAGGCCGGGCTGGCGGAAGGCTTGAATCTACTGGCCGCCATGGTTGATCGCTACAGCGCCGAGGTGCTGCCGGCGCGGCCTAACAGTCGCAAGGTCGCGCTGGAGTGGCTGGCCAGCGCCAAAGTCCTCGACAGCCTGACGCTGTACCCGGAAGTGGTGAAGGCCGAGGCCGAACGCACGGTCGCCGCGCTGGCCTGGCTGGATCAGGTGCTGGAAGGCTGGCCCGCTGAACAACGGCCGGAGCTCGGCGCGCTGTACTCCGCATTGTCGGCGCGTTTGGCCCAAGCCGGCGGACTTGATGCCGTGGTGCCGCAATTCAGTGCCGGCCATGACGCTGCGAACCCTCAGGCCACTAAACAAGCCGCCAACCACGGCGCCGGCCCCGCCCCAATTACCATCCGCTCGGGCCGCGACCTACTGGACAACGGCCGCGCGCTGGCCTGCTATCTGCGCGAACAACCCCAGGGCTGGCTGGCAGCCCATCGGCTGATGAAAAGCCTGCGTTGGGACACCGTGCACCAGTCGCCGCCCCAGGACGCCAATGGCCGCACGCGCCTGGCACCGCCCCGATCCGAATACCGCGCGCAACTCAAGCGGCTGTACCTGCAACAGAGCTGGAACGAGTTGCTCGATCAGGTAGAGCGTATGTTCGCCGAGGGCGTGAACCATTTCTGGCTCGATCTGCAGTGGTTTCTGTACCAGGCGCTGAGCCGGCAGCCTGCGCCGTTCGAGGGCTGGGCGCGCATCGTCAAGGAGGATCTGGGCATGCTCCTCGAGCGCCTGCCGGGCCTCGAAACCTTGTGCTGGGACGACGGCTCGGCCTTTGCCGACGAGACCACCTGCGAATGGATCGATCAGCACGTCAGCACTCAAAGCGTGGCTGCCTGGCTGCCCGCGACGGCCGCTTCCCACGCAGACGAAGCCGACATTCTGGCCCTCGAAAGCGAGGCACTGGCCCAGGCCGATCGCGACGGCGTCGAGGTGGCGTTGAGCTGGCTCGACACGCGACCCGACATTCACGGCGGCCGGCAGCGCTGGCTGCTGCGCCTGCTGATGGCGCGGGTCGCCGAACAGTACGGCAAAAGCGAGCTGGCGCTGCACCTGCTTGGCGAACTGGACGCCACGGCCCAGCGCCATGTGCTCGCTCAGTGGGAGCCGGCGCGGGTGTTTGAAGTCAAGGCGCGGCTGCTCAAGCTGCTGCGCATGAAAGCCCAGCGCAGCGACGCCGACAAGGCTGCGCTGGGCAAACGGATGGAGCCGCTGCTGGCGGCTCTGGTGGCCATGGACCCGGTTCGCGCGGCAGTGCTGTGCGGCTGACACTTTCAACCAGGAGGTTTTTTTGAACACGGACAATCTGACCCTGCGTTATTTCGATGCGGAAATGCGCTACCTGCGCGAGGCCGGCAAGGAGTTCGCCCAGGCGTTTCCCGACCGCGCCGCTTCGCTGAATCTGGACAAGCCCGGCGCCCACGATCCCTACGTCGAGCGGCTGTTCGAAGGCTTCGCGTTCCTCATGGGACGGCTGCGGGAAAAACTCGACGACGACCTGCCGGAGCTTACCGAAGGCCTGGTCAGCCTGTTGTGGCCTCATTACCTGCGCACGATTCCATCGCTGTCGATCGTCGAGCTGCAGCCCGACGTAAACCAGATGAAGCAGAGCGAGCAGGTCGCGACCGGCTTTGAAATTCAGTCGCAACCCATCGGTCCCCAGCGCACGCGTTGCAGTTACACCACCACCCAGGACCTGACCCTGCGCCCGCTGGCGCTGGATTCGGTGCGCCTGGCCCAGGAACCGGACGGGCGCTCGGTGATCCGCCTGCGTTTTTCCTGCGGGGCGTTGAGCAACTGGGGTCAGCTGGATTTGCGCCGCATCCCGCTGTACCTCAACGCCACCCCGGCGGTGGCCAACGCGCTGCATCACGCGCTGACCCTGGGCACTCAGTCCCTCTATGTGCGTCAGCCCGGGGACGCGCACCGCCAACCGCTGCAAGGACGTTTTGGGCCCAAGGGCTTCGGCGATGACGACCGGCTCTGGGTGAAGGGCGACAGCGCCTTCAGTGGCTATCAGCTGCTGCTGGAGTACTTCAGTTTTCGCGAGAAATTCATGTTCGTGACCCTGCACGGGCTCGAAAACATGAGCATCGCGCCGGACGCGCCGTGGTTCGAACTCGAGGCTGTCCTGAGTGTGCCCTGGCCCCATGCATTTTCGTTGAGCAGCGAGCACATTCGCCTGCACGCCGTGCCGGTGATCAATCTGTTTCCGCTGGAGGCCGACCCGCTGTCCCTGGACCCCTTGCAGACCGACTATTTGCTGCGGCCCATGCGCCTGCAGGACGGCCACACTGAAATCTACTCCGTCGACCGGGTGACGGCGTCCCGGGATTCCGGGCGGGAAGAATACGTGCCGTTTTCCAGCTTCCGGCACAAGGGCGGCATGCTCCGTGACGAGGCGCCCGAGCGTTATTTCCACACCCGCCTCAAGCGCGGGGCGAACGGGCTGCATGACACCTGGCTGATACTGGGCGGCGAGGGCGCCGACCTCGATCGGTTGACCGAGCGCCCGTGCCTGTCACTGCGCCTCACCGGCACCAATGGACAACTGCCGAGGAAGGCGCTGCAAAGCACGATCCTTGATACGCCGCTGCACACAACCCAGGCCGGTCTGCGGGTGCGCAACCTGTGTGCGCCGACCCTGCCGTGCTATCCGCCCAGCCGCGACCGCTTTCACTGGCGGGTGTTGAGCCATCTGGGCTCGAACTTTCTGCCAATGCTCGACAACGCCGAGGTGCTGCGCGGCACCCTGGCGCTGTACGACTGGACCGGCAGCGAGCTCAATCGCCGGCGTCTGGAAGCCATCGTCGAGGTGCGTCACCACCTCATCCAGCGCTTCGAAAAAGGTTTTTTGCTGCGCGGCGTGGACATCGAGGTGACCCTCGATGCCAACGGCTTTGCCGGCGAGGGCGACATCTGCCTGTTCGGCGAAATGCTCAACCGGTTCTTCGCGCTGTACGCCGACATCCACTTGTTCACCCAGATCACCCTGATTCTGCAACCGACCGGGAGGAGCCTGCGATGGAGCGAAAACCACAGCCAGCGGATTCCCGGTTAAGGGTCGCCGAATGGCTCGCTGCGGTGCAGGGGCGGGTGGCGGAGGCGAGCGTTTACCGCTTTTGCCAGTTGCTTGAGAGCGCCGTGCCGGATCAGCCGCCGTTGGGCAGCTCCGAAGATCCGGCCGACGATCTGGTGCGTTTCCGGCCCGATCCCGGCATGGGTTTTCCCGCCAGTGAACTGAAAGCGGTGGAATGGTCATCTGAGGATCAGCGGCTACCCGCAACTGTGCGCACCTGCTTGCTCGGCCTCTACGGCGTGGATTCGCCGATGCCGACGCGCTACCTCGACGACATTGCGCAAAAGCGGGAAGGCCACGAAGCGCTGGAGGGGTTTCTCGACATCTTCAACCATCGGGTCTTCACCCAGTTCTACCGGATCTGGCGCAAGTATTCCTACCCGGCCTCGTTTGCGCCCGCTGGGGCCGACCCCACCTCCCAGTGCCTGTTCGGGCTGATCGGGCTGGGCATCCCCGGCACCGCGAAACGCATCGCCACGCCGCTGTCGCGTTTTCTGGCGTTGCTCGGCGTGATGCGTCTGCCAACCCGCAACGCCGAGGGCATTTCGGCGCTGGTGCATTTGCTGGCGACCCACACTCAGGCGTCGATCAAGCCGCACTGGCCGCGAAACATTGCCCTCGACGCGCCTGCCAGCCTGTCGTCGGCGCGGCCGGTGAGCCTGTCACAAGGCACGCCGTTGGGCTGCGTCGGCCGCGACGTCAACAGCGAACTGTTGCTGACGCTGTTCACCGCCGACCACGACGAGGCGCGGGAATGGCTGCCCGGCGGCGGCTTGCACAGCGACCTGCGGGTGCTGTTGCAGGTTTACCTCGGTTGGCGCTGTACCGCGCGGTTGCGCCTGTCGCTGCCCATCGACTGCCTGCCGGTGTCAGCGCTCGGCGGACGAGGTGTGCTGCTCGGCATGACCGCCGGACTCGGACTGAAGGGCCGCGCTGCTGCGCAAGCCGACAGCATCACCATTCACCTGGGCCGTTATCAGGGGCTCCACGTCAATCCTCAGGAAAGAGAACCCACCCATGTCGCCTATTATTTATAAAACGCTGTCCGTCATCGCCCTCAGCCTCTTCGTCAGCGGCTGCGGGGTGACGCAGAGCGTGTCCGAATCCACCGCAGCCATGACCCAGGCGATCTTCTACAAACAGGTCAGAACCCTGCGTCTGGACTTCGACGGCCGCGTGGCCCTGAACACCGATGGCACGGACATGCGCGGGTTGTCGGTGCCGGTGATGGTGCGGGTGTATCAGCTGCGCGATGGCAAGTCAGTGAACAAAGCCACCTACGACGACCTGCTGCGCGACGCCGACCACGCGCTCGGCGCTGATCTGCTGGATCAGCGATCGCTGGTGGTCAAGCCCGGGGAGGGCGCGCCGCTGGATGTGCCGCTGAACGAAAACGCCGGAGTGGTCGCCGTGGTCGGGTTGTTCCGCGAGCCCGATCTGCAGCTAAACGACTGGCGCTTGCTGCTCACCCGCGACGACCTCGACCCGGATCGGCCCCGGGTCATCGAGCTGGGCGAAAGCCGGCTGACCCTGCGTCCCCTGGCCGAGGGTTGAGCCATGAGCGAGCTCAACCCTTCGCTGTACGAAACCCTGCTGCAGAATTTCAGCGGCGAGCTCGACCTGTCCCGGGTGGGGGAAGACGATCAGTACGTGCTCTCGGTGCTGGACAATGTGCAACGCGTGCTCAACAGCCGCGCGGGCACCCTCGCGCACTTGCCCGATTACGGCCTGCCGGACATGGGCGGTGTGCTCGAAGGCTTGCCCTCTGCCGCCCATGGACTGATGCGGACCATCGCCGACACGCTGCTCAAGTACGAGCCGCGCCTGTTGTCGCTGCACATTGAGCTGTTGCCGCAGACCCAGCCGGGTCATCTGGTCTACGCCCTCGACGCCACCCTTGAAGGGAACCGCACCGCGACGTTCGGTACGACCTTGAGCCCGGAGGGAAGGGCGGTGGTGCGTCATCTCAAGCGCCATAATGTGCAGGCCCGGACGTGAGCGGCCAGGCAAAAAGTCTGTCAGGCCTGGACATCCAGCCTGGGGGCGATCCGCGCGCGCTGTCCGAATACCGCGCGCTGTGCACCGAAATGGCCAGGCTCGCTCATCCCGCCTGTCCTGATGTCGATTGGCGGCAGGTCGAGCAGTGTTGCCTGGATGTGTTTGCCCGCAACGGCGCTGATCTGCAATCAGCGGCTGCCTATGCCTTGGCCCGCAGTCACCGAGCCGGGGTGAACGGGATGTCCGAAGGGGTGACCGTGATGGAAAACCTCTTGCAGGCAGGCAGCAACACATGGCCCCGCGGGGTGTCGGCGCGGGCGGAGATATTCGGGGGACTGTTCGGCCAGTTGCAGGCGGTGCTGCGGGAAATGGAGATCAACGCCGGCGATCTCGCGGACCTTGGCCTGTTGAACGTGCAGCTTGGACAGTTGCGCCAAACGCTGCGGTACCAGAATCCGCTGCCGACCCGACCTCTGGAACAGCTGCGCCAGCAGATTGCGCAACGGGCGTCCCGCATCGAGCGCGTCGCTCAGGCCACGGCGATGGTCGCGCAGCACTCCACGCAACCTTCACCGCTGCACACCGAAACGCATCTCCCGGCGCAGAGGGGCCCGGCGGTCACGCAGCCCACGCCTGCCCAGACCATCAGACCCCGTACGAAAAAACGCCTGGCGGTATGGACCGGAGTAGTGATCGTCACGCTGTTAAGCCTGATCGCCGCATTGGCCTGGCAGTGAGGGTGCGCGTTGCTTTCACGCTCCCCCACGACGCCGGTCGCACAAAGGGGCTACCGACCGCCCAGCCGAACCCTGGCATTTGACTGTCAGCCAGGTTTACAGCCGGGTCTTGCGTCCATTAGTGTGCGTCCATTAGTGTGCGCGCATCACCTGCCTTCACGCCGCGGCCGCCGCATGTTCAGGCACCTTCGCTCAGACGGACACTTTCGCCCTTGGTTGAAATCACCCCCGAGTTGCCCTGCGCAGACGCCCCGGCGCCTCTCGCGACCGTGCAGCAGCAGTTGCGCACGGCGACCGCTGCCCAGCATCTGGCCCTCGAAGCCAGGCTGCCACTGACCCATTCCCGACTCGATCTCGACACCTACAAACGGATCATCGAGGCTTATTACGGCTTCCATCTGCCGTTGCAGCAGTCAATGCAGCGGTTTCTTGTGCCCCAGGCCATCGACCCGGCGCGGCAGAAAATCCCGGCGCTGGTCAAGGATCTCTACGCCCTCGGGCTGAGTGATACGCAGATCCACGCCTTGCCCCAATGCAGCGCGCTGCCTGCCATCGACAGCCGCGCGCAGTTGCTCGGTGTGATGTACGTCATGGAAGGGGCGACGCTGGGGGGGCAGGTGCTGCGGCGGATCATCGCCGACAGGCTGAGCGTCGACGCCGACAGCGGCGGTGAGTTTCTGGACGTGTACGGCCGCGACACCGGGCGGTTGTGGAAGGCCTTCCTCAAGCAACTGGCCGAGTTCGATGGGCCGCTGCACAACGCCGAGGTGGTGCAGGCGGCCTGTTCCACTTTCCACTGCTTTCAAACCTGGCTGGAGCAAAGGGGAGTGTTGAATGACGCTTGACCACACGCTGAACATGGATGAGCTGCTGGACACCTGTGCCAATGAACCCATTCGTATCCCCGGCGCCATTCAGCCCCACGGTGCTCTGCTGACCCTGCTCGAAACCGACTGGACCGTGCAACAGGCCAGCGCCAATGCCTGGCAGATGCTGGGCATCCCCGGCGACGCGCAGGCCGGCGACTCGCTGGTACGCTGGCTGGGCGAGGCGCAGGCCGACGCCTTGCGCGACGCCGTTCAGGACGCGGATCTGCACAGCCTCGATCCTTTGCCGATGCAATGTGCCGGGCAGGCGTTCGATGGCCTGATGCATCGTCACGACGGCCTGTTGTTTCTGGAACTTGAGCCCGTCGCCACACAGGCATCGATGCAGCACTTGGGGCCGCGCCTCACGCGCACCTTGCGTCGCCTGCAATCGGCCAAATCGCTGGACGATCTGTACGCCATCAGCGTCTCGGAAATCCGTGCACTGACCGGCTACGACCGGGTCATGATCTATCGCTTTGAAGAGGAGGGTCACGGGCAGGTCATTGCCGAGTCGGCGACGGCCGAACTGGACGCCTACCTGGGGCTGTTTTTCCCCGCCACCGACATCCCGCAGCAGGCCCGCGAGCTGTACCGCCTGAACTGGCTGCGCATCATCCCCGACGCTGCGTATGTGCCGGCGCCTCTGGTCCCGGCCCTGCGCCCGGATACCGGCGAGCCGCTGGACATGAGCCACGCGGTGCTGCGCAGCGTGTCGCCGATCCATTGTCAGTACATGCACAACATGGGCGTGCGCTCATCAATGAGCATTTCCCTGCTCAAGGATGAACGCCTCTGGGGCCTGATCAGTTGCGGCAATCGCGAGCCGCTGCAGGTTCCCCACACGCTGCGCTCGGCCTGCCAGACCATCGGGCAAGTGCTGTCGATGCAGATCAGCCTGCTGGAAGATCAGCAGACTCAGCGCCAGCGACTGGCCAAGCATCATATGCTGGACAGGCTGTCCAGGGCGATGAACGAGTCCGCTGACGACGTGTACAACGGGCTGCTTGAACACGCCCAGGCGCTGCTGACACTGGTCGACGCCACCGGTGCGGCGGTGATCATCGACGGTCAGGTACACCTGATCGGCCAGTGCCCGAGCACCGAGCAAGTGAGCGCGTTGCAGCAATGGCTGCAGAACCGGCCCGGATCGGTGTTCGAGACGTCCAGCCTCGGTGCCGTGTTCCCCGACGCCCAAGCGTATCAACGCGTGGCCAGCGGACTGCTGGCGTTCAGCTTGCCCAAACCGGTGGCCAACGGGGTGTTGTGGTTTCGCGCCGAAGTCAGGGGCAGCGTGGAGTGGAGCGGCAACCCGCAACAGGCCAAACGGGTCGTCAATGATCGCCTGCAACCACGGGAATCCTTTGCCCTGTGGGAACAGCAGGTCGAGGGCAAGGCCAGAACCTGGAGCGCCGGTGAGGTCTACGCGGTGTCCGATCTGCGTCGCTCTGCGCTGGAGGCAGACCTGTCACGGCAGGTGCTGCGCGAGAAAGAGGCGGTGCGTGCCCGCGATGAACTGGTGGCCGTGGTGTCGCACGACCTGCGCAGCCCGCTGACGGTTATCGTCATGCAGTGCGGCATGATGCAGCGGGTGATCAACGCCGACGCCACAGCATCTACCAAACGACTCAGCTCTGCCGTCGACATCCTGCAGCGCGCGTCTTCGCGGATGAGCAGCCTGCTGGAGGATTTGCTCGATACGTCAAAGATCGAAGCCGGCCGCTACTTCATCGACGCCGAGCGGCTGGAAGTCAGCCAGTTGTTCGAAGACGCCTGGTCACTGCTCACGCCACTGGCGCTGAACAAATTCATCGACCTGACCTTCCACGCCGAACCCGAGCTGACGGTTTTCGCCGATCCGGAGCGCATGTTTCAGGTGCTCTCCAACCTGGTGGGCAATGCGATCAAATTCACCCCCAAGGCTGGCAGCGTAAAGGTCACGGCGGCGGGTGCGGGCGACCATGTGGTGTTCACCGTGGTGGATACCGGGGAGGGTATTCGCAGCGATCAGTTGCCCCATGTGTTCGAGCGCTACTGGCGCAGACGTGAAGGCAACCCGAGTGGCACCGGCCTTGGGCTCTATATCTCCCAAGGGATCGTCAAAGTTCACGGCGGTGAACTGACGGCCATCAGTGAAGAGGGCGTCGGCAGCGAATTCCGTTTCACGATACCGCGCGCGTCCACGGCGTCGTGAACCCGGTGCGACCGCTTTAGCGGCAGGGGGTTATTCCTGGCTGGAATCCCCCACATGAAAAACATGAATTTTATTTATGGTCCTCAGCCCTCTACCGTGAGCGTATTCCGTTCCCGGTAGAGCCGTCATGACCACGCTTTCTCAATCTCAGCCATCCCTCGTCGAAGAACACTGGAGGCGCAACCTGGCCGTCTGTGTGTTCGGCGCGTTCACCACCATCGTTGCGATGACCTTGCTGCTGCCGTTTCTGCCGCTGTATGTCGAGCACCTGGGCGTCACTGATCAGGCCGCCATCGTGCAGTGGTCAGGGGTGGCGTTTGGCGCGACCTTTCTGTCCGCCGCGCTGACCGCGCCGCTGTGGGGGCGGCTGGGTGATCGCTACGGGCGCAAGCTGATGCTGATTCGTGCCAGCCTGGGCATGGCGGTGGCGATGTCGCTGATCGGGCTGGCAGAGAACATTTATCAGTTGGTCGGGCTGCGTTTGCTGGCGGGGTTGCTCGGCGGCTATGCCTCCGGTGCGACCATTCTGGTGGCCACGCAGACGCCCAAGGCGCGCACCGGCTGGGCGCTGGGCATGCTCTCGTCGGGAATCATGGCCGGTAATCTGACCGGGCCGTTGATTGGCGGGCTGTTGCCGCCGCTGATCGGCATCCGCAGCACGTTCTTCCTGGCCGGGGGCGTGATCTTTCTGACCTTCCTTGCCACGCTGTTTCTGATGAAGGAGGCGCCTCGGCCCAAGCGTCAGACTGGCGTGGCGAAAGCGCCGGCTGTGCGGGCCTGGGACGTCATCGCGGACAGAAAACCGGTGCTGACCATGCTGGTTGTGGCCTGTCTGGTGATGTTTTCGATCATGTCCATCGAGCCGATCATCACTGTGTACCTGACCCAGTTGCACAGCGAAAACGTCACGCTGATGGCCGGGCTGGTGATGTCGGCGACTGCGCTGGCCAGCGTGCTGTCGGCCTCGCGCATTGGCAAGCTGGCCGACCGCATCGGCCACTGGAAAGTGGTCATCGGGTGTCTGACGGCGGCGGCTGTCTTGCTCATTCCCCAGGCGTTCGTCACCCATGCCTGGCAGCTGGTACTGCTGCGTTTTCTCATGGGCATTGCCCTGGGCGGCCTGTTGCCGTGCATTGCGGCCATCATCCGCCATTCGGTACCCGACGCCGTCGCCGGGCGCATGCTCGGCTACTCCACGTCCTGCCAGTACATCGGCCAGGTGCTGGGGCCACTGACCGGGGGATACCTGGGCGGGCATTTCGGCATGCCGGTGATCTTCATCGTCACCTGCCTGCTGATGGGCGGGTGCGCGGTCGGGATGTTGCTCATGCGTCCGCTGATTTCCAATGGGAACGGCTTCAGCCGGAAAGAGCGCGGCATTTGACAAAACCATGACATCCGGCACCGGATAATCGCCGCCGGTGGGGCCACGCCCCGGATTCGAGTACCGCCATGCACGGACCTTCATGGACATCAAACACAGCCTTAAACAACGGATTGTCATCGTATTTGCGTTGATGAGCGCGCTGGTCGCCGGGGTATTCGCCGTCGGCATCATCGCCACCGTGCACGTGGTCGAAAAGCGCCTGACGATCATGAGCCTGGGCGGCAATCTGCACCGGCTGCTGGCGGTGGACAGCGTCAACGACTGGCGCCACCGGCCGGAAAAAGACGAGTTATTCTACGCCGACGAGGGCGTCGGTGACCTCGCCATGAGCGACGACCTCAAGGGCCTGCGCCCGGGATTCCAGGAGTTCTTTCGCGGCAAGAAAGCCTATTACGCCATGGTCTCCGAGGTAAACGGGCGCCACTACGTGCTGCTGCGTGACCAGCGCAAATTCGAAAAGCGCGAGCGCATTCTGTTCGGTGTCGTGCTGGTCGGTTTCTTCCTCAGCGTGCTGTTGGCGGTGCTGCTGGGTCGGCTGCTCGCGTCCCGGGTGATCACGCCGGTGTCGCGCCTGGCCGGCCAGGTGCGTCATCGCGATCAGTTGCTGGAGATGGCGCCGGTGCTCGCCAGCGACTACGCCAACGATGAAGTCGGTGCGCTGGCCCGATCATTCGATGAAACCCTGGGCCGGCTGCGCGCCGCATTGAGCCGCGAGAAGCTGTTCACAAGCGACGTCAGCCATGAACTGCGCACGCCGCTCATGGTGCTGGCGACGTCCTGCGAATTGCTGATGGAATACCCCGCGCTGGACGACCGCTCCCGCACGCAGGTCAAGCGCATCGGCAAGGCCACGGCGGGTATGAACCAACTGGTCGAAACCTTCCTGCTGCTGGCGCGCACGGAGGGCAAGAACACGCCTCAGGGTCAGCGTTCTTCGCTGGTGCTGATTGCCGATGAGCTGGTGGACACCTGGCGCGCGCCCATCGAAGACAAAGGCTTGCGCTTCATCTATCAGCGCCACGACGGCGACGGTGAGGTCTACAACGCGCCTTTGCTGCGCTCGGTGATGGGCAATCTGCTGCGCAACGCCTGGCATTACACCGATCAGGGGTTCATCCAGCTGACCCTGCGCAGTGAGGGTTTCAGCGTCGAGGACAGCGGCATCGGCATCCCGCTGGAAAAACAGCAGGCCATGTTCCAGCCCTTCGTGCGCGGCGACGAGCAACGCGGGGAAGGGCTGGGCCTGGGGTTGTCGCTGGTCCAGCGCATCTGCGCCAATCAGCACTGGACCGTGACCCTGACCAGCCGCGATGACGGGGGATGCTGTTTTACCGTGTTGCTGAATCTGGATGACGCCGGGGAAAAGCGGGTGTGAGCGCCCTCCGTTTTGCGTTGTAACGACCGACGCCTTCCCGGCAGCAGGACCGGCTTCAGCCCGGAAGAGGCCAGTGGGTACAGTCCCAATTTTGCGCGGGACTATTGACGCCTTCCCGGCTAAAGCCGGTCCTACAGTCGAGGTCGTAGCCAATCCAGCTCGGTGCACACGACACCGTTCACTCCATTGGTCCGGTGAACCGCACGAGTGCCTGCCGGTGCGCTCCAACACCTGCCTCCCTCAATGGACCTGCAACCATGCGCCCAGACAGCTCATCACTTGTTCGCGGGACTGCTGACGACCAACCGGCAGACCGTGACGACACGCCTGAATACCCGCTGTCCGCACCCCTCAAGTCCGACGATCCCGAGCGGCGCACCGAGCAGTCCCAGGCCGAAACCGAAGGGTGTACCCCGGAAGCCGGATCCGATTCGGTCGAGTGATAATCACTCATATGAATGGATTAGCCGCAATGCCTGTCGGCGAATGCGTGTGAATCTGTCATGAGAATTGATGATTGCCCTTGGAAAGCTTCCTCAAAAACTCAATAATCCGTGATTAGTCGCGCACTTAACTCGCAATATTCACGACGCCAATACGCTGGCGGAGGAAGCAAATTTGAATCAGCTAAAACGCCTTCAGAGCGGAATCGAAGGGCTTGATGAGCTGCTAATGGGCGGTTTCGTTGCCGGATCCTCGTACATCATTCAGGGCCGACCGGGCTCCGGAAAAACCATCCTGGCCAACCAGATCGGTTTCAATCACATCCGCAATGGCGGCCGGGTGCTGTTCGCGACCCTGCTCGCCGAGCCCCACGAACGGCTGTTTCAGTTTCTTTCCACCATGAGTTTCTTCGACAAGGACCGCGTCGGCGACCAGATCCAGTTCGTGAGCGCGTTCGACACCATGGAAAACGACGGCCTCGATGAAGTCGTCAAGCTGCTGCGCCGGGAGATCGTCCGCCAGAAGTCCACGGTGATGATCCTCGACGGGCTGCTCAATGCCCGCTCCAAAGCCGAATCCACCCTCAACACCAAACGCTTTATCTCCGAATTGCAGGGCCATGCCGCCTTCGCCGGTTGCACGGTATTCTTCCTGACCAGCTCACAACTGGATGACGGCAGCCCCGAACACACTATGGTCGACGGCGTGCTGGAGATGGGCGAAGAACTGGTCGGCAACCGTTCCGTGCGCCGCATCAAGGCGCGCAAGACGCGGGGGAGCGGCGCCATCCCCGGCGCCCACGAATGCGAAATCACCGAAAACGGCCTGGTTGTCTACCCGCGCCTCGAAAGCACCATCACCCACTCGGCGTTGCGCGACAGTGCAGAATTCTGTGTCGTCCCCAGCGGCATCGACGCGCTGGACCCGTTGATCGGCGGTGGTCTGGTGGAATCGTCGGTGACCTTGCTCCTCGGCCCATCGGGCACTGGCAAGACCACGTTCGGCCTGAACTTTCTCGCTCGCTCGACGCCCGACGAACCGGGGCTGTTGTTCGGCTTCTACGAGTCGCCCCAGCGCCTACGGGTGAAGGCGGCGGCGCTCGGGCTGGACTTCGAAGCGCTGGAGCGCGCCGGTGCGCTGCACATTGCCTGGAAATCGGCGAGCGCCGAGTTGATCGACAAACTTGCCCTCGACCTGCTGACGATCGTCGAGCGGCAGGGCATCAAGCGGGTGTTCCTCGACAGCCTCGGTGGCATGGCCCGCGCTTCGGCCGATCAATCGCGTATTCTCGACCTCTTCAGCGCCCTGATGAGCGAGCTTCGCGCCCGTGGCGTCACGGTGGTTGCCAGCTGGGAAATCCGCGGCCTGATCGGCGGCAAGATCGACGCTCCGGCCCCTGACATGTCGGGCATTGTCGACAACCTCATGCTGATCCGCTTTGCGCAATCAACAGCGGGGCTGACCCGGCAACTGTCGATCCTCAAAATCCGCGACAACCCCTACGACCCGGCCCTACTGGACGTCTTGATTGGCGAGCAGGGTCTGACTGTGAAAAAGGCTGCGTTTCATGCCCTCGACGATTCAGGCAATGCGACGGCGTAACGGTTGTCTTCGAGCCGATGTTCGCTCGAAAGCGCGGAGGGCTGCATGACCACGATTCTGATTGTCGATGATGAATACCTCATCGCCGACATATTGAGCTTCGCGCTGGAAGATGAAGGCTACCTGACCGTCACCGCCAGCAGCGGATTGAAGGCCCTCGGCATTCTCGAACGCGAGCGCCCGCAGCTGATCATCACCGATTACATGATGCCCGGGATGAACGGCATCGAGCTGGCGGAAGCGGTGCGCGTGAATCAGAGCCTGGGGCAAATCCCCATTGTGCTGATGAGCGGCGCGCAGTCTCACCTGGGCATCGCCCGGCCCGATCTGTTCAGCAAGGTGTTCGACAAGCCCTTCGAGATCAGCGCGGTGCTTGAAGCGGTGCGCGCACTGCTGGACACCTAGGACCGGCTTCAGGGGTGGACACAATCGATGTTGCGGCGCGGCAAATGATGCCGGGAGTGGACACAGATTCAGGAAAGCAGGGCGGCCATTAGACCGCCCTGTGGCGAATCAACGGCCGTCAGCAACCTTGCGTTCGATTTCAGCCGATTTCTTGTTCAGCTCTTCGGCGTCCTGTTCCTTTTCACGAATGGAGGTCGGGGTGATGACTTCGTCCACTGCGCGGGTGTCGTTGTCCGGGTCGTTGAGGTCACGCTGCACGACGTTGACAGGTTTGCCAGCGCTGTCGAGGGTTGGCGCGTCAGGCTGTGTGACGTTGCGTGGGTCAACCGGGGTGTCGTTGCTCATGGATTCATTCTCGCTGTGGGGTATGAAGGTTGGATGTGTGAGCGGTCGGCGAGTTCGGTTTTTTTCCACGGCGCGCGAGCCTGACCCGCGGCCGATCAACGTTGCTCCACCAGATTGAGAAAGCGCCGCGTGCGCTCGTTGTCCGGGTCGACCAGCACCTCGGTGGGCGAGCCGTCGGCGACGATGCGCCCGGCCTCCATGAACAGCACGCGGTCGGCGATGTCCTGGGCGAACTTCATTTCGTGGGTCACCAGCAGCATGGTCATCTGCTGCTCGTGGGCGATGGCGCGGATCACCGCCAGCACTTCACCGACCAGCTCCGGGTCGAGCGCGGAGGTGACCTCGTCGAACAGCATCACCTGGGGCCGCATGGCCAGCGCCCGGGCGATCGCGACGCGCTGTTGCTGGCCGCCGGAAAGCTGCGCGGGATAGGCATCGGCCTTGTGGCTCAAACCGACCAGCCCAAGGTATTGATGGGCGCGTTCCAGAGCCTCTTCGCGGCTCAGTTTGAGCACCTGAAGCGGCGCTTCGGTGACGTTCTGCTGCACGGTCAGGTGCGGAAACAAGTTGAACTGCTGGAACACCATGCCGACGCGGTGCACCACCGGTGGCTTTTTCGCGCCGGGCCAGTGCCAGCCGCCGGATTTGGCCGGTACCGGCGCGCCGGCCACCTCGATGCTGCCGTGCTGATAGGCCTCAAGGCCCTTGATCAGACGCAGCACCGTGGATTTGCCCGAACCGCTGGGGCCGATCAGTGCGACTTTCTGGCCAGCGGGAATGCTCAGGTCGAGGTGATCGATGACCCAGGTCGCGCCGAAGTTTTTCACCACTTGCTTGAGGATGATCTGCGGCGAAGTGCCGGGCAGAGCGTGTGCGAGATCAGACATGGCTGCGCCTCTCGAAATATTTGAACAACAGGGAGGTTGGCACGCTGATCGCCAGAAACATCAGCGCCATCACCGTGTAGGGCTCGTTGTAGCGGTAGGTCATGCCGGCGATCTGTTTCGCCGCCTGAAACAGCTCGGGAATGGTGATCACCGCCAGCAGCGGGGTTTCCTTGAACATGCCGATCAGGTAATTGCCGAGCACCGGCAGCATCGGCTTGAGCGCCTGGGGCAGGACGATCCGTCGCCACGTGGTGGCGCTGTCGAAATCCAGTGCCCTGGCCGCTTCCCATTGACCCGCCGGCACGCCTTCGATGGCACCGCGAAAGGCTTCGGCAATGTAGGCCGCGTAATACAGCCCCAGCCCGATCACCCCGGTGGAAATTGGCGGCAGGGTCAGGCCGGCCAGGGGCAGGGCGAAGAACAGCACGTACAGCTGAACCATCAGCGGCGTGTGCCGAAAAAAGCTCAGGTAGCCGGCGCTCAGTCGTTGAACTCGCGCTTTTTTCGAGCGCTGGGCGATGGCCAGCAGCAGACCGAGCAGCACCGCCAGCAGGAAGCCGAGGATCACCACTTGCAGCGTCACCAGCAGCCCCTGAAACAGATCGGGGACGATGGACCAGGCGAAGGCGTAATCGAAGTTCATGGCGCCACCCCGCGACGCCAGTGGGTAACCCGTCGCTCATAGCGCTTGACCAGCCAACTGAGCGGCCAGGCCATGACGAAATAACACACCAGCACGATGCTCCAGATTAGCGTCTGCTTGCCCAGGGTGGTGATCAGTTGACCGCCGGAAAAGGTCAGGTCGCTGAGGGTGATCAGTGACACCAGCGAGGTGGTCTTCAACAGTTCGACCAGTTGATTGCCCATCGGCGGCAGCATGAAGGGCAACGCCTGAGGCAGGATGATTCGGCGAAACGCGGTGATCGCGTCGAAGTCCAAGGCCTTGATGGCGTCGCGCTGGCCCCGGGCGACATTGCTCAGGGCCGACCGCACGATTTCCGCACCGTAGGCGGAGAAGGTCAGGCCCAGGCCGAGAATGCCGGTGGTCATTGGCGCCAGGGTGATGCCGAACAGCGGCAGGATGAAGAACAGGTAAAACAGCAGCACCAGGGCGGATATGCCGCGCAGGATTTCAACGTAGACCGTCGCAATCCAGCGCAACGCGCGCCACGGCGACAGGCGCATCAGCGCAATAACAAACGACATCACCACCACGACGACCTGGGCGAAGAAGGTGATTTGAAGGGTAACCAGTGCGCCGTTCGCCAGTTGGCGGGCGATGAAGCGCGCGGTATCAAGGGTGGAAGCATCAAAAAGCATGGGCCGTACTCGTATGGGCTGGGGCCGTTATGTTGCGGGGTGAAAAATCAACTTTGCGGTGTGCCTATCGACGCCTTCCCGGCTAAAGCCGGTCCCACTGAATGCACGCGGTCTGTAGGACCGGCTTTAGCCGGGAAGAGGCCCGTACTGGCGCCCTCCATTTTGCGGTGTGCCCACCGACGTCTTCCCGGCTGAAGCCGGTCCTACAATGGCATCGGCATCGGCATCGGCATTAGCGGTTGCAGCGTTGCTCGGCCGTCACGTCTGCGGGTGGCAGTTCGTTTTCGGTGTAGCCGTATTTCTGCAGGATCTTCAGCAGGTCGCCGGACGCGCGCAGTTTCGCCAGTTGCTCATTGAACGCCTGGGTAAACGCCGGATCGTTTTTCGGCAGGCCGTAGGCGTGGTAATTCCAGGTCGGTTTGCCGTCGGCGTCCGGGATCTGCTCGAACGGCAGCGCCCGTTCAACCGGCGTGCCCTCGGCTTTTTTCAGCAGGCCGATGATTTCGGCATCCGGGAAGTACACCACGTCGACGCGATCGGCCTGCAGCGCGGCAAGGGCTTCGGTGTCCTTGTCGAAGAGCACGACGTTGCCATTGCTGATGCCGCTGTGCTTGGCTTCCTGGACCTGATTGCTGCCGGGCTGGGTCGCCAGCCGCGCCTTGCCGTTGGCCGCGACGTCCTTGAGGCTGTGCAGCTTCAGCGGGTTGCCGGCCTTGACCAGAAACGCGCCGCCGGAACGGGTGACCGGGTTGGAATAGCCAATCACTTTGCAGCGCGCCGGATTGATGAACAGGCCGGCACCGATCAGATCGAAACGACCTGCCGCGAGGCCCGGCACCAGCGAGCCGAACTCGGTGATCGGCAGTTCAACCTTGCTGATGCCCAGGGGCTCCAGAATGGCCCGGAGGATTTCGACGTTGGCGCCGACGATTTTCCCGTCAGTGCCCACGTACGCGTAGGGTTGCTCGTTGGCGATGCCGGCGGTCAGCCCCTGACTGCGGCCCTTTTCCAGCAGGCCGGCGACGGCGGAGAACGAAAACACGGCATTCAGCAGCAGGGCGGAGCCGAGTACGGCAGACAGCGACAGCGGTTTTAAGCCTTTCATCAAGTGCGCTCAAGAGTGGGAGTGAAGGGTCAGGTGCAGCGGTTGGCAACGCCAGGTGCTCCATTCATGGCGTCCAGATGTCCACGTCCTTGGCATCCACAGCAGTGGGCAATAGCCCGGCCTTGAAAAAGGCATCAGCGATCTTCTGTTGTTCGCCCAGTTGGTCGGCCTTCACCGGCTCGACCTGGTAGCTGCGATGGGCGTTGGCGGCCTCGACGGTTTCCACGTCCAGATTGCCCCACAGCGGGCCAAGCACTTGCGCGGCTTCCCGGGGGTGGCTTTTGATCCAGGTGATGTCAATGTTGTCTTTCCCCAGTGCCTCCTCGAGGGTGCCCTGGGTTTTGAGCAGCGTGATCAGGGTGGAGGATTTCTGGTAGCCGATGCGCACCGTTTCTCGAGCACTCGCCGACAGCGCGAAACCGCTCGCCATCGCAGCGACCAGGCCGGTCAGCAATGCGTTTCGAATGAACGTGCCAGCAGTGGTGCGAAGGATGGGCATGGCGGACTCGTGGCGAGTGAGGCGCGAAAGGGCGCAAGCCACGAATCATAAGGTTCTAAAAAGAATTCGCTAAATATCGTTTGGTTATTAGTTTATGCACGGATGCCAGTCGGAGACTGTGCTTCGGCGCTGACCGTCATGTTCGGGGGACCGCTCTGGCACGCGGCCCCCCATGAAAGTAAACCCATCAGGCGGTGGTGGCCTTGTCCCGTACTGGCAGTGTCCAGTTTGGGCGAATGAAATGGCAGGTGTAGCCGTTGGGGATGCGCTCCAGGTAATCCTGATGCTCGGGTTCGGCTTCCCAGAACGGCCCGGCCGGGGCAATTTCGGTGACGACTTTACCCGGCCACAGGCCCGAGGCATCGACATCGGCCACGGTGTCCAGGGCCACGGCTTTCTGCTGGTCGTTGAGGTAGAAAATCGCCGAGCGATAGCTTACGCCCCGATCATTGCCCTGGCGGTTCGGGGTCGACGGGTCATGAATCTGGAAGAAGAATTCCAGGATTTTGCGGTAGGAAATCTGCTCGGGGTCGAAGACGATTTCGATGGCTTCGGCGTGGGTGCCGTGGTTGCGATAAGTGGCGTTGTCGACGTCGCCACCGGAGTAGCCGACGCGGGTCGAGACGACGCCGGGGTAGCGGCGCAGCAAGTCCTGCATGCCCCAGAAGCAGCCTCCGGCAAGCAGCGCGGTTTCGGTGTGGGTGGTCATGGGCAAGTCCTTCCAGCGACTGAACGGTGTGTGTTTCAGACAAGCAGCGCAGTGTGCGTGTCTGCGAGCCTGTTGGCGAGTGTGCGGCGCAATGGCCGCCCTTGAAGATCAGATGACTGACGCGCGCACTCGTTCAGTCGCCGCCGAACTGCTGACGGTATTGGCCGGGCGTCACGCCAATGCGCTCGCTGAACGCCTTGCGCATGTGCCGCGCGCTGCCAAAGCCGCAGCGACTGGCCACGACCTTGAGGGGCAGGTCGCTGCCTTCGAGCAGTTTGCGTGAATGGTCGATGCGCGCGTTGAGCAGAAATTGCATGGGCGTCAGGCTGACTTCGCGCTGGAACGCCCGAGCGAAATTGCGCGGGCTCATCGCCGCCAGGTCGGCCATGCGCTGCACGGTGTAGGCCTCATCAATGTGGTCCACGACGTAGGCCTGCACCCGGGCGATCGCGCTGTCATCCCGGGGCACCGCCGCCAGCAACGGGCCGTAGGGCGTTTGTCCGCCCTGACGCTTCATCACCACCAGCAGCACTTTGGCGACCTCCAGCGCGACCTCTTTGCCGTGGTCTTCGGCGACGATGGCCAGGGCCATGTCGATCCCCGCTGTAATGCCGCCGGAGGTGATCAGGTTGCGGTCGACGACATAGATCTGTTCGGTTTCGACACGGGAG
The DNA here is from genome assembly GCF_041060445.1 of Pseudomonas sp. W2-17. NCBI lineage: Bacteria > Pseudomonadati > Pseudomonadota > Gammaproteobacteria > Pseudomonadales > Pseudomonadaceae > Pseudomonas > Pseudomonas sp. W2-17. Next base: position 37,648 of record NZ_JAUFNS010000026.1, on the reverse strand, counting down.
GCGGGGAAGCGCCGGGCCAGGCGCTCGACGTAGTTCCAGTGAGTGGTGCAGCGGTAACCGTCGAGCAGGCCGGCGTCACCCAGCAGAAACGCGCCGGTGCAGATCGCTCCGAAACGTCGGGCGCCCTGGGCAGCGGCCGGTAGCCAGGCGGTGAGCTGAGGATGGCTGACGCCGTACGCGCCCGGCCCGCCGGGGACCAGCAGCAGGTCGATGTCGCCCGGCAGATCGTTCAGCGCCAGGTCCGCCTGAACCTTGAGTCCGCAGGAGCTGCGGATGAGCAGTGGGGGTTGAGCCACGGTGATCAGTCGGTACTGCTTCTCCGGCGCCAGCAGTCGATTGGAAATCGAAAAAACGTCCATGGGGCCGGTCACGTCGAGCATGAGCACGTCGTTGAACAGCACCACCGCCACTGTTTTCTGCTTTGGAATGTCGCGCATGCCTTGATCGCCTTTCTGTTACCGCCACTGCCAGCGCAGGGGGCACGAGCCTGAATCCAGGCGGCATTCTAGGGGATTGCGCGAACGAATGTGAATGATTGGCGTTTGGACGCAATCGGGGGTGTGCGGCGTGTCTGCCGCGGCTGATCGAACGGGCTTGATGAGGCGTCGTTGGGGAATGGCTAGCTGGCTGGCAGCCTTTCAGTAACAGCACGTCGGCAGCTGAATGCGAATGCGTGCGCCTCCGCTGGCCGAGGCTTGTGCCCAAATGCGCCCGTGATGGGCGTCGACCACCGCGCGACAGATTGCCAGCCCGACGCCGAGGCCGCTGCTCTTGGTGGTACAGAACGCGCCGAAGATCTGCTCGCGGCGGTCTGCCGGGATGCCCGGACCGTTGTCTTCGATGCACACTTCGACGCCGTCATCGAGGGTGAACGAATTGATGCGCAGGACAGCGGCGTCGCGGCCATAGCTGGCCATGGCTTCCACGGCATTGGTGATGAGGTTGACCAGCAGCTGCTGCAACTGAACGGCGTCGGCGACGATGGATTGGTCTACAAACAAACCGGTTTCGAGCCGCACCCGCTGGGCGGTGAGCGCAGGCTGGCGGCGGCATTGGCGGCGATGCCCAGCAGGGGCTGGCAGATTTCATGGGCGATGGAGGCGCTGAACTCGGCCATCTTGCGGGCGTGAAGGCTCTGGGCGTAATCGCTTTGCCCGGCGGCGTCCTGATGGCAGACGGGAGTGATGCGCGCGGCCGGGCGCGCAAGGGGCTGCAGAGAAGGGTGCCGAATCGCCTCCGGCCAGTGTTGTTCCGCTGGCAGCGGGAAGCGGTCATAAAGAGGAGATTGATGTTCGTCCAGCATCGTAGCCCCCGGCGGTTCGAAGTCCTGTGCTTCGTCGCGCTTGAGTATACGCAGCGTGTCCGGCTTGAAACGGCGGCGAAGGCGCTTTGGCAGGAACAGGCACCCTGATGTCTGTCAGGGTCCCCACAGCACCTGCCGACTGAGTCACCGCGAGCAGATGATGGGACCGCGATCAACTTGCAGGACTGGCTTTAGCGGGGAACGCGTCAGATGTCACACCGTAACATTGATGGTGTACTCACCGGCCTGTTCCCGGCTGAAGCCGGTCCCACTAGGGTATGCGGTGCCACTGATGGGCGCGGTGTTTTAGTGGGACCGGCTTCAGCCGGGAAGGGGCCCTTTCGAGCACCCTCGATTTTGCGGTGATCAGGCGGCCTGGTTCAGACGCTGCCCTCGCTTTCGATCACCAGAATCCGCGCTTCACCCAACGGGTGGGCAACGTGGGCCGTGCCGATGGAGGCGTAGAAAATATCCCCCGTTTGCAGCACGGTTTTATGCTCGACACCGTCCTGCTTGAAGCGCATCTCCACTTGCCCGTCCAGCACCACAAACACCTCCTGACCGTCATTCACGTGCCATCTGTAGGGCTGATCCGTCCAGTGCAGTCGCGTGGTGATGCCGTTCATGCTGGCGATGTCCAATGCGGCCCACGCGCGGTCACCGGTGAAGTCTTTGCTGCGGATGATGTTCATGGAGTGCCTGTTCAGGGTGTGGGGTGGCGACCGGTGAGCCCACTGGTATTGCCGAGAGTCGACCAACGTTCGATTCGCGGAATCATAAGGCCGCGACAGCTGAGTGCAACGGGTCGTCAGGGTGGGTGGGCTCAAAAGCGCAAGATTCTGCAAATAGCGTTGTCTGCCGCCGATGTCCGGAATCATTGCGGATCTGACATTGCCGGGTCTGCAGGTGCGCTTTAGACTCCCGGCCATCCACTAGACGACTGGTCTACGCAGACCGATCTGGTCATCACTTTCAAAGCCTTGAACGGAGTATTAGCCATGGCCACGCAACCCTTGCTCACCCACGTAACGCTGGGTCGGCACGTGCTGAAAAACCGCATTGCCTTCCCGCCGCTGACCCGCCAGCGAAGCCTTCAACCGGGCGATATCGCTTCGGACCTGATGGCGACCTACTACCAGCAGCGTGCGTCCGCCGGTTTCATGATCACCGAAGGCACCCAGATCGAGCCGCGCGGCCAGGGCTATGCATGGACGCCGGGCATCTACAGCGCCGAGCAGGTCGAAGGCTGGCGCAAAGTGACCGATGCGGTGCACGCGGAAGAGGGCGTGATCTTCGCTCAGCTCTGGCACGTGGGCCGCGTGTCCCACCACGCGTTGCAGCCCAACGGCGAAGCGCCGGTTGCCCCATCGGCGATCCCGGCAGCCAACGCCAAGGCGTTCATCGAAACGGCGCCGGCCGCAGGACAGCTGGTGGTGCCGCCAACGCCTCGCGCCCTGACGGTCGAAGAAATCCGCGAGTTGGTGAAGCTGTATGCCCAAGCCGCGAAAAACGCAATTGAAGCGGGTTTTGACGGCGTGGAAATTCACGCGGCAAACGGTTACCTGGTCAACCAGTTCATCTCCGAGCACGCCAACCACCGCGATGACGAATACGGCGGCTCGCTGGAAAACCGCCTGCGCTTCCTGCGCGAGATCGTCACTGCCGTCGCCGAAGCCGTAGGCGGGGACCGTCTGGGCGTGCGCTTCGCACCTCTGTTCGCCAGCACCGATGAAGAACGCGTCTACATCGGCTTGGTGGAAAGCGATCCGCACCACACCTACGTCGAAGCCATCAAGGTCCTGGAGAACGCAGGTGTCGCCTACGTCTCCATCGCCGAAGCCGACTGGGACAACGCCCCCGAACTGCCGGACACCTTCCGCAAAGCCATCCGTGAAGCCTTCACCGGACGCATCATGTACGCCGGCCGCTACACCGCCGAGCGCGGCAACCGCCTGATCGACGCCGGCCTGGCCGACCTCATCGCCTTCGGCCGCCCCTTCATCGCCAACCCTGACCTGCCGGCCCGCATCGCCAACGGCTGGCCCCTGAACCCCGTCAACCCGGCCACGTTGTATGGCGGGACGGAAGAGGGGTATATCGACTACCCGGTTTATAAAGCGGGTGAATGAAGGCAGGGTGGGTTAGCCGATTGGGGTGACGCGGAGCGTCGGAGGATGCATTCCCACGCGGAGCGTGGGAATGATCACTTGTGGAGTCAGCGGGATAGAGTTTGAAGATCAAAACTGATGGCGCCTGAACTGGCGTCTTCCCGGCTGAAGCCGGTCCCACTAAGAGCAGCGCGTGCATTCAGCGAAATTGGGGGTGATCAGGCCTGCGTCTTCCCGGCTAAAGCCGGTCCCACTAAAAGCGACGCGTTCAGTCAGTGGGACCGGCTTTAGCCGGGAAGCTGTTGATCTGCCCTTGATTTTGATCTTCGTACACAAAAGGCTCAGTCACCGCCAAACGCGACTTGGGTGCAGGCTGAACGCAGGTCTCGCGCAGTGGGCCGAGCCGCATGGATGCGGCGAGAGCGCCGTCAGGGCATGGATGCCCGTTCGGCGCGGGCCCACGGAGCGGGACCGGAGTGAAGGAACCCTGACGAAGGAAGGGCCAAACCGAGAGCAGGCACCCTTGGTTACTTGGGGTGCTTTTCCAAGTAACTCGCCGAAGGCGAAACCGTCTGCCCCCAGGCAGACGCCCTTGATCTTGATCTGAAAAAAACGCTGTAAACCTAATCCCGCGTCGCGATCTCATCGAGATGGTTGAGCAGCGCCAGCGGATCTTCATACACCCGCAGCGCCCCCGCGCGCTCCAACTCGCTCACATCATACCCGCCCGACAACAGACCAATTCCCGTCGCCTTACACCGCCGCGCCGCCAGCATGTCCCAGATCGCATCACCGATCACCAGACAATCCTCGATCTTCGCGTCGATCTTCTTCGCCGCCGTCACAAACAAATCCGGGTCCGGCTTGCCGTTCTTCACATCATCGCGCGTGATCAGATTGATCTTCTTCGGGTCCAGCCCCAACGCCTTCAAATTGATCTTCGCCGTCGACATCTCCCCACTCGTCGCGATGCACCAGGGAAAACCCTCATCGTCCAGCGTCTTCAGCAAATCAACAGCGCCAGGCAAAGCAATGATCTGATCCTGGGTTCTCTCATACGCCTCGGCGTGCCGTTTACTCAACCGCTCGGCCTGCGCCTCACTGATCTGCATCCCGGTTTCCCGGGACAGCATCTTCAGCATCAAACCGCCGCTCATGCCGATCTTGCGGTGGATTCGCCACATCGCCAGCGGAATGTTTTCCGAATCGAGGGCTTCTTTCCACGCCGTGACGTTCTGATAAACGCTGTCGGTCAGGGTGCCGTCGAGGTCGAAAAGAAAGGAAGTATTGGATCGCATGGTGTGGCTCCGTTGGTAAACATGTCATCCGCTGACAATGGCTAAAAATAAAAGGGACGCGCCCGGCGCTCAGGCAAGCTGCATAAAGCTGATCAGGACAACCCGAGCGTCAGCCGCTTCAACCGCGACTCCACGACGGCGTCATAGAATTCCGAAAGCTGCTCGGCCTGCTGCGCGTCAATTCCCCCGCAGCAACGCAAACCGAGCACGAACCCATTGGCCTGAGCGCCGCTCTTGACCACATCGATGGTCGAGCCAGAGGCGCGTATGTCGGCCAGGATCATTTCGCTTTGCGGTCGTAGCACGGGGGGCAAGTGATCAATGATGTCGGTCATGGGGAGGCTGCCTTTCAGTTCTCTGTCCGCCTGTCAGTGCCTGCACAGAAGCGGGTGAATGCTCATGCAAGACCTGACCGGGAGAGGGACGCAGCGGTTCCGACAAATTTGCCGAAATGGCCGCGAACGGCAGGGGATACTGTCGCGGCCATCTGTTTGGATAAGTTGCGGTCAATCTATACGCGGGTGCTGCTGAACCAGGCTCTCGCGTTTGGCTTGCAACTCGGCAATCTGCGTGTCGATGTCTTCGATCTTCTGTTCGATATTGTCGTGGTGCTCCTGCAGCAGCTCACGGGCTTCGTTGAGGTCCGATGCCGCCGGCGCTGCGCCACGCAGAGGCTTGTTGGCGGTTTCCTTCATGGTCAGGCCGGTGATCAGGCCCACCACTGCGACGACCATCAGGTAGTACGCCGGCATGTACAGGTCCTGGGTGGTTTCAACCAGCCAGGCGACCACGGTCGGGGTCAGGCCCGCGATCAACACGGACACGTTAAAGGCGCTGGCCAGCGCGCTGTAACGGATGTGGGTGGGAAACATCGCCGGCAGCGTCGAGGCCATGACCCCGATGAAGAAGTTGAGGATCACCGCGATCATAAGCAAGCCGGCGAAGATCAAGCCGAGCTGACCGCTGTTGATCAGTTTGAACGCCGGAATCGACAGCACCAGCAGGGCGATGCTGCCGGCAATGATGAAGGGACGACGGCCGATCTTGTCACTGAGGAAACCAATCAGCGGCTGCACGAACAGCATGCCGACCATGATCGCGACGATGATCAGTACGCCGCGGTTCTCGCTGTAATGCAGGTTGTGCGAGAGGTAGCTGGGCATGTACGTCAGCAGCATGTAGTAAGTGACGTTGGTCGCCGCGACCACGCCGATGCAGGTCAGCAGGCTGCGCCAGTGCTTGGTGGCGACTTCCTTGAACGACACTTTCGGGCCGTGGGCCAGGCCTTCGCGGTCACCCTGTTCGAGTTTTTCCACGTGCTGCTGGAACGCCGGGGTTTCTTCCAGGGCGTTACGCAGGTAGAGGCCGATCATGCCCAGGGGCAGGGCGAGGAAGAACGGCAGGCGCCAGCCCCATTCGAGAAACTTCTCTTCACCCACCACAGAGGAGATGAGCACCACGACACCGGCACCCAGTACGAAACCGGCGATCGAGCCGAAGTCCAGCCAGCTTCCGAGGAACCCGCGTTTGCGGTCCGGCGCGTATTCAGCCACGAAGATCGAGGCGCCGGTGTATTCGCCACCGACCGAAAAGCCCTGGGCCATCTTCGCCAGCAGCAGCAGGATCGGCGCCCAGATGCCAATCGATTCATACGAGGGAATCAGCCCGATGGCGAAGGTGCTGAGGGACATGATGACGATGGTCGCGGCGAGGACTTTCTGTCGCCCGTACTTGTCGCCGATGGCGCCGAAGAACACGCCGCCAATGGGGCGAATCAGGAAGGGCACGGAAAAGGTCGCGAGGGCCGCGATCATCTGCACGCTGGGGTCGGCGCCGGGGAAGAAAATCTTGCCCAGTGCGTAGGCCACGAAGCCGTAGACGCCGAAGTCGAACCATTCCATTGCGTTGCCCAGGGCAGCGGCCGTGATGGCCTTCCGCATCTTGGCATCGTCGACAATAGTGATGTCTTGCAACCCGATCGGGTTGACGGTTTTCTTGCGTGATCTCATAAAAGTCCCGGCAGGTAGAGGTGTGACGTTGCGACAGCGTGGCGATCAGATCTCTGGCCTTGGCAGCGGGCGCCCTCCGTTTGGAGGGGCCGTACTGTCGTAATAGTGGCAGGCTGATCAGCATCAGATAGGCGCAGAGCGTGAATAATTCAGAGACATCTTCATTTTCTTCAAAATACATACAAATGAATGATTCATCGACCAGACCGATCAATTGATAGATCCAAATAGGTTGGATCCAATAAGCTGAGTGCATTACCGCTAGTCGGACGGTAGTTAAACTCTATTGCCAGAGTGATGGCGCAATGACATATTCGCTCCCGTCATCCACCCTCACTACGGAAATCCAGATGCGCCCCTTCAAGTCACTTGTTGCAGCCTCAGTGCTGATCAGCGGGTGCAACGGAATGCCCACCGCTTTTACCCAGGATCCTGTCTTTGACCAAGCCTTCGTCGTCCACTCCGGTGCGCCGTTGCCCTATCTGTTGATGGGCACCGCGATCCAGTGGAATGAAGATTATGCGGTGACCGTCAAACACATCCCTTACATCTCGGGCGCGGTGTTTCAGGGGCAGGGCGACGTGCAGTTCTTCAAGCACAAGGCCGATTCCGTTCCGATGTGGCGTTCATACCAGCCGGGTGAAGAGCTCACCTCCGTGGGTTACAACTCCGCTTACATGTCGGTGAAAGGCACAGGCCATGCGCTGCCGGCGATGGTTCGCCTGGACGCCAAAGAAGGCAACGTGATGTACGGCACCCATGATGGCCCAGTGGCCAAGGGCATGTCGGGCGGTCCGGTATTCGCCGCAGATGGCAAGGTGGTGGGGATCACCGTGGCGTTGCTGACCTCCAGCGACCTGGCCAAGATCAAGCGTCCGGACCTGGCCAACCAGCCACGGATCAGCATTTTCATGCCGTACAACGAAATCAACCGCGAGTGGACCCGTTACATGGCGCAGCTCAAGCCTGCCACGCCAGCGCCGGTTCATCTCGCGGTCAACTGATCAACGCTCGCGCAGGGCTTCACGGGCGCGGTTGAGGGGTTTGATCAGGTAGTCCAGCACGGTTTTTTCACCCGTGCGGATGTCCACGGTGGCGATCATCCCGGGGACGATCGCAAAGGTCTTGCCCGCCTTGTTGCGCAGCACATCCGAGTCCGTACGGATAAACACGCGGTAGTAGAAGATTTCCGGCTTGACCTCATCCTGAATCGTGTCCGGCGAAATGGTCACCACCTTGCCGTCGAGGCTGCCGTAGATCGAATAGTCGTAGGCCGTGATTTTCACCTTGGCCTGCTGCTCGGGATGAATGAAGGCAATGTCCCGGGGCGAGATGCGGGTTTCGATCAGCAGCTGCTCATCCAGCGGGACGATCTGCATCAACTGCCCATTGGGCGGCACGACCCCGCCGATGGTGGTGACTTTGATGTCCTTGACGATGCCGCGCACCGGCGAGCGCAAGGTCAGGCGTGACAACGAATCGCTGCGCCCACGGATCACCGCTGACAGCATCTGCGCCTCGGCATTGGCTTTGGCCAGGTCTTCGCGGGCATGCACCATGTACTCCGAACGCGCCTCGGTGGCCTTGAGCTCAAGCTCGGAGCGCTGGCGGTTCAGGCGCAGCACTTCGACCCGGCTCGACGCGCCGATCTTCGCCAGGTTCTCGGTGATGTCCAGTTCGCTGCGCACCAGCTTCAGCGAGCTTTCGATGCCGGTGAGGGTTTCGCTCAGGCCCCTGCGCCGGGCGTTGAACAACTCTGTCTCGGCGCGGCGCAGCTCCGGGTACTTGTCCAGCGAGGCGTCGAAGGTCAGCGGTTTCTCGCTCACTTCCGCCTGCAGCCGATTGACGCTGGCCAGCGCCGCCCGGTACTTGGCCTCGCTTTCACCCACGTTCGACTCACTTTTGACCGCATCCAGCTGCGCCAGTACCTGACCGCGCTCGACCAGCGTGCCTTCGCTGACGTTCAGCTCCTTGATAATCCCGCCCTCCATGGACTGAATCAGCTGCTCCCTGGAACTGGGCACCACCTTGCCGGTGCCGGTGGACACTTCCACCACCTGAAACCAGGCCGCCCAGGCGATAAAGCACGCCAGCATCAGCGCGCAGGTCCAGATCACCCGCACGCTCCCGGTGATGCTGCGCTCGTCCTTGCCGTCGAGGTAGGTGATCTGGTCGGCGAGCCGTGGGGTTTGCTCCGTGGTCAGTGCGTTCATGCCTGCGCTCCTTGCGGCTGTCTGAGTCGGGTGAGGGCGGCGTCGCGATGGTCATCGATGACGATGCGGCCGTTGTCCAGCACGATGATCCGTTCCACCAGTTGCAGCAGGCTGACCCGGTGCGTGGCGACGATCAGCGTACGGCCCTGGCACCAGGTCGACAGTTTCTCCAGCAGCTGGCGTTCGGTGATGTCATCCAGTGACGCCGTGGGTTCGTCCAGCAGCAGCACCTGGGGCTGGCGAATCAGCAAGCGTGACAGCAGCAGGCTCTGGCGCTGACCACCGGACAGGCCCAGTCCACCCTCGAGAATCAGATGGTCCATGCCCTTGGGCATCTGGCGGACGAACTCCAGCGCGCCGGTCACCGACAGGGCAGCGATGATTTCCTGATCGCTGGCCTGACCCGCGCCGAGGGTGAGGTTGTCCCGCAGGGTGCCGTGAAACAGCCGCGCCTGCTGCGACATCAGGCCGACGTCCCGGCGCAGGTCGGCCGGGTCCAGGTGGGCGATGGCGATGCCATCCACGGTGGTCTCGCCGCTGGACAAATCCATCGCACCGGCCAGCGCCTGCAGCAGCGTCGACTTGCCCGCGCCGTTGCGCCCCAGAATGGCGACGCGCTCACCGGGCCGAATGTTCAGATTGATGCCACTCAGCGCGGGCGATGCCTCTTCGCTGTACTTGAAACCGGCCTGACGCAACACGTAATCGCCACGAATGGCGGGCAAATGCACGCGCTGGCTGCCTTCGGGGTGATCGACCGGCATCTGCATCAGGCGATTGAGCCCCTGCAGCGCGACTTTCGCCTGTTGCCAGCGGGTCAGCACGTGGGTCAGTTGCGCCATTGGCGCCATCATCCGCGAGGCCAGCATCGAGGCGGCCACCAGGCTGCCGGTGGTGAGGTTGCCGCCAATCACCATGGGCGCACCGAACACGATGACCACGGCAAAGACCGCGCCCTGCACGTTCTGGGTCCAGGCCACCAGGCTGTTGGTCAGCGAACGCAATTTCAGGCTGCTGTCGGCAGACGCGGCGTTGTAGTGATTCCACTGCTGCTGGAAACGTTGCTCGGCCTGCAGCGCCTTGATGTCGTCCATGCCCTGCACGGTTTCCACCAGCATCGCGTTGCGCAGCGCGGCTTCGCGCATCGAGGCATTGGCCAGCCGCGCGAGCTTGCGTTGGGCGAGCACGCCGGGCAGCACCATCGCCACCAGCGCAACCAAAGGGATCAGCACCAATGGCCCGCCGATCAGATAGAACACCAGCAAGAACAGAAAGAAGAACGGCATGTCCGCCAGTGCCGTGGCAGTGCTGGAAGTGATCAGGTCGCGGATCTGCTCCAGCTCGCGCAGCTGCGAAATGAACGAGCCGGTGGATTTTGGCCGCGCCGAGTTACGCAGGCGCAGGGCGTGGCCGAAGACCAGGTCCGACACCCGCAGGTCGGCGCGCTTGCCCATCACGTCGGTGATGCGCAGACGCATGATGCGCATGACGAAGTCGAACACCAGCGCCAGCATCACACCGCCGAACAATACGTACAGCGTCGGCAGGGACTCGGCGGGAATCACCCGGTCGTAGACCTGCATGGAAAACAGCACCCCGGCCATGCCCAGCAGGTTGGCGACCAGCGACGCCAGCATCACCTGCCGGTAAGGGCGCAGGTCACTGAGGACGATGCGCCGGAACCAGTGCTCGTCGTAGGGCTTGATGTAGTCGTCGGTGCGCACGTCGCTCAGGGGTTGGATGGGCCGCAGGATCACCGTGCGCAGCGCCTGCTCGGCAAGCACGACCGGGTCGATGCGGCTTTGCAGGCCCTGATCGCCGCTGTACGCGATGCCCAGTTCGCCTTGCTCGCTGACGCTTTCGATCACCCCGACCTGGCCGTCGCGCAGTTGCACCAGCAGCGGCGTGCGCCAGCGCGACAGGCTCTTGCGGTCGTAGCTGGCGAACTTGACGCTCAAGCCCGCCTGGCGCGCCATGTAGCGCACCACTTCTTCGACACGGCCCTCGCTGTTGGTCGATGCCAGGCGAATGCTTTCCGGGGATACGTCGAGGCGGTAATGCCGGGCGACGCTGAGGATGGCTTCCAGCCACGGCGAATAATCCGGACGATCGGGGCCTGCCGCAGGGGCTTCGGGGATGACGATGGTCTCGGTCATGGCAGGATCTCCACGTGCTGGATGGTGCTGTGATCGATGCCGAACGCGCGGCGCAGCGCACCGCTGTTGTACAGGCAGTCGATTTGCAGGCGGCGCAGGTCGGCCTGGGTGTTGGCCAGGTCGAAGCGCGACTGGTGGATTTCCTGCTCGGCGTTGAGCAGATCGAGCAGCGGCCGGGTGCCCAGTTCCAGGTACTGCCGGCCGTACAGCTCGCGGGCCTCGGTGATGCTGGTCTGCCGGGATTCCAGCGAGCTGAGCCGGCGCGTCAGGCCGGATGTCTGTGCCTGCGCTTCGCCCAGCCCTTGCCGCGCCTGCAGGCGGGCGGTGTCTTCGGCGGAATCGGCGGCGGTCAGCGCATAGTTGGCGGCGCGGCTGCGGGCGCTGATGGCGCCACCCTGATAAATCGGCACTTCCAGGTTGAGAAAGATCCCGGCCTGGGTGCGATTGATCCTCGAGTTCTGGTCGTCGTAGTGATCGTCCAAAAATTGGTTGATGGACGGCTGCAACGACAGTGTCGGATAGGCTTCGGCTTTGGCCTGGGCCAGTTCTGCCTGAGCCTGGGTGCGCTGGGCCGCGGCTTGCAGCACGGCGGGGAGGGCGTCTGTGCTCACGGGCGCGGTGCAGGCGTCGGTCATCGAGGGCGTGAAGGTGTCGCTGACCTGGGGCGGGGTCTGCCGACCGAGGAGGTTGGTCAGCGTCGACTGCCAGCGCGCGTACAGCGCTTTGTACTCCTGCAGCGTGGCCATGCCACCCTCGGCGCGGGACTGCGCCTGAACCACATCGGAGCGAGTGCTCGCGCCCATGTCGCTGCGCTGTTTGGCCAGTTCGACGATGTCGCCGATGCCGCGGATTTGCTCCCGGGCGATGTCCACCAGGTGCTGGTAGCGCTGGACCTCGATGTAGGCGAACGCGGTGTCGCGGCTGACCTGATCGATGGTCAGCAGGATGCTTGCCTGACTGCGCGCTACCTTGGCCCGGGCCGCTTCGACCGAGTTCGACACCTTGCCGAAATCGTAAAGCATCTGTTTGAGGGAGATGCTCACCGACTGGCTGCCGTCGTCGCTGCCGTAGCCGCTGGTGTAACCGCCTTTGATCCCGCCGGAAATCTGCGGGTAGTAACCGGCTTCGGCCACGTTGATGCCCTCGGCCTGTTGATACAGCGTGCCGATCGCTTCGCTGATGCTGGGGTGCCAGTCAACGGCGAGCCTGACCGCCTGTTCGAGGCCCAGGGTCTGGCTGTCTTCCTTGACCATGACCGCCCCGGGCCCGGAACGGTCATTTGTATTCCCCTTGGCACTGCTTTTGTCGCTGCCTTTGGCACTCCTATTGTCACTGCCCGCAGGCCCATTGCCCTTGGGGCGCTGATCCGCAGGCTTAGCCTGCAGGCGCGACGGGCTGATGCTGCGCAGGCCGGGATCGATCTGATCCTCCGCCACCGCAACGGAAAACATCGGGTGACACAGGCCGAGGGTCAGAACGACCGCCGGCCATTTCTGCTTGCGAACGCGCTCCACATGGCTTCCTTACTGTACGAATACAGAGCTTCCCTATTAGTGAATCAACCGGCCGACCCAATCAATCGGCCGGTTGAACCCCGCCGCTGGCAGCGCCAGGCGGCGGGCCGATCAAACGACGTGAATACCGTTCTGCACCCACAGATGATGGGTTGGATCTTCCTGCGGCGTGTACTGGGTGTAATCGACGCCATCGGCCTGTTGCGCACCGCCGGCGACCCAGGTGCTGGTCATGTGTACGGTGTCCTCGCTGCCCCCCTTGATGATCAATGTGTTGTTGTCGGCCGAGGTAATGGAGACCAGGTCCGCAAGGCTGATGGTCAGCGCAACGGCACTGGTGTGGTTCAGGTCCAGCACCTCGATGTTGTGGATCCGGCTCTGCAGATCGCCCAGGTTGATGGTCGCATCGCCCCCGGCCCAGAGCAGGGTGTCGGTGCCCGTACCGCCATCGACCGAGGCGAAATGCTGGTCGGCGATGATCAGCGTGTCGTTGCCGGCGCCGCCTTGCAGCGTCACCGCACCGCCATGGGACCCGTCCAGCGTGTCGTTGCCCGCCGTGCCTTGAATCAGCTCGGCACCGGTGGTGGCGACGGCCGTCAGGGCGCTGTGATCATCGACGTTCGCTACGGTGGACAGCGCGGCGAACGAGGTAGTGACGACGGCACCGGCCTGTTCCAGATCAATGGTCAACGTCGCCGTGTCGGTGGTGCCGTTGGGGTGCTGGAGCTGGTAAGTGAAGATGTCTTCATGGCCGATGACTGCATCGGTCTGCCCTGGCGTCAGCGTGTAGGTGTAGCGCCCGTCAGCCTGCACCAGCAGCGAACCGTAGGTGCCGACAATCGTGGTGCCGTTGTAGCCCGGCGTCACGTAACTGCCGGCCGCCAGCACATTGAGCACGGTGTACGCCGAGCCCAGCACATCAGCCCCGCCGCCGGCCGTGTCGGTGAGCAGATTGCCCGCCACCGGGGTGTAACTGCTGACCACGAACTGATTGGTGTAGGTGGCGTCGTTGATCAGGCTGGCGTTGACGGTGCTCAGCACACCGATGCCGCCGGAGCTGATTTTCACCTGGTAGCTGCCGGCCGTCTGGTCGTCGAAGCGGATGCCGTAATTGCCCCCGCCCAGGTTCGCCAGCGCACTGCCGCCATAGCTCTTCACCAGCACGTATTGATTGGTGGTGGTGTTGAGCTTGTACAGGCCGACGGTCATCGACCCGAGCAGGCTCAGCAGGTTGCTGGAATTGACCACCACCGTCAGGTCCGTGACGGTGCCGGCCGCCACACTGGTGGTCCAGGAGCCGTTGCCGGTGCCGACCAGCGGCACGCTGAAGCTGCCCAGCGTGGAATTGGTGATGACCTCCTTGTTGACCAGGGTGATGTCGCTGACCGCGATGTCGTTGGTGGCGTCGACCAGGAACGCCGGGCTGGCCAGGTTGGTATCGCTCCACACCTCGGTGGCCTGCGGGCTGTCGATGCGCACGTACAGATTGGCCGTGTCGCTCAGGCCGTTCGGGTGCACCAGCTGATAGCTGAAGACATCCACTTTGCCGACGCTGGTGACCGCGCCGTTCGGCGTGTAGCTGTAGTTGCCGCTGGCGTCGATGGTCAACGTGCCGTACAGGCCTTGCACTGTGGTGCCCGCGCTCGCGGTGACGTAGCTGCCGTTTTTCAGCACCTGCAACACCGCGCCGTTGTCCGGGCCGGTCACGTCCGCCTGGCCGTCAACGCCCGGGTTGGTGATGACGTTGCCGGTCACGGCGGCACCGGCCACCCCGTTGAACTGGGTCAGACTGGTAACGTCCAGCTGCAGCTGGGTGGTGACGTTAGTCACCACGCCGATGCCGGTGCTCGACACGACCAGCCGGTAATCGCCACCCAGCAAATCACCGATGTTCACCCGCACGCCCTGGCCGGTCAGGGCCACAAGGTCGATCAGACCGCCGTTGCCGTTGACGTCCAGCGTGACCCAGTTGCCGCTGGCGTTCTTCACTTGCAGCGTGTAGACCAAGCCGTCGAGCAAGGACACCGCACTGCCGGTGGTCAGCGTCAGGGTCGGATCAAGGCTGGTGCCGCTGTTGACCGTGAACACAAACGCTTTGGAGAACCCGGCCAGCAGCGTGGTGAAGGAGTCCGCGAAGTTCTGCGTGGTCTTCACCGGTACCAGCGTGACCGACGCGGTGGTGAGGTTGTCACTGGCGATGACCGGGGTGTTAACGTCGATGTCCGGCGCGGTGACGTTGGCCACCACCGAGAGGTTGCCCTTGATGTCGGTGAGGCTGACCAGCAGGGTTTCGCCGTTGATCTGCGCAGGGGCGAGGGTGACGCTGAACAGCCCCGTGGCCCCGACGGTGCCCGTCCCGAGCACCGCGCCGCCAGTGGATTTGATCTGCACCGTCGAGCCGACTTCCCCGGTGCCGCTGACCGTCAGGCCATCGACACTGACCAGCAGCGCACCCGGAGCCGCAGGCGGCGTCAGGTCAGGTGCGATGGCGCTGGCGGCCGCCGACACATTCCCGGCGGCATCCGCCTGGGTGATGCTCAGCACCTGGTTATCGATCTGCGCGGCGTTCAGTGCCACCGTGAAGCTGCCATTGGCGGCCACTGTCGTGGTGCCGAGTACAGTGCCCAGTGCATTGCGCACGATCACCGTCGAACCGGCGACACCGGTCCCGGTCACCACCGAACCGCTGGCGTTCACGGTCACCGCCGTAGGTGCGCCCGGCGCCGTGATGTCCGGTGCCAGAAGGCTGCCGGCCGCCGACACGTTGCCCGCGACGTCGACCTGACGCACCGTCAGCGCCTGGCCGTCCAGTTGTGCTGTGTTAAGGCTGAGGTTGAACGTTCCGCCAGCGCCTACGGTTGTTGTGCCCAGCAGCGTGCCGTTGGCACTGAACACGTTGACCGTCGCGCCGGCTTCACCGCTGCCGCTGAGGGTCAGGCCGTTGGCGGCCAGCGACAGGGCGGAAGGTGCATTCGGCGCTTGAAGGTCGAGGGCGTTGACCGTCGCGACGACCGAGACGTTGCCCGCCACGTCCGCTTGTTGAACGCTCAATACCTGACCGTTCAACTGCGCGCTGGAGAGCGAGACGACAAACCCGCCCGCCGCATTGACCACTGCGGTACCGAGCACCGTGCCGGATGCGTTGGTCACGCGCACGGTCGCGCCGGCTTCGCCGTTGCCGCTGACCTGCAGGCCCGCGACGTTCAGCGCGACATTGGTCAGGGCAGCGGGCGGTGTGGTGTCGACGGCACTGACATTAGCCAGCACCGAGACGTTACCGGCGGCGTCACGCTGACTCACCGTCAGCACCTGGCCATTGAGCTGGGCCGCCGAGAGGTTGGCGTTGAACGTGCCGTCCAGGGCGACGGTTGCCGTCCCGAGCACGACCCCGAGGCTGCTGCGCACGGTCACTGTCGCGCCCGCTTCACCTATCCCGCTCAGCACGGTGCCGGCGCCATTGAGGACCAGCGACACCGGTGCGTTGGGCGCGGTGATGTCGGGCGCATTGACCGGCAGGACGGTCGACTGCAAGCCCACGGTGTCGGTCTGATAGGCGTTGAGGATCTGACCGTTGGCTTGCGCCGGGCTCAACAGGACGCCAAAGGTGCCGCCGGCATTGACCAGCGCAGTGCCAAGGGTGACACCGGCGGCGGTGGTGATGGTCACCGTCGCCCCGGCTTCGCCACGACCGGTCACCAAGGTGCCGGTTGCACTGACGGCAAGGTCGGCGAGCGCCGTCGGCGGCGTGGAGTCGGCCGCCAGCACCGCAGCCGGCAAGGATGCGCCGCCCGCTCCGGTGCTGGCCGTCACGCCCAGGCTTTCGCCGTTGGTTTGCGCGGTATTGAGTGTGATGCTGAAGGTGCCGCCCGCATTAGTAGCCGCCGTCCCGAGCACAACGCCGGTTGCGCTGTACACCGTGATAGTGGTGCCCGTTGCGGCGCTGCCGGTGACCGTCAGTCCGTCGGCGCTGACCAGCAAGTTGGTTGGCGCATTCGGTGGTGGGGTTACGGGGACGGTAAGGTCGAGGGTCCCGGAGGCGTTGCCGCTGGCGTCCGCCTGACCGACCGTGAGGACGTCGTTGGCAGTGATGCCGGCCCGCAGGCCCACCACAAACGTGCCATTGGCAGCCACCTGTCCGATGCCGAGCGTGATACCCAGGGAGTCTTTGACGGTCACTGTTGCGCCCGCTTCACCGCGACCTGCCAACAGCAGGTAATCGGCACTGATCGTCAGGTTGGTGACAGGATCAGGCGCCTGAGTGTCCGGCACGGTGTAAACCAGCGGCGCAGAAGCGTTGTTGGCCGCGTCCGTCGCCGTAATGGAGATGACTTGCCCGTTGGTTTGCGCAGGATTCAGCCCGACCTCGTAACGTCCCCCGGCGTCGGTCTGCGTGGAGCCCAGCAACGTGCCGTCGGCGGACCGCACGGTCACCGTGCTGTTGGCTTCGGCGGTCCCTTGCAGGATCGTGCCGTTGCCGGTAAGCGAGGTGAACACCGGCACTGCGGGTGGCGTGCTGTCCGGCGCGATGACGGGAACCGGCGCCGAATCGTTCAGCGCTGCGTCGACTTGCACCACCGACAACGACTGACCGTTCAGCTGCGCAGTCGACAGCGAAACGCTGAACGTGCCGTCCGCGCGCACGATGGCCGTGCCCAGCGCAGGCGTGCCCACGCTTGCGCCGGTCAGCGAAACGCTCACCGAAGCACCGGGTTCGCCGCGTCCGCTCAGCGTCAGACCGTCCTGGCTGACCGAAAGATTGGTCACCGCAGCCGGATCGGTCACGTCGGGAACCTGGTAGACCACGGTGCCGGAAACGTTGGTCGCCGCATCGGTCTGGGTCAGGTTGAGCTTCTCGCCATTGAGCTGGGCGGTGCTCAACGCAACGCTGAAGGTCCCGTCTCCCTGCACCGTGGCGCTGCCGAGGCTGGCGCCGGTCGCGCTGGTCACTTTGACCGTCGCGCCGGCTTCACCCGTACCGGTCAGCGTCAGGCCGTTGGCACTCAGTGCGGTCACCACCGGCAGCGCCGGGGGCGTGGTGTCCGGTGCCGTTACCGGCGCGCCGGCGGACGGGTTGCCCGCAGCATCGCGTTGCACCACCGACAGCAGCTCGCCATTGATTTGCGGCACCGACAGCGACACCGCGAAATTGCCGTCCACCCCGACCACGCCCGTGCCGACAATGTTGCCGGCGGCATCGGTGATCAACAGACTGGCGCCTGCTTCACCGCGACCGCTGACCACCACGCCGGTGTTATCGATTTGCACGTTGGTGACCGCTGCGGGCGGCGTCAGGTCGGGTGAGGCGACGGAGCCCGCTGCCGAGGCATTGGCAGCAGCGTCGGTGAGCACGACGAACACGGGCTGGCCGGCGTTCTGCGTCTGGGTCAACGTGATCAGGAATTTGCCATCGACGCCCACGGTGCCGGTGCCGACTTGCGTGCCATCGGCCAGGGTAATGCGCACCCCCGCGCCCGCTTCACCGCTGCCGCTGAGCACGCTGCCGGACGCATTGAACTGCAGGTCGGTGGCAACCGCTGGTGGCGTCAAATCCGGGGCGATGACGGTCGCGGGCACGCTGACGTTACCGGGCGGGTCGGCCTGCTGAACGCTCAGTACCTGGTTGTTGATCTGCGGGGTGGAGAGGGTGACGCTGAACGTGCCATCGGTCAGCACCAGCGTTGAGCCGAGCAGGGTGCCGCTGGCATCGCGAACGGTGACAGTGGCGCCGGCTTCACCGGTACCGGTAATTACCGCGCCGGCCGCGTTGATTCGCACATTGTCGAGCTGTTCGGGCGGCGTGAAGTCTGGCGTGGTCAGGCTGGCCTGGGGCGACACATTGCCGGCGGCATCCCGTTGCACCAGCGTCAGCACTTCGGCATTGGACAGCGCCGGGACCAGCACCAGGGTAAACGCCCCGGTACTGCCCACTGTTGCCGTGCCCAGCAGGGCACCGAGGTTGTTGGTCACTGTGACAATCGCCCCGGCTTCACCGCGGCCGGTCAGCGTCGCGCCATCGCTGGAAATGTTCAGCTGGGTCAGGACGAGCGGCGCCGTGGTGTCGACCGAGGTCAGGTCGGCGGGCAGGGACGTATTCCCGGCCGCATCGGTCAGGGTCACCGCCAGCAGTTCGCCGTTGGCTTGCGGGGTGGTCAGGGTGAGCTGGAAGGTGCCGTCGATGCGCACGCTGCCGGAACCGATCAGGGCGCCGCTGGCGTTGAACACATTGACCGTCGCGCCCGGTTCGCCGGTGCCCGACAGCACCGCGCCGTCTGGCGTAACCGCCAGGGCGAGCGGGGCATTCGGGGCGATCAGGTCTCTGGCGGTGAGCGCGATGCTGGCGGATTCATTGCCGGCGACGTCGGTCTGACTGATGCTCAGGGACTGGCCAGCGATCTGCGGCGCGTTCAGCGTCAGCGAGAAGTTGCCGTCGGCGCCCACTTGCCCAGTGCCCAGAATAACCCCGCCAGCGCCAAGCACCGTGACCGTCGCGCCCGCTTCGCCGTGGCCGGTCAGGGTCACGCCGTTGGGATTAATGGCCAGATCGGTGAGCGCCCCCGGGGCGGTGACATCCGCCGCCAGGTACCCGGTTGCCAGCGAGTTGATGCCGTCGCTGGAGGTGGCAATGGCCGAGAGCGACTCGCCGTTGAGCTGCGCCGCATTGAGCTGTGCACTGAACGTGCCGTCGCCATTCACCAGCGCAGTCCCCAGCAGGACACCGGATGCGGTGCGGATGCTGACGGTGCTGCCGGCGTTGGCGGTACCGGTCAGGGTCAGGCCGTCTGCACTAAGGGCCAGATTGACCGGCGCAGGTTCGGCCAGATTGCCCGGGGCAACCACCGTGCTGGCATCGGAAGGATTGCCGGCGGCGTCGGTCTGAATCACGGTCAGGGTGCTGCCGGCCGCTGCCGCTGGGTTAAGGCCGACGGTAAAGCTGCCATTGGCGGCCACGGTCGCCGTGCCCAGCGCGTTGCCATTGGCATCGCGCACGACCACCGTTGCCCCGGCCTCGCCGGTCCCGCCCAGGGTCAGGCCATCGGCGCTGACGGCCAGGTTGCTGGCAGCCGAGGGCGCGGTGGTGTCGGCGGCTTGATAAGCCGCAGGCACCGAAACATTGCCGGCCGCGTCGGTGGAGGTGACGCTCAGGCTCTGACCGTTGAGTTGAGGGCTGGACAGGGTGACCTGGAACACGCCGTTGGCCCCGGCGACGCCTGAACCGAGCACGTTGCCGGAAGCATCGCGGACAATGACGGTGCTGCCGGCTTCGGCGTTCCCCGCCAGTTGCACGCCGCTGCCGCTGAGCAGCAGGGCGCTTGGGCTGTCCGGCGCAGTGAGGTCCACGGACGTCACATTGACCGCCGTCGACACGTTGCCGGGCGGGTCTTCCTGAGTGACGGTCAAGACTTCGGCGTTGATCTGCGCGGTGCTCAGCGTGACGCTGAAGGCGCCATTGGCGGCCACCAGCGCCGTGCCCAAAAGGGCACCCCCGGACGTGCGCACCGATACCGTTGCGCCAGGTTCGCCACGGCCAATCACCGTCAGGCCGTCGGCGTTCACCGACACCTGGGTGAGGGCGGCAGGCGGGGTGATGTCCGGCGCCGTCAGATTCGCCGACGGCGAGACGTTGCCGCTCGGGTCGGTCTGGCTGATGTCCAGAGCCTGGCCGTTGTTGGGCGCAGGCGCGAGGGTCACGGTGAAGGTGCCGTCATTTGCCACCAGCGCGGTGCCCAGCAGCGTGCCGCTGGCGTCGAGGACTTTCACCGTCGCACCAGCCTCGCCGGTGCCGGTGAGCGTGCTGCCGTTGGCGCTGATCAACAGATTCTGTGGCAGGGCCGGCGGTGTGGTGTCCACCGTCGCCAGGGCAGTGCCGGCCGAGACGTTGCCCGCCGCGTCGGTCAGGGTGACGGTCAGCGGCGCGCCAGTGGTGACGGCGTTTGGCAGAGTGACCTGGAACTGGCCACTCTGATTGACCAGCCCCGTGGCGAGGATGTTGCCTGCAGCGTCGCGGATCGTCACCGTCGCCCCAGCCTCGCCGAGGCCATTGACCACGGTGCCGACGTTGTTGATGGTCAGACCCGTGGCGGCGCCGGGCGCCGTCAGGTCCGGCGCGATGATGCTGCCGGTCTGGGAAACGTTGCCCGCCTGATCGATCAGGGTCGCCGTCAGGGGCTGCGAATCCAGCTGCGACGGGGTCAGCGCAATGGTGAAAACGCCGTTGCTCGCAACGATGCCGGAACCCAGCACTGTGCCGCCACTGTTTGTAATGGTCACCGTCGCGCCGGCTTCCCCGCGCCCGGTGACAGAGCTGCCATCGGCGTTGATGGTCAGCCCGGCCGGGGCTTCGGGCGCCGTCAGGTCGTTGGCGACCACCAGCGCGGTGACCGAGGTGTGCCCTGCGTCATCGGTGGCGACGACGTGCAAGGTCTGCGCATTCAGTTGGGCGAAACGCATCAGGATGCTGAAGCGGCCGAGGCTGTTGACCCTGCCGCTGCCCAGGCTGACGCCGTTGCTGTCGAGGATGTTGACCGTGCTCCCCGCAGTGGCGGCGCCGGTGAGAATGAAACCGTCGCTGCTGACGGCCAGGTCGCTGGGAGTCGCCAACTGCGTGCCGTCCGGCCCTGGGAGGGTAACCGGGTTGGATGCGTTGCCGCTGGCGTCGGTGCTGGTGACGTCGACGTTGGTATTGATGGCGGCAGGCGGATTGAGGCCGATGACGAATGCGCCATCCTGGCCGACGGTGCCGGTGCCGAGCAGTACATTGCCCGGCCCGCGAACGGTAACGGTGGTGCCGGGCTCGCCGACGCCGGAGACGCTCGCGCCGTCCGGGCTGATCGCCAGGTTGGTCACGTCGACCGGCCGGGTGGTGTCGGGGGCGAGCACTTGGGTCGCCAGGGCGTCGTTGGTGCCATCGGTGGCGACCACTTGCACCGTCTCGCCGTTTCTCAGGATGGACTGAAGGGTATACGTGAACGTGCCGTCAGGTCCGGCGGTGGTGTTGCCGATCAGAATGCCGTTGGCATCGAGGATTTTCACCGAACCGCCGGGCACGGTGGTGCCGGTCAGCAGGCCATTGCCGTCGAGCGTGAGGTCGATGACCGCAGGCGGTGCCGTGATGTCGGGCGCCGTGACAGACGCGGGCGGCGAGGGCAGGGTGCTGGCGTCGGTCTGGGTTACGCTCAGCACCTGTCCGTCCAGCTGCGCCGGACTCAGCGTCACCGCAAAGCTGCCGTTGGTGGCGACGGTGGCGGAGCCCAGCAGGGTCCCGCTGGCATCGCGCACTTGAACGGTATCGCCTGCAACGCCTGTCCCGGACACGGTCAAGCCGTCATTGCTGATGGTGATGCCGGTCGGCGCGTCCGGCGCAGTGGTGTCCGGCGCGGTAAGAGAGGACGCGGGGGAGATATTGCCTGCTGCGTCGGTCTGCTTGACCACCAGCACCTGGCCGTCGTCCTGGGCCGAAGTGAGCGTGACGTCAAAGCGACCGGTCACGGCATCAGCCGTCGCGGTGCCCAGCAGCGTGCCGTTGGCGTCCCGCACGTTGACCGTCGCGCCGGGTTCGCCCTGGCCGCTCAGCGTCAGGCCGTTGGCGCTCAGGGTGAGGCCGGTAGGGGCGTCGGGCGCCTGGATGTCTGCTGCCTGCAGTTGCACGGCCGGAGACGCCAGGGCCGAGCCATCGACTTGCGAGACGTTGAGCTCCTGGCCGTTGATCTGCGCGCTGGACAGGGTGACTTCAAAGCGTCCGTCACTGCCAACCACGGCACTGCCGAGGGTCGCGCCGAGGGCGTCCTTGACGGTCACGGTGGCGCCGATCTGGCCGTTGCCGGTGACGATCAACCCATTGGCCGACAGATCGAGGTTGGTCACCGGTGCCGGTGCGCTAAGGTCCGGCGCAGTGACCGGAACCGGCAGCGACTGGTTGCCCGCGCTGTCGGCCTGGGTGACTTGCAGCACCTGACCGTCGGTTTGCGCCGCTGTCAGGGTCAGGGTAAAGCGGCCGTCGGCGCCGGCCTGGCCGGTGCCGATGATGTTCCCGCCCGCATCACGCACCGTCACGATTGCACCGGCTTCACCGGTCCCGGTGAGAATCAGGCCGGCGCCGTCGAGGGCAACGCCGGTCAGCGCGGCGGGCGCCTGGGTGTCGGGCGTGACAAAGGTCACGGGCGAGGCCGGGTTGCCACTGCTGTCGCTTGCGCCAATCAGCAGGGTCTGGCCGTTGTTCTGCGGGCTGTTCAAGATCACGCTGAACTGGCCGTTCGCGGCCGCAACGGCGGTGCCGAGCACGTTGCCGTTGACGTCGGTGACGGTGATCGTCGACCCGGCCTCGCCGGTGCCCGTCAGCGTGGTGCCGCTGGCATCGATGCTGATGGCCGACGGTTGCAGCGGGCCATCCAGATCCGGCGCGGTGACCGGCGTCGCCAGGGACGGATTCCCGGCGGCGTCGCTCAGGACCACCTGCAGCGCCTGACCATTGGTTTGAGCGGAAGCGAGGGTGACGCTGAAGTTGCCCGTTGCGGACGTTACGCCGGTGCCGATGACATTGCCTTGGGCATCGCGCACTGAAACGCTCGACCCCGGTTCGCCGCGGCCGGTCAGGGTCAGTCCATTGTTGGCCACCGCGAGATCAGTGGCGGCGGAAGGACCGGTGATGTCGGGGGCGGTGACGGGAACGGTGACCGAGCTTTCGCCCTGACCGTCCACCGCGACCACGTCGAGCACTTCGCCGTTGGCCTGGGCCGGGTTGAGCACGACGGTGAAGCTGCCGTTGCTGCCAACCGTTACACTGCCGAGCAGCACGCCGTTGGCATCGCGCACCTGGACCAGCGAACCGGCGCTCGCGGTACCCGTCAGCTGGGTGCCGTCGGCATTGATGACCAGCCCGGAAGGCGTCGCCGGGCCACTGGCGTCAGGCGCCGTGACCACTACCACAGGGGACGGCAGGCCTGCGGTGTCGGTCTGGGTGACCTGCACCTGATCACCGGGGTTGACCGGCGGTGTCAGGGTTGTGGAGAAGGTGCCGTTGGCGCCGACCACCACGGTGCCGATTGCGGCGCCGGTGGCGTCGAGGAGGGTGACCGTCGCGCCGGCTTCGCCTTTGCCTGAGACCTGGGTGCCGTCGGCGCTGATCACCACATCGGTGACCTGGGCGGGTGGCGTTGTGTCGGCCGCGGTCAGCTCGGCCGAGGCAGAGTTGCCGGCCGCATCCGTGGCACTGACGTTGAGCTTTTCGCCGTTGGTCTGCGCGGTGTCGAGGGTCACGCTGAACGTGCCATCCAGTCCGGCGCGAGTGGCGCCGATGACCGCACCCGACGCATTGCGCACAAGGACGCGAGAGCCGGCTTCGGCACGACCGGTGAGGATCAGGCCGTCAGCCGACAAGACGAAATCCGAAGGCGCCGCTGGCGGCGTGGTGTCCGGTGCTTGCACTGGCACATTAGGCGAGGTGTTGCCGGCGGCGTCGGTGAGGGTGACCTGCAGCGACTGACCGGCGGTTTGCGGCGCGTTCAGGGTGATATTGAACAGCCCGTCGGTGCCCACAACGGCCGTCCCGAGGACGTTCCCGTTGGCATCGATGACGCTCGCGGTGCTGCCGGCTTCGCCACGGCCGCTGACGATCGCGCCGTTGCCACTGATGGCAATGCCGGTAGGTGCGTCGGGCGGCGTGACATCCCCGCCGGGCGGAGTGACGTCGATGTCCGGTGCCTGGGCCTGAGCAGGCTGGGAGACATTGCCCGCAGCATCGACCGCATTGACGGTCAGCGACTGACCGTCGGTTTGAGGTGGGTTGAGGCCGACGCTGAACGTGCCGTCTGCGCCGACAGTGCCGCTGCCCAGCAGGGTGCCATCGGCGGCACGCACCTGAATGGTCGCGCCGACTTCGCCGGAGCCGTTGATGCGCGTGCCGTCCGCGCTGACCACGAGATTGCCCGGGGCGTTGGGCGCGGTGGTGTCGACCGGTGGAACGTCGATGTCCGGTGCGGTCGCCTGAGCCGGCGGCGAGACGTTACCGGCGGCGTCGACCGCGTTAACGGTCAACGACTGGCCGTCGGTTTGAGGCGGGTTGAGGCCGAGGCTGAACGTGCCGTCTGCGCCGACAGTGCCGCTGCCCAGCAGGGTGCCGTCGGCGGCACGCACCTGAATGGTCGCACCCGCTTCGCCGGAACCGGTCAGCCGGGTGCCGTTGGCACTGACGGCGAGGTTGGCCGGCGCATCAGGCGGCGTGGTGTCGCCTGGCGGGGTGACATCGATGTCCGGTGCCAGCGCTTGAGCCGGCACGGAGATATTGCCGGCGGCGTCGGTGGCTGTCACGGTCAGCGACTGGCCGTCGGTTTGCGCCGGGCTCAGGGTGAGGCTGAAGGTGCCGTCAGCTGCGACGATGCCGCTGCCCAGCAGGGTGCCGTCGGCGGCGCGAACCTGAATCGTCGCACCCGCTTCGCCGGTGCCGGTCAGCACGCTGCCGGTGGGGTTGACCGCCAGATTGGCCGGAGCGCCGGGAGCCGTAGTATCTGGCCCAGGCTGATCACCGCCGGTGTCGGGCGTTGGCGCCTGGGTGGTCGGTGAAACGTTGCCTGCGGGGTCGGTGGCGCTGACCGCCAGTGGCTGGCCGCTGGTTTGTGGCGGGTTCAGGGTCACACTGAACGTCCCGTCCGGCGCCACGACACCGCTGCCGAGCAGGGCACCCGCGTTGTTGCGCACCTGAATGGTCGCGCCGGCTTCACTGGTGCCGGTCAGCAGAGTACCGTCTGCACTGACGAGCAAGTTGCCCGGCGCCAGGGGCGCGGAAGTGTCAGCGGGAGCACCACCGCCACCACCCCCACCACCGGCGCCGCCAACGCCGGCTGCCGCCGCACCGCCGGCGCCCAACAGGCCGAGCCCGGCAATCGCAAACGTAGGGGTCGAACCGCTTACTACGCCAGCGTCTGCGATGAGCTGGTCGAGGGAATCGACTTCGTCGAATGTGAAACCGTTGAAGGACTGGGTGTCGTACTGCGCCTGCCAAAGCGTGCCGTCTTCGCCCTGAAACACCATGTCGCTGTTGGGACCGTCAGGCGCGGTGTTGAAAAAGTTGGCGACTTTGATGTGTTCGCCATTTTTCAAGTTCACCACAAGGTCTTGCCCATTGCGGGAGACCGAAGCAACTTGACTGGGAGGGACGGGCATTTGAACAACGGACGGTGAATTGAGTGAAAGATCTCCCCAGGTTTTGGCAGTGAGTTCGGATGTTGCTTTATTGGCTACAACAATATTATCCATTCGACAGTCCCTTTCTTCGCTTTTAGCACTACAACAACGCGGTTAATGGCGTGTCATACCAGCCACCCGATTCATTGAAGCAGGCGCAACCTTGTTCCTTATTTGGATGAAAGCCGTTTGCCATTAATCTAGATGGGATCCATTCGAGATCAATAGAAAATACTTTGACGTTTGTCTATGTGAGGCGTCTGGTATCACGTAAACGACTGATATACCGGCAGAAATATTGAGTTAGACGGCGATCTACCGGTCGTCGGCAGATTTGCGCTAATCCGTTCGTATGGGGGGAAAACGTTTGCGTTTCAGCGGGTCAATTTTGAGGACGGCCAACAATGGCTGCCGGGATTTGATTGATCCCGTTGCGTACATTCAGCTGGATGTACGTCGGGTAATGGAGGTGCCGTTTTTTTTGTCGGACAAAAGAGGATGGGTCAGGAAAGCATGACTCAACACCGGCTAATCCGCAGGCTGGCCAAATACTTGTTCGCTCATGTTGCAAACGCTGTAAGGTGGTGAGTTCCCACCGTACGAGGCTATTTCGCTAACCCAGGAAGCTCGCACTCCAGCCCCCCATTGCACCCACCGCTCCATCGCGTGGCGTGAATTCAGCAGGAGTTTGCTCATGGAAACGCTTGGAACGCGTTTGAGAAAAGAACGCAAACGGCTTGGTCTGACGCAAATTGCGTTTGCCAGAATAGGCGGCGTCGAACCTAACGCCCAAGGTCACTACGAAAGTGGCCATCGATCACCCAAGGCCGATTATCTTCAACGCGTCTGTGACGCTGGCGTTGACATGCATTATCTGTTTTCCGGCAACCCCCTGCTGGGCACTGCGGACAGACTGGATGCGGACGAGCAGCCGTCTTCGGTCAGGACGTTCTCTGGTAATAACCGCGAAGTGGTCATTTCGAATCGAAATGCGGTCGGCATTCTGGGCACGCTTCACCAGACCCTCAACGATACGACGCAGGTGATCGCCGACGTCGCCACCTGTTTCAGCACGCGCCACCAGGACGTCCGCGAAGAGCAATTCGCCGCCCAGGTGCGAGACTTCCAGGAAGACTCGCGACGCTTCATTGGCCTGGCCATGATGAAAGTTCAGCACAGCGCCTGATCGGCAACGCCCGTTGCCATCCTCTCAGCGGCAACAAGCGCCGCTGTGCTCTTCCCGGAACACCATCACAGAACCATCGCCGCCACAGGCACGCTCGGCGTTGAGCCGATCCACTCCAGGGTCTGCTCGAGGGGCATCGGCCGTGAGAACAGGTAGCCCTGAACCAGCGTGCAGCCCAGGGTCCGCAACGCCTCCAGCTCCGCCTCGGTTTCAACGCCTTCGCTGACGCACTGCAATTCCATGTCCTGGCTCAGGGCCAGGAGTGATTTGACGATCTTGAAACTCGCGGCGTTCTGGTGAATGTCGGTGATGAACGAGCGGTCGATCTTCAGCTTGGTCAGCGGCAGGGCGTGAAGCTGGCTCAGGCTTGAATATCCGGTGCCGAAGTCGTCCAGGGAAATGCCGCAGCCCAGCTCACGGAACGCGTTGATCGCCCTTTGCGCTTGAACGAGGTCTTTGATGACGGCGGTTTCGGTGATCTCCAGGTCCAGCCGGGAGGCGTCGAAACCGCTCTGACGGATCACCTCAATCAACAGTTCAACGGCCTCCATCGACGAGCAATCGTGGGCCGACAGGTTGAAGGAGAGCCTGACATCGGCCGGCCACAACTGCGCCGCGTGCAGGGCTTTTTCAAGCAGCGGTGGCGTCAGGCGGTGGATCAGGCCAATCCGCTCGGCCACACCGATGAAGTGGCCCGGCGCGACGTTGCCCAGCTTCGGGCTCATCCACCGGGCCAGCGCTTCGAACGCCACCGTGCGCGAGGTACGGATGTCGACGATCGGCTGAAACACCAGGGTGAATTCTTCAGCGACATTGGCCTGGCGCAGGCCCTGCTCTGTGAGCATGTCGCGCTTGAGGCGCTGATGCTGGCCGGGCGAAAACATGCACAGCTCGCCGGGTGTTTCGCGCTTGCTGGTGTAGAGCGCGTAGTCGGCGAACTCATAGGCCTCGGTCGAGGTGCTCGCCAGGTCCGGAAACACTACCAGGCCCATGGAGGCGCTGATGCTGACCTGAATGTCACCGATCACGAAAGGCTGGCGCATGGTGCGACACAGCGACTGGCCTTGTTTGATCAGGTCGCTTTCATCACCGGCCCTGACGATGATCAGCCCGAACTCATCGCCGCCCAGGCGAGCCACATGCAGCTGCTCACTGGCAAATGCCCGCAGCCGCTGGCCGACCTGGCGCAACAGCTTGTCGCCCACGCCGTGGCCATAGGAGTCGTTGATCGGCTTGAAACCGTCCAGGTCGATCATCCCCACTGCCAGTCGCGTGTCGTCGTGCCGGGCGTGGTTCAGTTCACGGTCGAGCAGGTTGAAGAACTGTCGCCGGTTGGGCAGGCCGGTCAGGCTGTCTTCGTTGGCCAGTCGTTCATTGTCGTCGCTGAGCTTTTCCGTGCGTATCTGCATGTTGACCAGGCGGGTGAACTCGCCGTAGTGATTCTGCAGCACCACGATCATCGCCAGCGAGACGAGAAAGACGTTGGCCGCCATCGCGGTGTACGTGGCATTGCCGGCGCTGGCGAAAAACGCCACGAAGGCGATATTGACCACCGCCGTGGTCATCATCGCTGCAGAGGGCAGGTGCATCAGGCAGAAGATGCAGACGATCACTGTGATCGCCATGTAGAAGGCCACGTGGGACTTGGTGTATGTGTCGCCGTAGGGAAACAGCAGCAGCGCCCAGATCGTGAAGCCGAACGCGATGAATACGGTGAGCTGGTTGGTACGGGTCAGTTTTCTGAAGATCCGCTCGGTGGTGATGTGCTGACTGCGGCTCTGCCACCAGAGGACCGCGCGCACGGCGCCGACCAGGGTCAGCAACACCGGGATGTAGACCGTCAGCCACAGCGGAGCGATGCCGTAATGGGTGGCCGCGAGGGCGAGGGTGTTGATCAGCAGAATGACGTACATCATGGGCAACTGTCTGGACAGCGCGATGTATTGCGCTTCCATCAGACGCGTGTTGTCTCGCTGCACGCAGACCAGCATTTTCAGTCGATCAAAAGACGGGAATTTCATGACTAGGAACCTAACGCGCGCAAAAAGAAAAAAACGGCGAACCCCACAACTTGCAGCGCTGCAGAACGTTATGACTGTCAGAGGATATCGGCGGCAGGGTTGGTTTCTATAGCCATGGCCGCGCTTGCGACGCGGGGCGCTCTGGCTCGCTGGCGCTGTGTAAGAAAATGACTTTTTTCAGCGTTGCCGTGCCCAACGGAACATGCGCAACACACGGGCGCGTGGCGAGGCTGAAAGAACACCCTCCGTCGAGCATCCCCGCCCGTGAAAAAAGGTGAACTAACGAAGCGGCCGATGAACCGTTCCGTTGTTTCGCTGATTGCCCGTCTCAATGGCGGGGCGCGTTACCCGTGCAAGTAGCGACGGTCACTTATAAACCCAATCAGGAGTCTTGAATGTTCAATCGTGGTGATGTCTATCAGAGCTGGGCGCAACTAACACTCACCGACGAGTCCTACAGCGAGGCGGCGGAAAATGGCTGTCAGCTGGAAGTTCGCGCTCGGGCCAATAACGACTTCGTCGAAGTATTGGTCTGTGTTTACGCAGCGGACGGGGAAAGGGTAGTGGAGCATCTGTTCAGACTGCCGGCGTCGGAATCGACCGTCGAGCAAGGGCTGGAGCGGGGGCGTGATCAGGCCGAGCGCATCGCCGCAGGAGAACCTCTGGACTTGCCGGGTGCTGAAACCGTAAGGCTGGAGAGCGATTGACTGGCTCACAATCGTTGGCGAAGTTGCCCGGGTTTCTCGTTGATGGCAGTCATGATGGCTCCCCGATATCAACTAACGGGCTGTGTCGACTGTCACTGACGGACAACTAATCCAGTGAGCCGCGCTGTTCGATGGTTAAAAGGCTTTGATAGGTGTCGGGTAGGCGGTGCGAGCTGTTTATTGACCTGAGGCGGCGCCTATCCGAATGAATGATTCGAGGCTGCTGCCGGACTTAATACATCTCTTTGATTGATGTAAGGCGTCAACTAACAGTCTTAATTCGCCTCTGAGCCGCTCGTCCCGAAAGTTGACATTAAGGATGAACATCCGGCTCCGGCACAGGGTCAACTTTATACCGGCGCATTGTCTGCCCCGGCTTATTTGCATTTGATTGAATCAATGGGTTTCCCGCCCAGTTAGAACGCGGCACGAAGCCGCCCTTGAAAGCCTGAGGCCTCAACTATGGAGACTTTCAATGCGGTCATCCCCTGAGAAGAAGTTAGCCTGTTTCAGCCCAAGCCTGGCCTTATCGGTCACCTTGGCCTGTGGTGCATTGAGCGGGTGTGCGGGTGACGACACTCGATCCAGTGTGCCGACTCCCGGCAAGCCGACCAGCGCAACCCTCGGCCTGCTCGACGCGGGTGCCGCGACGCTGCAGTCGCGTCCGCCCATCGAAGCGCTCAACGCCTATCTGGATGGCTTTCATTTTTATAATGGTCATCCTGACGTGCAGATGGAAGCTCATCACTATTGCTCGGTGCTGAGTGAAGCGTTCATTCAGTGCGTGATTTACGACGGCAATGTGCGGGATGCCAAGTTGATGGGCGTTGAATACATCATCAGCGCTGAGCTCTTCGAGAAGCTGCCCGATGGCGAGAAGCGCCTCTGGCACAGCCATGCCCATGAAGTGAAGTCGGGGCAATTGGTGGCGCCGGGTATTCCTGCCAGCACCGAACACGCCTTGATGGCCAAACTTGCCAATACCTATGGCAAAACCTGGCACACCTGGCACACCGACCAGGACAAGCAACTGCCATTGGGCGTGCCCCAACTGATGATGGGCTTTACGGCGGACGGCCAGGCAGACCCGGCCATGGTCGAACAGCGCAACCGCCGCATGGGCATTGATACCCGGGAGAAGCGCTCGCAACGCGCGGACATTCAGGCCCGGCCGGTGCTCAAGGGCGCCGACGCCTGGCAGCACGGCGACGCGGTGCAATTGGCAGACCCCACCGGTCGCGGCCACATCATGCAACCGACCAAACCCTCGCCTCCGGGTACCAACAGTCGATCCGCCGGGCCACAAGCGGATCCCTAGTCTGTCGCTCAACCCGCCTGCGGTGAGTCAGTCGTCCACCCAAGATGGAAACCGAACAACGAAATCGACATTGAACGAGATCAAGACCATGCAACATACCCAACACTACCGCATCGAATACCTTTTCCATGGCAAGCCACGCTGGTTCTACGTGTGCGCCACGCAAATGGACAACGCTGAGGCGTGGCACTGGGCTGCGGTGGACGCCGGTGTGGCTGACATCCCCAAATACCGGAGCGACAGAGCCATCAAGCTCTCCAAGCCCAAGGCCGAGCGATTGGGGATAGATGCGGTGACCTGGAAGCCGGCTTAAGTCAGGCGTTCTTCGCAACGCGGGGCTGGTTGATTTACGGTGAAGCGTTGTCGCTCAATCAGCCCCGTTAAATCTCGCCAACCGGGACATCCTTAAACCCAAGGGCCGAACACCGCCGGAGCCACCCCATGACATCACACTCGCCACAACCGAGCCAAGCCCTCAAACGCGCGGTCACGGGCCCCATGCTCCTGCTTTTCATCCTGGGAGACGTGCTCGGCGCAGGTGTCTACGCCCTGGCCGGGACCATCGCCGGTGAAGTGGGCGGGGCGATCTGGGTACCGCTGCTCATCGCCCTGTGTTTCGCCATGCTCACCGCAGGCTCTTACGCCGAACTCGTCACCAAATATCCCCACGCCGGCGCCTCTGCCGTGTTTGCCGGCAAGGCGTTCAAGTCGCCATTGATCTCGTTTCTGGTGGGCTTCTGCATGCTGGCAGCGGGGGTGACCAGCGCGGCCGGGCTGTCCCTGGCGTTCGCCGGCGACTACATGGCGCCTTTCATCGACCTGCCGCCTCACGTCGTCGCGCTGATCTTCCTGGTGGTGATCGCCTTGCTCAACGCGCGCGGCATCAAGGAATCGCTGTCCGCCAACCTGGTGATGACGGTGATTGAAGTCTCCGGCCTGCTGCTGGTGATTGTCGCGGCCGCGTGGTTTTTCCGCTCCGGCGATGGGGACCTGTCACGCGCCGTGCAATTCAAGGAGGGCGTCAACCCCGCGTTTGCCGTGCTCGGCGCTGCGTTACTGGCGTTTTATTCGTTCGTGGGCTTCGAGACCTCGGCCAATCTGGCGGAGGAAGTGCGCAACGTGCGCACGGTCTATCCCCGCGCATTGTTCGGTGCGCTGCTGATCGCCGGGGCCATCTACATGGGCGTCGGCATCGCCGCTGCCACCGTCATGCCCATCGAGCAACTGGTGCATTCCTCGGCACCGCTATTGGAAGTGGTCAAGGCGTCGCATCTGGGCATTCCGCCCCAAGTATTCGCTTTCATTGCGCTGGTGGCCGTGGCCAATGGCGCGCTGCTGACGATGATCATGTCCAGCCGTCTGGCGTATGGCATGTCGCGCCAGGGCCTGCTGCCCAACGCGCTGTCTAACGTGCTGCCTGAGCGGCGGACGCCGTGGGTGGCCATCGTCGCAACGACAGTGGTCGCGATCATCCTGACCCTGACCGGCTCACTGGCAACCTTGGCGGAGACGGTGGTCTTGCTGCTGTTGTTCGTGTTTATCAGCACCAACCTCGCCGTGCTGGTCCTGCGCAAGGACACCGTCGAGGCTGACCACTTTCGCGTCCCGACGTGGGTGCCGGTGCTGGCGATCGTGTCGTGCCTGATCCTGCTGACGCAGCAAAGCGGCGAAACCTGGCTGCGTGCGGGGGCGCTGATGCTGGTGGGGGTGGCGCTGTATTTCCTTGCGCGAGTGGGCGGGACGCGGCCTGCATTCAACACTCACCTGGCGGACGCCGACGCCGAGTCCTGATCCGGCGCCATAGGGATCGGCGGCGCGATGCTGCCGATCCCTGCCGGACCTCTTTGCACCCTGTCACACCCCTCGCTTCCCTGTGACTCCCCATCGCCATCATGCGCAAGAAGTTGCGCAGCACACCGTCGCCAATTACTGGCTTACCGACTTGCAGACCACATCGCTGGTGGGCTGCAGAGGAGTGCGCAAGAACTTGCGCAGGGGTGCGCAACTCCTTGCGCACATTTCCCGTGAGTCCTGACCAGGCATCTCGCCCAGCCCGCAAGAATCTCCCGCAAACCCTTGTGGCATAGGGGCCGCGCGCCTGCTGGCACGGCCCTTGATATCTCCGTCGTCCTCTGGATGCGCGATCAACCCCGATAGGTCGCGATTTTCAGACCGCGGAGAGCACCGCCGACGCCTGGCGGTTCGCTGTCCTTCCACGCATTTGCAGTCGTTGATCGCCTCCTTTGCATCGACGTCTGCCGCAACAGCGCATAAGGAACAAGGGATGTTCGCACCGGCCAACCAAGCCCAATTCAGCCTGACCCTCAACGGGCAGGACACGTTGTTTCAAGTGCTGTCTTTCACCGGTCGGGAGCGCCTCAACCAACCCTTCGAATTCGAGCTGGAGCTGGTCAGCGAAAAGGCTGCGCTCGATCTGGAAAGCCTGCTGCACGCGCAGACGTTTTTGCAGCTGGCCGAGGACGGCACCGGGGTTCACGGGCTGGCGTACAGCATCGCCCAGGGGGACGCCGGCAAACGCCTGACCCGCTACCGGATTTCCCTGCGGCCTCAGCTGGCTTATCTGGCGCACCGGATAAATCAGCGTATTTTCCAGCAGATGTCGGTGCAGCAGATCATCAGCCAGGTCCTGGAAGAGCACGGCATTCTTTCCATCGATTACCGGTTCCAGCTCGGCGCGACCTACCCCGAGCGGGTGTACTGCGTGCAGTATGACGAGTCTGACCTGCATTTCATCCAGCGCCTGTGCGAAGAGGAAGGCATTCACTTTCATTTTCAGCACAGCGCCAAGGGCCATCTGCTGGTGTTCGGCGATGACCAGACGGTGTTCCCGAAACTGGCGCCGGTGCTCTATCAGCAGGACACCGGACTGGTCGCCGACGCCCAGGTGATCAAGCGCTTCGGCCTGCGCATGAACACCCGCACCAGCCGCACCACGCGCCGCGATTACGACTTCACCAAACCGAAGTTCCAGCTGGAGAGCACGGCCAAAAGTGCGGCAGTCCCCGACCTCGAGGACTATGACTATCCCGGCCGCTTCGCCGATCGCGAACGAGGCCGTCATCTGGCCCATCGCGCCCTCGAGCGCCACCGCAGCGACTACCGGCTGGCCGAAGGCAGCAGCGATCAACCACGGTTGGTCAGTGGCCATTTTCTCGCCCTGACCGGGCACGCCAACCCGCTGTGGAACGACCTGTGGCTGCTGACCGAGGTTTTCCACGAAGGCAAGCAGCCACAGGTGCTGGAAGAGGTCATCACCAGCGACGTCACTGACTTGAAAAGCGATTTCCATCAGGGCTATCGCAACCGTTTCAGCGCGACGCCGTGGGACGTGCACTACCGGCCACCGCTGGAACATCCGAAACCGAAGGTGCTGGGCACCCAAAGCGCCGTGGTCACCGGGCCCGAAGGGGAGGAGATTTACTGCGATCAGCACGGCCGGGTGAAGGTGCAGTTCTTCTGGGACCGCGAAGGCCAGCACAACGACAAGACCAGTTGCTGGATGCGCGTGGCCTCGAACTGGGCCAGCCAGAACTTCGGCGCGATCAACCTGCCGCGGGTCGGCATGGAAGTCCTGATCACCTTCCTCGAAGGCGACCCCGACCAGCCCCTCATCACCGGTTGCCTGTACCACGGCGCCCATTTGCCGCCGTACAAACTGCCCGATTTCAAGACCGTGGCCACGGTCAAGAGCAAGGAATACAAGGGCGGCCGCGCCAACGAACTGCGCATCGACGACACCACCAGCGAGATCAGCATTGCCCTGCGCAGCGATCACGGCGCCAGTGCCATCAACCTCGGTTACCTGACCCATCCGCGACCCGCCGGCGGCCAGCCTCGGGGCGAAGGTTTCGAGCTGCGCACCGACCGCCACGGCGCCGTGCGCGCCGCTGCAGGTTTGTTGATCACCACTGAGCCACGGCCCAACGAATCGAAGCACCACAAGGACCTGCCGGAAACCGCCGAACGCCTGGCCACTGCCGCCGACCAGCAGGAAGGCTTCGCCCTGCAGGCCAAGGAATTGCAGGCCCAGGAACCCGGCGATCAGGATGACGTCGCCAAAGCCCTGCACGCCCAGCATCAGGGCGTGCTCGGCAGCGGCCCCGCCAACAAGAGCGCCAACGAGTTTCCCGAATTCACCGAACCGCATCTGGTCCTCGCCAGCCCGGCCGGCATCGCCCTGACCACCCCACGCTCCAGTCACATCGCCACCGGCGAGCACCTGGCCTTGAGCAGCACGGGGCACACCAGTTTTTCCGTGGGTAAACGCCTCCTGGCCAGCGCCAGCCAGGGCATGCGCTTGTTCGTACAAAGCCTCGGCTGGCGTCTGGTTGCCGCCTCCGGCGACATTGACGTGCGCGCCCTGAAGGACAGCATCAACCTGCTGGCCAAACTCAACATCACCGCCAACGCCGAGCGCATCACCCTCACCGCCAAAACCGAGCTGGTGATTCAGGGCGGCGGCAGCGCCACCACCTACAACGCCGCGGGCATCACCCACGTCACCACCGGCCCGTACACCGCCCACGCCGCCAACTTCGCCTACACCTCGGCGAAAAACCTCGCGGGCGTGTTCCCCGAGCCACCGAAACCAGGGCAGGGCGACCTTGAGTTGTTCAACCAGTACGCGGGGCAGCAAGGGATTCAGGGCGGCGGTTTCGAGGTGATCGACGCCTTGGGCCAGCGGCTTAAAGGGTCCCTTGATACCAAGGGCTTCGCGACCGTTCCTGGTGCTGCACCCGGGCCTGGCAGGGTGGCCTTCGGCAAGGACCCGGCGGACACCTGGACGGAAGGCAGCTTCATCGGCAAGCCCGAATGGCCGGTCCTGCCGCCGGGTGCGGGGGAGGTACCAGCGCCGTTAGAGACGGAGGTTGCCGAGGGGCTGCCGAGCAAGAACTGGGATGTTGCCCAAGTCATGACGGCCGCGGTTGACGCTGGGGCGGCGGGATTGGGCTTGCCGCCGCTGGCGACTGCGGCTCTGCCGATCGCTTCAGGCCTTCTGAGCGGGATGATCAAAAGCGGGAAGCTTCCGAGCCTGCCAGTGCCCACGGTGGATGAGGGCTTGCTTGAAGTGTCGGGCCTGCTGGCCGGCGAGAAGTTGTCATGAGCGCGGGCATTGGAGAGCGCGAAGCTCAGGTGGCGATTGTTCCGCTTGATCTGATTCAGGTTGAGGACGTGGGAGCGGGTGCGGCCAATGTCGATGCCTGGCTGCAGGAGATCAGCGGCGGGGTTGTCACGCTTGAGCGGATCAAGACCGTGGCCGGTGGGCTGCCGGTGGTGGGCAATATCATGGCGCTGGTCGATGCGCTGAATGACATCGTTCGGCTGGCGACCAGTGACAAACGCGACCCGCTCGATTGGGTGAGTTTGGGCATCAACCTGATCGGGATGGTGCCTATTCCGCCGGGCATGGCGGCAGCGCGAATGACGCTGCGGCCGATGCTGTTTCTGGTGCGTCAGGAGATGCGCCAGGCGGGGAAGATGGTGCTGGGGGATGCGCTGATCGAGGTTCTGATCGGGCACCTGAATGCAACCATCGTCGGGACCCTTGATGATTTTGTGAGTCAGGCGCAGGCCAAGCTTCCCGGGATTCTCGAGGATGCGGGGAAGCTTGGGCAAGGCGTGCTGATTGAGATCGCTGCTGGCCTTGAAAAGCTGGTTAGGCCGGACCTCAACGCCAAGGCTGATTTGCTGGAAGCGGAGCAGTTGGTCCATGCCGCCGGGGATCTCTGGGCTTACGATCCTAAGGCGGCGATTGGGAATATTTTTGCGGCGGCTGCGGAGGTTTGCGTTGCGGCGGGCAAGGGTGCGGTGAATGGCGCCGTCGAACATCTCGTGCCTGAAGCAGTTGAAGAAAAGGTGGTCAGACAGGCCGATTTGTTGCGTGTTTTGGCTCCTCAGCTTCGGACGCAGATGAAAGGGTTGGCGGATCCCGGAGCTCAACACTCCATCGCCGCGCTGCTGGTTACTTTGAACGATGCGGTCGTCAATTGGCGTGCGCGCAATGGGCACGGGCAATCCTTCAACATCAAGCCGGGGGTGACTAATCAGGCCAAGCGCAGGTTGGGTGAAGGGAAGCTTGAGGTTGTTCAGCATGAAAAGCCCGCGAAGGGTCGGCCCCACGTACTGAAAAAATGCACCTGTGCCTGTCCCTGCTCCTGCACATGCGCGTCGACGCGCCACAGCATCAGTTTTGCGATGGGTTCGGAGTCGGTTAGCCATACCGATTTCAGCCTGCCAGGGCCTTTTCCGATTGAGTGGACGCGGACTTACTGTTCGAGTCTGGATGCCTACGATCAGGACGTTATCGGTGCGCGGTGGATTACGGCGTTTACTACACGTTTTGATCTCGTCGGCGACGGTTTGGTGTTTCATGACTTCGACGGACGCAGCCATGAGTTCCCCCTTCCCAAGGTAAAACTCTTTCACTTCAACGCCATTGAAAATCTGACCGTCATTCGCCTCAGCAAAGATCGGTTGGTGCTGATGCGGGGGCTTGAGCACAGGGAGACCTATGTTCGCCGGGGTGATCGTTTCGTTCTGATCAATAAGGTTTTGCCGAATGGCGCCGGGGTGATGCTGCATTACGAGCATCGGCATGACGGGCATTCGGTGCTCTCC
>NZ_JAUFNS010000025.1:0-71389 GCF_041060445.1 Pseudomonas sp. W2-17 | reverse complement strand
CGGCTGAAGCCGGTCCCACAAGTCGGCGTTCCAGCCAGTCCCATTGAATGCACGCGGATGGTTTAGTGCAGGCTGTGTGAAAACCCCGAACGCCGATGCACTGCTCAAAAATTGTACTAAAAAATGCGTTTCTACGCGAAATCTGGGTCTGCAAACCACGCGAGCATTTGCAAAATTCACGTGAGAGCGCGCAGCTCATTTTTGGTGGAGGGTTTTCACACAGCCTGAGTGGGACAGGCTTTAGCCGGGAAGGGGCCAGCGCAGGCACCCTCACCTTTGCGATGTAACCACCGACGCGTTCCCGGCTGAAGCCGGTCCCACAAGTCGGCGTTCCAGCCAGTCCCATTGAATGCACGCGGATGGTTTAGTGCAGGCTGTGTGAAAACCCCGAACGCCGATGCACTGCTCAAAAAATGTACTAAAAAATGCGTTTCTACGCGAAATCTGAGTCTGCAAACCACGCGAGCATTTGCAAAATTCACGTGAGAGCGCGCAGTTCATTTTTGGTGGAGGGTTTTCACACAGCCTGAGTGGGACCGGCTTTAGCCGGGAAGGGGCCAGTGCAGGCACCCTCACGTTCGCGGTGTGATTGACGGGTTCCCGGCCGCACCCGCTTCACACCCCTTCGGCTTTCACCGCCGCGCGAATCGCCTCCAGCAGCATCTGACACGCCGGGTTGTCGTTGTCCGAGCGCCAGACCAGATGCAGCTCGCTCTGCACCCCCTCGCCCAGATCGATGTCGCGAAACGTCACGCCCTTGAACACCACATTGGTGGCGCAGCGGGGCACCAGCGCCAGGCCCATGCCGGCATTCACCAGCGCCAGAATCGTCAGCGACGAACCCAGCCATTGCACGTACTCAGGCGCCACTTGCGCCGAGCGAAACATGCCGGTGAGCAGTTCGTTGAACGGCGGGTAGGCCGAGTGGGAGTACATCAGGAAGGGCTGGGCGTCGAGGTCCTGCACGCTGATGTGCCGGGCGTTGGCGAGCGGATGACTGCTGGGCACCGCCAATACGAACGGCTCGCGGACCAGGCATTCGGTCTCATAACCGGGTTGCAGCAGCGGCGCCCGCACGATGCCCAGATCGATGCGCCGGGCGCGCAGGGCTTCGTGCTGCTGATAGGTGTTGAGCTCAGTCAGTGAGATTTTCACGTGGGGCTGGTTCTGCCGCGCCTCGGCGATGACCCGTGGCAGAAACTCGTACACCGCGCTGCCGACGAAACTGATGGTCACCGAGCCGATGTCGCCCTCGGCAAAGCGCCGCGCCGCGATGGCCGCCTGATGCGCACGCTCCAGCAGCGTCTGTGCTTCGATGAAAAACGCCCGGCCCGCTGCGGTCAGCGCGACGCTGCGGGTGTTGCGGTTGAACAGCTGAACGCCCAGGGAATGCTCCAGCAACTGAATCTGCCGACTGAGAGGCGGCTGGGTCATGTTCAGCCGTTCGGCAGCCCGACGGAAGTTGAGTTCGGTGGCGACGGTGGTGAAGCAGCGCAGCTGGGCAAGCTCGAACATTGATCTATTCCAGGTATCAATCAACAGTCAATCTAGATTAGACGGGAACAATGCGGCGGTCCATGATCGGTTCATCACCTGCATTTCCCACGCTCATCCCAAAAAAAATACAAAGACCGGGAGTCGCACCTTGAACCGCACCGTTCCCATCAGTGAACCCCTCCATAACGCCGATCCCACCGTACTGGCCCGCGCGGCCGCGAAAGTGAAGCGTCATGTGTTGCCGTTGTTCGTAATCATGTTCATCGTCAACTACATCGACCGGGTCAACATCGGCTTCGTCCGCAGCCACATGGAAACCGACCTGGGCATCGGCGCTGCGGCCTACGGGCTCGGCGCCGGGCTGTTTTTCGTCGGCTACGCGCTGTTCGAAGTCCCGTCGAACATGCTCCTGCAACGCTTCGGCGCCCGCGCCTGGCTGACGCGCATTATGTTCACCTGGGGCGCAGCGGCGATGGCCATGGCCTTCGTGCGCGGCGAAACCAGTTTCTATGTGCTGCGCTTCATCCTCGGCGCGGCCGAAGCGGGGTTCTTCCCGGGCATTATTTATTACTTCACCCAGTGGCTGCCTTCGAGCGAACGCGGCAAGGCCATGGCCATCTTCCTCAGCGGCTCGGCCATTGCGTCGGTGATTTCCGGACCGGTGTCCGGCGCGTTGCTCGGTGTCAGCGGCATGAACCTGCACGGCTGGCAGTGGATGTTCATCATCGAAGGCTTCGCCTCCATCGCCCTGTGCGGCTTTGTCTGGTTCTGGCTGCAGTCCCATCCCCGCGAGGCGAAATGGCTGAGCGAAGAAGAGAAGGGCGCACTGATCAGCGCCATCGACGCGGAACAGCGCGCCCGTGAAGCGGCGCAAGTGATCAAGCCGTCGATCTTCAAGCTGCTCGCCGACCGGCAGATCATGCTGTTTTGCTTCATCTACTTTTCCGTGGCCCTGACCATTTACGGCGCGACGTTCTGGCTGCCGAGCATGATCAAGAAGATGGGCAGCCTCACCGATTTCGAAGTCGGCCTGTTCAACTCGATTCCGTGGATCATCTCGATCATCGCCATGTATGGCTTCGCCGCGCTGGCCGCACGTTTCAAACATCAACAGGCGTGGGTCGCGGTCACCCTGGTGATTGCCGCCTGCGGGATGTTCATGTCCACCGTCGGCGGGCCGATCTTCGCCTTCGTCGCCATCTGCTTCGCGGCCATCGGTTTCAAGGCGGCTTCGGCGCTGTTCTGGCCGATTCCCCAAGGCTATCTGGACGCGCGCATCGCGGCGGCGGTGATCGCGCTGATCAACTCCATCGGCAACCTCGGCGGCTTCGTGGCGCCCACCGCCTTCGGCTTTCTGGAGCAGAAAACCGGCTCCATCCAGGGCGGCATGTACGGCCTGGCACTGACCTCGCTGGTGGCGGCCGTGGTGATCTTTTTCGCCCGCACCGCACCGAAAGGCGACCCACACCGCCCAAAGCATGAAGACGCTGCGCCACTGCAAGCAGCCGCGTCGCTCAGCTCATCGTCAAGCGTCAAACCCTAGCCTCACACCCTGATTGTCCGGGAGAAGTCATTTGAAAATCACACGCGTCACCGTCACCCCGATTGCCTTCCGCGATCCGCCGTTGCTCAACGCCAGCGGCATCCACGAGCCGTTTGCCCTGCGCTCGATCATCGAAGTCGAAACCGACAACGGCTACCTCGGCCTCGGCGAAAGCTACGGCGATGCACCCGCCCTGGCGATCCAGCAGCAGTTGCAGAGCCAGTTGATCGGCATGGACCCGTTCAACCTCAATCACCTGCGGGCGGTGGTCAAAGCGACCGTTGCTGCAAGCAAACCGGCGAGCATTGCCGGGGCCGAGCTGGCGCCGGGTTCACACGCCAGCAAAGCGGTGAGCAATGCCTATTCGGCGTTTGAGGTGGCGTTTCTGGACGTGCAGGCACGTTCCATGAACCTGCCGCTGGTTGACTTGCTGGGCGGTGCCGTTCGCGACCGCGTGCCGTTCAGTGCGTACCTGTTCTTCAAATACGCCCAACACGCCGACTCGCCCTACGCGCCGGACAGCTGGGGAGAAGCGCTGAGCGAAGAACAGATCGTCGCCCAGGCGCGGCGGATGATCGAAGCGTACGGCTTCAAAAGCATCAAACTCAAAGCCGGCGCCCTGGACCCAGAGCACGAAGTGTCGTGCATCAAAGCGCTGAAAAAAGCCTTTCCGGGGTATCCGCTGCGCATCGACCCTAACGGCAACTGGTCCCTGGAAACCTCGATTCGCATGGCCGAACTGCTCGGCGACGACTTGCAATACTACGAAGACCCGACGCCGGGGCTGGCAGGGATGGCCGAATTGCACAAGCGCACCGGCCTGCCATTGGCCACCAACATGGTCGTCACCGACTTCGACGAATTCCGCCGCAGCGTCGCGCTGAACAGCGTGCAGATCGTCCTCGCCGACCACCATTACTGGGGCGGCCTGCGCGACACCCAGGCGCTGGCAAAAATGTGCGACACCTTCGGCCTCGGCGTCTCCATGCACTCCAACTCCCACCTGGGCATCAGCCTCATGGCCATGACCCATGTCGCCGCCGCCGTCCCCAACCTCGACTTCGCCTGCGACACCCACTACCCGTGGCAAGAACCGGACGAAGAAGTCATCAAAGGCGGCAAACTCCCCATCATCGACGGCTGCGTCCACCTCACCCGCGAGCCTGGGCTGGGGCTTGAACTGGACTACGACCAGCTGGGAAAACTGAATGACCAGTTTCTTACGTGCGGCATTCGTCAAAGGGATGATGTGCGGCAGATGCAGAAATACAAACCGGAGTGGAAGGCGGTGAAGCCGAGGTATTGAGGTTGGGGGTTAGTACTTCTGCAGGATGATCGGTGTTTGGGATATCGCATTCGCGAGCAAGCTCGCTCCCACAAATACCGTTCAGGCCGGAAATCCTCGAGCGCCTGAACCGGCCTCTTCCCGGCTAAAGCCAGTCCCACTAACAGCAGCGCGTGCATTCAGTCAGGGCAGCGGCGACACCGCCATATTGTGGGACCGGCTTCAGCCGGGAAGCTTTTGATCTGCTTTTGATCTTCATACGCAAAAGGCTCAAACACCGCAGAACGCGACTTGGGTGCAGGCCGAACGCAGACGACGCGCAGTGGGCCGAGCGGCATGGATGCCGCGAGAGCGCCGTCAGGACATGGATGTCCGTTCGGCGCGGGCCCACGGAGCGTCGTCGGAGTGAGGGTACCCTGAGGAACGAAGGGCCAAACCGAGAGCAGGCACCCTTGGTTACTTGGGGATGGTGCGACTTTCGACTTTTCCAAGTAACTCGCCGAAGGCGAAACAGTCCGCCCCCAGGCGGACGCCCTTGATCTCAAGGATCTTGATCTTTAAGGGGAACCCGCCCGCAACCGCAATAGACGAGCCCCGTCAAACGGATCAACCAACCAATGCCCCCGCACACCAAAAACATCACCCAATAGCTCCGGCGTCAGCACATCAAAG
Source organism: Pseudomonas sp. W2-17 (assembly GCF_041060445.1). Lineage (NCBI taxonomy): Bacteria > Pseudomonadati > Pseudomonadota > Gammaproteobacteria > Pseudomonadales > Pseudomonadaceae > Pseudomonas > Pseudomonas sp. W2-17. The sequence goes on along the minus strand of NZ_JAUFNS010000025.1, from coordinate 66,392 downwards.
GGCGAACCCAACGCCACCAACCGCCCGCCGTCCATCACCGCCAGACGATCACACCCCAGCGCCTGATTCAAATCATGCAACGCCACCACCGTCGTCACCGGCAAATCCTGCACCAACCGCAAAATCGACAACTGCTGCTGAATATCCAAATGATTCGTCGGCTCATCCAGCAACAACACCTGCGGCCGCTGCGCCAAGGCCCGCGCAATATGCCCGCGCTGCTGCTCCCCACCTGACAACGTATGCCACGCCCGATGCACCAGAGGCTGCAAACTCACATCCGCAATCGCCTGCGCCACAATCCGGTCATCAATCTCTCCCCATGGCGCCAGCGCCGACAGCCACGGCGTACGGCCCAACTCAACCGCCTGCAACAGACTGATCGAATCACCGGTCTGCGCGTGCTGCTCCACCACCGCCACCTGCCGCGCAATGTCCCGCCGGCTCAGCGCCGACAAACGCTGCCCGCCGAGGCGAACGTCGCCCTGAGACGGCGACTGAATCCCCGCGAGCAACTTCAGCAGCGTCGACTTCCCCGAGCCATTGGGCCCGACGACCCCCAGGTTTTCCCCCGGCTGAATCGCCAGGCTCACCCCGTGGAGCAGCGACGCCCCCTTGACCGAATAACTCAGGTCACGGGCTTCGAGCATGGCGCCGGGCACCTCCTGACGGGCGTTCATCGAGGACGATTCCCGCGGACCAGAATCATGGCAAAAACCGGCGCGCCCACCAGTGCAGTGATGACCCCGATCGGCAGCACCTGACCCTTGATCAAGGTGCGCGACAGCACATCGGCGGCAATCATGAACAGCGCGCCAATCAGGGCGCTCAAGGGCAACAACCGGGCATGGCGCACGCCGGCCATCAAACGCACCGCATGGGGAATTACCAGACCGACGAAGCCGATGGAGCCCACGATCGACACCATCACCGCCGTCATCAGCGCCGCGGTGAGAATCAGCACGGCCTGCACCCGGCGCACCGGAATGCCCAGCGATGCGGCCGAATCGGTGCCGAACGTGAACGCGTCCAGCGCGCGCCGATGCCACAGGCACACCAGCAAGCCGAGCACCACGACCGGCACCGACAGCACCACCGACGACCAGCGCACGCCGCTGAGATTGCCCAGCAACCAGAACATGATCCCCCGGGCCTGCTCGGCATTGGCCGACTTGGTGATCAGGAAGGAGGTCAGGGCGTTGAACAGCTGAGACCCGGCGATGCCCGCCAGGATGATCTGGCCGGCAGCGGTCTGGCCCCGAGAGGAGCGGGCGAGCAGGGCAACCAGCGCGAAGGCAGCGATCGCCCCGGCAAACGCGCCGGTGGACAGGGAGATCGTCCCGGCGCCGATGCCGATGATTGCCACCAGCACTGCGCCGGTCGAAGCCCCGGCGGAAATGCCCAGCAAGTAGGGATCGGCCAGCGGGTTGCGCAGCAGCGATTGCAGGATCACGCCCGACACCGCCAGCCCTGCGCCGCAGGTGGCGGCAACGATGGCCCGTGTCAGGCGGTAATTCCAGACGATGCCTTCATCGATAGGGTCGAGGGGATAGCCTGCGGCCCACAGCTTGTTCGCCAGCACCTGAACGATCACCGGCAGGCTGATCGACGTCTCGCCGATCGCCACGCCCGCCAGCACCGCCAGCGCCAGCAACGCGAGGGCCCAGGCGCCGTGGCCGAACATTCGGATGATGCTTGAGCGAGGAATACGGAGCGAGGTCATTGCGGGTGAATGGCCTGGGCCAGTTGTTCGATGCCGTCAAACAGCCGCACGCTGGACTCCATGGCGCTGGCGTCCATGATTACGATGCGATTGTTTTTCACCGCATCCATATTGCGGGTGACCGGGTCAGAGCGGAGGAAGGCCAGCTTCTTCTCGTGATCGTCCGCCGGGAAGCGGCGGCGGTCCATGCGCGCGATGACTAGCAAGGTCGGGTTGGCCTTGGCGATGGTTTCCCAGCCCACGGTCGGCCATTCCTCGTCGGAGTCGATCACATTGCGCATGCCGAGGGTGTCGAGCATGAAGTTGGGAATGCCCTTGCGTCCGGCGACGTAGGGGTCGACGTTGATGTCAGGGCTGGAAAACCAGAACACCGTCGAGACGGGCGGGTTGGCATGGGCTTTTGCCTGCGCCACGGCCCGGGCCAGCCGCGCCTGGTAATCCGCGATCAACTGCTCGCCACGGTCCTGCACGTCGAAAATCTGCGCCAGCTGACGCAGGCTTTTGTACAGCGTGTCGATACGGAACGCTTCGAGGCGCGTGCCGTCGGCGCCGACCCGGTTGTTCTTGCCTTCGCAATCGGACGGCAGGATGTAGGTCGGGATGCCCAAGTCGCGAAACTGCTCGCGGGTGCCGACGGCGCCCTGTGGCCCGACCATCCACTCAAACTGCACCGGCACGAAATCCGGGCGTTTGCCGATCACCGATTCAAAACTCGGCGCATTGTCGGCCAGGCGCTCGATGCCGTCGTTGAGGGTTTGGTACTGGGGCAGGACGGGGTTAAACCATAGCGACGTGCCGATCACGTTCGGGCCCAGTCCGAGGGCATAGAGCATCTCGGTGGCCGCCTGGCCAATGGTCACGGTTTTCTGCGGGGGGTGGGGGAAGGTCAGTGCCTCGCCGCAGTTGTCCACGGTCAAGGGGTAAACCGTCGACGCCGCGAGGGCGGCAGTGGGCAAGGTCAGAGTGATGAGCAGGGCAGCGAGGCGGCGCAGCGGCATGAACAGCGATCTCCAGAAAGCCTGAATGCTTGGCGAAGCAGGCACTGGAAAGTCCATCCCGACAAGCGCTCCTACGATGAGGGCGAGCACAGCGCGCGCGAACGACGCACGAACGGGAGTCCTTCCCCGGACACCCCGCCGGTGAATGAATATGCTGGCCGGCAGGTCTCCTGACTGGCGCTTCATCACCGTGCTTCGGCCTTCCCGGGGTCACCCAGTGGCAAACAGGAAGCAGGGCTCAGCGCCTACAGTTGCGGGGACAGTTCCCTTTCAGCGCGCAGCACGCGCCTGGGGATTCCCTATTAATTCCGAGTGGAAACCGGCGGCGGGGATACTAAACGATTCGGCGGGTGGAGGCGAATGCAGCGGCGGTGCGGCGGAGCGCGGCTAAACACCTGGCAGTAACGGGAGCAGCACTAAACCTGGGGGAGATGCAAAGGCTGAAGGGGATGAAACACCTGAAGGAAGTGCAAAGCCTGAAGGAGATGCAGAACTTGAAGGGGATGCAACACCTGTGGGAGTGAGCTTGCTTACGAATAGGCCGGTACATTCGCTAAATCTTCAGTGCCTGGAATGCAGTCTTCGCGAGCAAGCTCCCACAGGTTATACGTTCGCCTTCAATCTGCGCGTGCTGAACATTGGGCGTCTACAACTTGAACGGCCAGCCCACGATCTTCTTCGGCCGAGGCGTCGCGTAGGTCCGCACTTTTGAAGTCTTCAACCCCAGGCGCACCAACGATTCCGCCAGCGCGACCGCTGCGGTGACACCGTCCACCACCGGCACGCCGGCGCGGTCACGGATGAGTTGATCCAGCCCGGCCATGCCGCCACAGCCCAGGCAGATGACTTCGGCCTTGTCCCGGGTCACTGCCTCGATGGCCTGCTCAAGGATCGCCTCGACCGCACGCTCCGGCGATTCCTCCAGCTCCAGCACGCTCATGCCGCTGGCCCGCACCGACGCGCAGCGTTCGTACACGCCGGCCAGTTTCAGACGGTCTTCGATCAGCGGCACGGTGCGGTCCAGCGTGGTGACCACGGCGTATTTATGCCCCAGCAGCATCGCCAGGCTGGCCGCGGCTTCGGTGATGTCCACCACCGGTACGTCGAGCAATTCCTGCAAACCTTCGCGGCCATGCTCGCCGTAGCCGGCCTGAATCACCGCGTCATAAGGCCCTTCGTAGGACATCACCCGGTCCATCACCGCGATCGCCGCGAGATAGCTTTCGAAATTGCCTTCCACCGACTCGGCGCCGAAGCGCGGGGTCAGGCCGATGATCTCGGTGCCAGGGGAGGCCGCGCTGCGGGCCTGCTCGGCGATGGTCTCGGTCATGGATTGGGTGGTGTTGACGTTGACGATCAGAATTCGCATGGACAGATCTCGCGCAGAAAACAAGGCCGGGCGTCTGGCCCGGCGTCGTTGCCCACGATATCAGTCTTTCATCGGCACGGGCGCCTGCAGGGCAATGAAGCCCTGATCGCGCATGGCCTGCCAGAAACCATCCGGGACCTGTGCGTTAAGCGCGGTGACGTCTTCGATGATCCGCGAAGGGCGGCTGGCACCCGGAATCACCGCCGCCACCAGGGGGTTGGCAAGGACAAATTGCAGCGCTGCGGACTTGATGTCCACTTGGTACTGACGGGCGATCTCCTGGATGTGCGCGACCTTGTCGAGCATCGCCTGTGGCGCTTCCTGGTATTCGAAATGCTTGCCGCCCACCAACACGCCGGAGCTGTAAGGCCCGCCGACGACGAATTCTGCGTTGTGCTGACGGGCCTTGTCGAACAGCCGTTGCAGCGGCTGCTCATGATCGAGCAGCGAATAACGGCCAGCGAGCAGGAACCCATCGGGCTGGGCTTCTTCCAGATCCAGCGTCAGTTCGCACGGCTCGACGCGATTGACGCCCAAGCCCCAGGCCTTGATCACGCCTTCTTCGCGCAGGCGGGTGAGGGCACGGAAAGCGCCGGTGCGGGCGATATTGAAATGCTCGATCCAGGCATCGCCATGGGCGTCCTGCGCGACGTCGTGGACAAACACGATGTCCAGTCGATCAGTGTTCAACCGCTTCAGGCTCGCTTCAATGGAACGCAGCGTGGCGTCGGCGGAATAGTCGGTGACGATCTTGTTCTTCAGGCCTTCGGCGAACGGACCGCTGCGGGTCTCGGTGTCAATCTCGTCGGAAATCAGCCGGCCGACTTTGGTGCTCAGGGTGTACTGGTCGCGGGGGACGCCGGCGAGGGCCTTGCCCAGGCGCTGCTCGGACAAGCCGGCGCCGTAGATGGGCGCGGTGTCGAAATAGCGAATGCCCTGGTCCCAGGCCGATTGAACGGTGGCCGCGGCTTCCTCTTCGTCGATGGTGCGAAACATGTTGCCCAGCGGCGCGGAGCCGAAGCCGAGGCGGCCGATAATCGTGTCGTGCAGACTCATGGAAGGTGTCCTGTGCGGTGGGGCGTGTTGGATGACGCGCGGTTCATGGCCCGGATCGAGCACGATGAAACCGGCGAAGTTTCTTTACTGACTGTTGATTGCCGCAGGGGTTCTTCGGAATGCGCGAGCGAGCGCTTTCACATGCCCAGCGAGCGGCTATCCTCATCCCATGCAAATCTGGCTATTTGCCGTACCTCAGAGGGACCCGCTCCTGCGATTTCTCGTGTGACTGGCTCCTGCGATTTCTCTGTGGGACCGGCTTTAGCCGGGAAGAGGCCCGTGAATACGCCATCCATGTCCAGCGAGGCCGCCGATGAGCGAGCACATCATTCATTTCCACTGCGGGGTCGATCAGGCCAGCACCGAGCATTTTCGCGATCGCTGCCTCGAAGCCCTCGGCAAGGGCGCGACCGGATTGCTGCTGAATCTGTCGACCGCCGGCGGCAGCACCGCACTGGGATTCACCCTGTACAACTTCCTGAAATCCCTGAAAGTGCCGATCCGCGCGTTGAACAGCGGCAACATCGAATCCATGGGCATCGTGATCTACCTGGCGGCTCAGGAGCGGATTGTTTGTCCCCACTCGCGTTTTCTGATCCACCCCATGAGCTGGTACTTCAATCAGAGCTCGGTGGACCACTCTCGCATGCGCGAATACCTGCGCAGCCTGGACAACGACCTGCAGCGCTACGTGAATATCTACCAGAGCGAGACCGTGAGCGCCGTGCACCCGCTGGACATAGGGCGCTGCCTGTCAGCGGAGGAGAAGGTGATCCGCGCCGAAGATTCGCTGGCCTGCGGCATTGCCCATCGTGTCGAGCAACTGCAGTTTGCCGAAGACGCCGTGCACTGGACTGTCAGCGCCAGTTAAGCTCAATCCATTGAACCGGGTCGTTGTTGAGCCCTCTGACTCTATTGTCGGCCACATTGAAACGAGAGGTAACTGCCATGCAATCCCATACACCTGACGCTGCACCCGTTCCGCCACGGTCCGCTCCTCAGCCGGGTGACGATGAGACAGGATTTGACGCCGACATGGATCCGGGCAATGAAGACCCGGGTTCCCAGTTTGATCGGGACGCAACGGTGCCGCTGATCGATCCGGATAAATGAGGGGGAGGGTGCCGCTGACAACCTGTGCTTGCTGCGACGCGTATATTGTTTTTTTGACTGATGCTCAAACAAAAGAGCGAGAGCCTTGGCCCTCGCTCGCTTCACTCACCCGCACGTCGTTACGACTTGCCGCCTGAGCCGCCTTTCTTGCCGGTGCCGCTCGCGCCTGCACCCGATTCTTTCTTCATATCGCTTCCGGCATTGCCGCTGCCTGAAGCCTGTCCGCCTTTCTTGCCGGCTTCGGACGCTTTCTCTTTATCGTTCGCAAAATTGCCAGGGTTCGACTTTCCGGTGTTAGCCATGATCGCAGACCTCTTGTTATTGAGAAGGCGAGACAAGTGCCTCGCCTTAACTGTGAGGGGGCGTTCACGCAATGGTTTAACCCGTTGCTTCACTGGCAGACCAACGGCGTTGGTGAATGAAGCGCGCTGCTACAGGTGCACTTCGACTGTCAGCGGCAGGTGATCGGACAGATGCGTCCACGGCCGCGTGCCGAGGATTTTCGGCTGGTGGCTGGTGGCGTTGCGCAGGTAGATGCGGTCCAGGCGCAGCATCGGGAAGCGCGCCGGGTACGTCTTCGCCAGCCGCCCCTGATTGCGCTCGAAGGCTTCGTGCAGGTAGCCACAGCGCTGCAGACGCTTGTTGCCCTGCAGTTGCCAGTCGTTGAAATCGCCGGCGATCACCACCGGGGCGTCTTCGGGCAGGGAGTCAAGCAGGTCGCAGAGCAGATTGAGCTGCAACTGGCGGTGGCTTTCCAGCAGGCTGAGGTGCACGCAAATCGCGTGGACCTCGGCGTGCCCTGGCACTTGCAGGACGCAGTGCAACAAGCCGCGGCGTTCCGGCCCGGTGATCGAGATGTCCAGATTGCGGTAATGCAGGATCGGGTATTTGGACAGCAGCGCGTTACCGTGGTGGCCGTCCGGGTAGACCGCGTTGCGGCCGTAGGCGAAGTCCGTCCACATGCTGTCGGCGAGAAACTCGTAGTGCGGCGTGTCGGGCCAGTCCTCGTACTTGGCGGCGTGGCGGTCATGGCCGCCGAGCACTTCCTGGAGAAACACCAGATCGGCACCGGTGCTGCGCACGGCTTCACGCAACTCCGGCAGGATGAAACGCCGGTTCAGTGCGGTGAAGCCCTTGTGGGTGTTCACGGTCAGCACGCGCAGTTTGTGGACTTCGCGCAACGTGGCCGGGTCTGGAGGGGTAGCGTTCGAGCCAGCGGGATCGGGGGTCACGCCCTCACTCCTGTTCGGGGGATGTGCTATTCGGACCGGGACGCGAGGCGGCAGTTCAGCTTTTAGGTGGGAAGGGCTCTGACCGGGGGATTTCGGCGGCCAGTGTGGTTTGGCGTGCCAGTGCCGGCCTCTTCCCGGCTGAAGCCGGTCCTGCTATCCAACGCGCCCGCTCTGTGGGACCGGCATCAGCCTGGAAGATTTTATACCGCGCGGCCACTACACCCGCGTGTCGACCGGCGACCTGCGCGACAGCACCACCGCCAGCGTCAACGCCGCCACCGACAACAACGCCGCGAAGAAGAAAATCCAGCCGTAGCCCATGCCCAGCGCCACCGCGCCCATCAGCGGCCCGGCAATGGCCAGGGCCAGGTCGAAGAACACCGCATAAGCGCTGAGCCCGGCACCGCGACTGCTGTTGGGCACCTGCTTGATAGCCTCGACGCCCAGCGCCGGGTACACCAGCGACAAACCAAAACCGGTCAGCCCCGCGCCGATCAGGCCGAAGGTGGTGTCGGGTGCCAGCCACAGCATCAACAAACCAACGGTTTCCACCGAGATGCAGACGATCGCCGAGCGAAAGCCGCCGAAGCGGTTGATCGCATTGATGAACAGCAACCGCGCGACGATGAAACAGACGCCGAACACGGTCAGGCACCAGGCCGCGCCTTCCCAGCCACGGGCCAGATAAAACAGGGTGATGAACGTCGTCAGCGTGCCGTAGCCGATGGAGGACAGGGTCAGGCTCAGGCCGAACGGCGCCACCCGGCCGAACACTGAAAAGAACGGCAGGCGCTCGCCGCGTACCACCGGGATCGCCGGTTTCTTGCGGATCAACAACAGTGCACCGGCCGCCAGCACGAACAGCACCACCCCCAGGCTGGCAAAGCCCAGCGCACCGACCATCACCACCCCCAGCGGCGCGCCAATCGCAATGGCGCCGTAGGACGCGATGCCGTTCCACGAGATCGAGCGGGCGGTGTGCTCCGAACCGACCTGGCCGATGCACCAACTGATGGTGCCCACGCCGATCAAGCCTTGGGACGCACCGAGGAACAGACGAGCGATGATCAGGATGGTCAGACTGACCCCGGCGAAACGCTCCAGCAGGATTGCCGCCAGTGTCAGCACGCCGCTCAACGCGATGCCCGACAGCCCGTAAACGATGGCGCGCTTGGTGCCGATGGTGTCGCAGATGCGTCCCGCCACTGGACGACTCAACAGCGTCGCTAGGTACTGCGCGCCGATCACCAGCCCCGCGATGACGGCGCTGAAGCCCAGCTGGTTGTGCACGTAGCCAGGCATCACCGCGATGGGCAAACCGATGCACAGGAAGGCGATGAAGGTGTAGACGACGATGGAGACGATTTGCAGCGTGATCGCCATCGAACTGGCGTCTCTGGTGGGGGAATGGGCAGGCGCATCGGGCGGCAGGGCGGCAGACATGGGGACTCTTCGCTGGAGCGGTGGGAGTGCCGCATCATCGCCCGTGGTGTCAGGAAATGAAAGCTGGCTACCGGTTTTTCTCCGGGATCAGAGAGCGCCCGGACGTGCCCCTTCCCGGCTAATGCCGGTCCTGTGAGTGTTTGCATTTGCCTTCGTAGGACCGGCTTTAGCCGGGAAAGCGTCGGATGTCATACCGCAGGATTGGGGGCGCCTGGCCTGGCGTCTTCCCGGCTAAAGCCGGTCCCACTGTCACAAAAAAGCCCCGTCACGGTGGACGGGGCTCATTGTTTACAGCATGGATCTGTCAGTGCATCGCCCTGATCAGAACGCGACGCCCTGGCTGCGCAGGTAATCGTCGTAGGTGCCGCTGAAGTCGGTCACGCCACTGGGGCTCAGCTCGATGATGCGGGTGGCGAGGGACGATACGAACTCGCGGTCGTGGCTGACGAAGATCAGCGTGCCCGGGTAGTTCTCCAGCGCCAGGTTCAGCGCCTCGATCGACTCCATATCCAGGTGGTTGGTCGGTTCGTCCATGATCAGCACGTTCGGCTTCTGCAGGATCAGCTTGCCGAACAGCATGCGGCCTTGCTCACCACCGGAAATGACCTTGACCGACTTGAGGATCTCGTCGTTGGAGAACAGCATCCGGCCCAAGGTGCCCCGAATGACTTGCTCACCTTGGGTCCATTGCCCCATCCAGTCGAACAGGGTGACATCGTCTTCGAAGTCGTGGGCGTGGTCCTGGGCGTAGTAACCCAGCTCTGCCGCATCGGTCCACTTGATCGTGCCGGCATCCGGGGTCAGTTCATTGACCAACGTGCGCAGCAGGGTGGTTTTACCGATACCGTTCGGGCCGATAATCGCCACGCGCTCGCCCGCTTCAACCTGGAAACTGAAGTTTTTAAACAGCGGCTTGCCGTCGAAGCCTTTGGCCATTTGGTCAATGATGACCGCCTGACGGTGCAGCTTCTTGTTCTGATCGAAGCGGATGAACGGACTGACGCGGCTGGAAGGTTTGACCTCGGCCAGCTGAATCTTGTCGATCGCCTTGGCGCGGGACGTGGCCTGCTTGGCTTTCGAGGCGTTGGCCGAGAAGCGGCTGACAAACGACTGCAGCTCGGAAATCTGGGCTTTCTTCTTGGCGTTGTCCGACAGCAACTGCTCGCGGGATTGGGTCGCCACGGTCATGTACTCGTCGTAGTTGCCCGGGAACAGCCGCAGCTCGCCGTAATCCAGGTCAGCCATGTGGGTGCACACGCTGTTGAGGAAGTGACGGTCGTGAGAAATGATGATCATCAGGCTGGAGCGCTGGGTCAGGATGTTTTCCAGCCAGCGGATCGTGTTGATGTCCAGGTGGTTGGTCGGTTCGTCGAGCAACAGCACTTCAGGATCGGAGAACAGCGCCTGGGCCAGCAACACGCGCAGCTTCCAGCCCGGCGACACTTCGCTCATCGGCCCGTTGTGCTGCTCGATGCCAATGCCCAGACCGAGCAACAGCTCACCGGCACGGGATTCGGCGGTGTAGCCGTCCATTTCGGCGAATTCGGTTTCCAGCTCGGCGACGGCCATGCCGTCTTCTTCGGTCATTTCCGGCAGCGAGTAGATGCGATCGCGCTCGGCCTTGACCTTCCACAGCTCTTCGTGACCCATGATCACGGTGTCGATGACGGTGAAATCTTCGTAGGCGAACTGGTCCTGGCGCAATTTACCCAGACGCACGTTCGGCTCAAGCATCACCTGGCCGCCAGACGGCTCCAGATCGCCGCCGAGGATCTTCATGAAGGTGGACTTGCCACAGCCATTGGCGCCGATGAGGCCATAGCGATTGCCACCGCCGAATTTGACCGAAACGTTCTCGAACAGCGGCTTGGCGCCAAACTGCATGGTGATGTTAGCTGTGGAAATCAATTACCTTACCTATCAATGGGTTGCGGGTTGCTGGATGTGACCTTGGGCCAATCCTGGGGCATTTCTGAGTTGTTCCATTTCCCCCAATCGCCGCTGGAGCTGGGCCAGCGCGCATATGTCGAGAGCAGCATCTGGACTGAGTGTCCGAGCTGTTGGGCGACAAAGGAGGGATTCGTTCCAGACATTGCGCGTAGTGTCGCATAAGTATGACGACAGTTGTACGGCGGACTCTGGAACAAATCTCTGAAGGACCTGTCAGGTAAATGCGTGAAAGTGGCTCTACGCTGGGCTCAGTGCTGGCTGGAGCCGCTTGAATCTACCTATGATCATTTTGGAATTGACTATGTTGAATAAATGGAATTTGCCAGTCGCAACGAACCGATCGCTAAAAAAAGCCGCGCTCAATCTCACCCTGAGCCTGGCCGTCACAATGACCGTTGGCGTCACGGCGGCTCTGGCAGCCTCGCCGCCTGCGGAGGCGCAGAGCAGTTACACCGCCGAACAGGCTTCAATGCTTGGCGGCAAGCTCTCGTTCAGCGTGCCCTCCGGGTATGTCCAACAGCCTGAGACACAGGATCCCAGAGCCACAGCCATGGGCGTGACCAGCGCCAGCTACCTCAACAAAGCGGAAAAAAGCCTGCTGATCACCGCACAGGTCCCGCTTGCCGTGGATGCCGATTCCGACAATGACCAAACCGCATTGAGCGGGATGGTGACCGGCACCGAGATGCAACAAACCTCAGATTACAAAGACTATAAAAAGCTGGGGGAAAAAAGCATCGTTAAGGCCAACGGCTTGGGTTTACGTCAGCTCGACGCCTCAATGAGCCTGGCTGACAAGCCGATGCTCGCGACTACCGTCGCAGCCGCCTCGGGCACACGGTCGGCCATCGTCACAGTGCTGACCAACGCGGACAACCCAAAAGGCCACGCTGCACTGGTGAAAACCGTTATCGGCGAGTAAGCGCGGCCTGACGTTCGCGTTCAAACCGGCAGACGCCACGTCATCCCCAGGGTGCCGCGGTTTCTAGGGTTCATCTGGTGGTGCCCGGTCGTAACATCGGAATCCGTCCCCCGATAACCGACCTCGCGCTTGTGGCGCTTTACTCAACGGGCGCTGAAGGCGATGGTTCCAGCAGCAGAAGGGTGCCCATGTCATTTTGAGCACTCACGGGGTACTTCGAGATGAGGGAGTCGTCATCCAGCTTCAGCAACGTCTGCGATGTGGGACCGACGCCCAGATAGATGCACTCCAGCGGCTTGCTGAGTGCCCCCGCCATGAGCGCATCAAGGTCACTCTGCAGGAGAGTTTCGATCAGGCCTGGCCCAGCCAAAGGCGACGCTGATTTCAATTCTGCGTGATAGATCGCTTGGCGCTGGGCCAATATCAAGCAGTCGCGGCCTTTGGACGTTGCACGGAGGAATGCCAGTTCACTGGCGATCACAGGGTCTCTCGCCTTGTCAAAGTCCAGAACATTACTGACCCCAGCCATCACCAGGTCTCGCGCTGAGAAGGCCAGCGTAACGGTGCCCAGGCTCACGAAGAACACGAATGGTAGTGCCAGTAGGCCTGAAACAGAGGATGTCGAGCGCTTGCGTACCGCGCGGAGTATCAGGTCGGTCAGGATGGCGCCAACGATCAGCGCAGGCCACAGCACCATCATCAGGCAGTAAATATGAGATCGGCCCTGATAATAAGTAAACAGCCCAAGGCCCATTATCGCCGCACAAAACAAAACATCATAAATGTGGTTATTAACGTGCCGACGCCATGCTGATACGGCCGCGACTGCCGCCGCGGCATACGCTACCAAAACGAGTTGCCAAGGATGGAACGTGAGCGGCATGGGCAGCATCATGAACCCCGACCCGTAAAACAGTTTCTGGGACGAGATGGCTTCCTGAATCCCGAGCGGGCCACCCGCCTTGAGTCTCAGGATCGCCATCAGTAGGCCAAAGGTAAGGGCTGCAAAACTCGAGAATGCGAACGCTGGCCCCAATACTCTCCACCTCAGCGGCTGGATGAAGAACGGCTTCACCAATAGCGTGGCGCCGATCGAAACCAGCACCGGAATGCCGGAATCAAAATTCCAGAACACGGCGACCCCTGATGCGACGCCCAACGCCACCAGCCTCGTCCGCGTTGGCTTCAGGCAATAGCCGGCGAAAAGGAATAACGCCACGGAAGGGCAGATGAAGCGAATCGGGTAGTACTGGACATACATCTCTTGCTTGATGTCGTTGAGGTACAGAAACAACCCTGTCGATATCAAAAGGCACAAGAACGTCATGGCCCGAAGGAGGGGGTTGCGGACGTGAAGATGCAGCACGGCAGCCAGGCACGAAAGCGCGATCACCTGAAGGACAATGAACAAGGTGCTGACCGTGAAAACGCTGATGTCTATGAGCTTGAAGAGCGGCGCTATCAGCTCCGGAAACAGACCATATTGAGAAGGCAGGTCGTGTAGGAGGGTCTTTCCCGCAACGACTTGGGTCAGCGCATAGGTGGCAGCGTCGTAGCTGACCGACCATTGGGCTGCGAGCGTTACCATTCGGTCTGAAGCAAGCCGGTAAGGCGCCACTTGAAAGACTATCGCAGCGGCGATAGCTGCTCCGATGGTCCAGCCCATGTGATAACGGCGTGCTGCATTGCCCTTCAGGCTAACTGACAGCACTGCGGCTGAAAGCAGCACCGCGAGTGTCAACATGATCAGCCTGTTGGCGTTTGCCAGGCTGGTAGGGAAGAACATTACGCCCACAAAATCAGAAGTGACAAAAGGCGCTACCAATAGAATGCAAGCTGCCGTGGCCAGAAGGGTGTGACCCAATAGGCTTGGGTTGAATCCTCGGAACAGTTTCCCGGCAATGACCAAGGCAAGGGGGGCAAGCGCGGCAAGGAGGATAAATACTGATCGCTCAACGGGCTCAGGGTTTAGCTGCGAGGGTGTCGGGATACGTACTGTCGCAAACACGGGTATCTCGGCATTCATCCCTATATGCAGATAGTGGACGAGGTAGCTCAGTGCCGAGGCCGCAAGCACCAGACATGCGATGAAGAGGATCAGCCCGAGGACCTGGGCGCGGATAACGTCATGTCTTGGCTGCGATGCAGCATCATTGGTCATTGTCGTAATCGGCCTGATCGAGTGTGGTGTGAACAAAAGGGTGCGATTCAATCACAGCCAGCGTTGAGTGCGCTATAAACGCGGACAGCTTCGTCGACCATTTCTTCTCTGTAAAACCTCCATGCCAGCCCTCCGCAGGATCCTTTGCGCACCCTTGAGCCGTTTCGATTCTGACTGACAGCCACATTCCATCGGGACGGCTGCCATCAAGGTCGGCGTGGAACATGCCAAGCGGCGTGATGTCGAGGTGGGTCAAGCGCTGTGGGCTCCTACAAACACCCACCGGCACGGGTCGCCATTGGCAACAGGGGGTTGGGACGAGCATGAAGGGACAGTTGAACTGTCGGCAGAAAGCCGCAAACTAGGGCCAATTTTTGGGGGAGTGGTGGTATTTCGTGGCGATTGCTCGTGATCCAACCAGCACCCTTAATGTCACTGAAGGCGGCGACACGACCTGATGAAAATGGGTGATCGGTGGTTCAGCGGATGCCCCATATGCATCGGGGCAGCAGAAGCACAAGTCCGGGTCGTGCGCCGCGACCCTAGGAAAGGCTCAAGCGGCGTCTTGGTTACCCACCTACCGCCGCTCGCCGGTGACGATCACCTGATCAAGCGTGTTCGACCTGCGTCCTGACTTTGTTCACCGTGCTGTAATGGGAAAACACGATGCAGCCGATCAGTCGGGAGAACAGCTCAAGGGTTTCCACGAGGTCGGGGTTCTCGAAGGTGCTGGCCTTGGTGTCGAGCAGGCACAGCGCGCCGAAGAGTTGGCCGTCGGGCAAGGAGATCGGTACGCCGATATAGCTTTCGATGGCGTATTTCTTGACCACGGGGCGGCCTGCATAGCGCTCGCTCTTGCTGATGCTGGGGATGATCAGCGCCTTCGGGTTTTTGATCAGCTCGTTACACAGTGTCGTTTCCAGCTCCAGGACTTCGCCTTCCTGAATGCCGATGTGAATCTCGTCGTAAACCGCGCAGGCGACCCACTCGGCGTCGGTGAACTTGGCGATGCCCGCGAAGCGCATGCCGGTCAGCCGGGTCACGAGCCTGAGGACGTTCGTCGTCGCTTCAACCTCGGCAATCGCCGAACGCTCTGCAATGGTCAGTAAATCCGGGCAAAGCAGGGAATTCAAAGCCATTGTCGGCTCCATGTAAGCGTGGGGTGGCATACCGGATGGGGCCACTTATGTCGGCAGATTAGCATCTTGTAGGGCAAGCGTATCTCCCCCTCAGCGCGCTGCGACTATTTGCCATGGCTCACCCGAACCCAAGGCGAGGGCGGTCGCTGTCAGAGCTGGTGGGTAAATCGCTGCACCGCCCCCACGACCTGCCGCGCGCCCTCCTGAATTTCCACGATCACGCTGCCGGCCTGATTGGCCAGCGACAGGCCCTGTTCGGCCTGGACCCGCGTGCTGCCCATGTCCTTGACCACGTCATCCACCAGCTTCTGGTTCTGCTGCACCACTGCGACAATTTCTTCGGTGGCGGTGCTGGTGCGCCCGGCCAGCTGACGCACTTCATCCGCCACGACGGCAAAGCCACGGCCTTGTTCCCCGGCGCGGGCCGCTTCGATGGCGGCATTGAGGGCCAGCAAGTTGGTCTGTTGGGCGATGCCGCCGATGGTTTGCACGATGGTGCTGATCAGCAGCGACTGCTTGCCCAGCGCTTCCATGCCATGGGAGGCGGAAAGCATCTGGTCGGCGATGCCGTTCATGGTCTCCACCGTGTTGTTGATCACAGCCGCGCCGCGCTGGGCCGAGACGTCGGTGCGCTGGGAAATCTCGAACGCTGTGCCGGCTGCAATGCTGATGTCCGCCTCGCGCCGCACTTGATCCGTGATCACGGTGGCGAACTTGACCACTTTATAAAGCTCGCCCTGGGTATCGTGCACCGGGTTGTAGGTTGCTTCGAGCCAGACGTCTTCGCCCCGGCTGTTGATGCGCTTGAACCGGTCGGCCACGAACTCGCCGTTGTTCAGGCGTTTCCAGAAAGTTTTGTAATCTTCGGTGGCGGCAAACTTCGGGTCACAGAACAGGCTGTGGTGCTTGCCGACGATCTGATCCTGGCTGTAGCCCATTTCCTTGAGGAAAGACTGGTTGGCCTTGAGCACGTGACCGCCGAGGTCGAATTCGATGACCGCCGTCGAGCGCAACAGGGCGTTGATGAACGACTCGTTTTCCCGGGCCTTGTTGATTTCGCTGGTGACGTTGGTCGCCAGGCATTTGAGGGCGACGAGGCGACCCTGCTCATCTTTCAACGGCGACCAGGTGGCGTGAATCCAGATCAACGGACCGCTTTTGCTGACGAAGCGGTAGTCGTCCGTCACTGCCGTGCCGCTGGTGGCTGCGGCCTTGAAGTTGCGAAAGCATGGCATGGTCGCCACGTAGGAAGGGACAAACGCCGCCATGGGGTTGCCGACCAGTTCATCGTGGGAGTAACCGATTGCTGCGCAGAACTTGCTGTTGGCGTCCGTGATGCGCAGGTCGGAATCCACTGTCAGCGACAGCATCTCCTGCATGAGGGCGTCATGAAAATTTTTTAGCGTGACCAGCTCCGAGCTTAGTGTGGCCACCTGCTTTTTGACTTTGGAATTAAACATCTGCCGCTCCTTGGATATCCTCTGCTTGATGTCGGCGTTCGTACGCCGAAATTAAGCCCGGTCGTCAGAATGTTTATAGATCATGCGTGGACAGAAGGAGGGCGCTGACAAGGAATTGCGGACAAGAAAAAGCCCGCGATGGGGGGTGCGGGCTTAAAGTCAGTCTTGGAGGAGCAAGTGAAGACTACCGCCCTCGATGTGAAAAACCCGTGAACACCTCTCAACAACAGTTAATAAATAGCGTTGGTCAGAAAGGCTTTGACGATGGACTTCGCCGAAGGACTGACTTTCTGGCTGCCCAGTTCTTCAGTGGTAAACCACTTGCAGTCGGCAATTTCATTGTGGGGGGCAGGGGTGGCGATCATCGTCACCGACACCTCGAACACGTGATGCATCACGGCGCCGCCTTCAAACCGGCTGATGTATGCCAGGTCTTCCAGGATCAGTCCGGTCTCTTCACGTAGTTCCCGAGCAGCCGCCTGTGCAGGCGATTCATCGGCCTCGACCTTGCCGCCCGGCAGGTTCCAGCGGGCTTTGGATTTGCGCACGTAGAGGATTTGATTGTCCCTGCGGCAAATGACTGTGGCTCGTTCTTTCATTGGCGTTCCTCCACCGTACAACCCGTAAAAGCGCCTGCCGTCCGTGCATGTTCACGCGGTTGTCATAAAAGCTTCATAAAGACGTTTGAAGCAGTAAGGGTGCCAATGTTCCCTTGACCTCTACATAAATCGGCCGGTCATAGCAAAACCGTAGTTGGAATGGGGGAAGTTTTTCGGTAACCGGCCCAACGGCATGGCGTAGCGCCGTGGTCTGAGCTCAGCACAACCCAAAGTGCCACTACTGAAGTGACGCGATGCTTAGGGGTTACACCAAGGGGATCGTGCCCTTGCCGCGATGAACGGTCGGCGGAGGTAAGACGTGATGCGCGTTTCTGGCGCGGGGCGCACACCGATGGGGCCCAATGCTCACTGCGTGGGGTGATCCGTAGCGCTGAATCTATCGACTCGCGAGAGGATTCAACCTGCACGCAACTGCCTTTCAACTGCATGTGATTGAAAACACCCGTGATTCTTGCGCCTTCTTTTACCGCCCGACTCTGTGGCACACTTTCTGCTGTCCATTCCGTTGTGGCAAACAGTGTTCCGCTATAGCGGAATAAATACAACCGGCGGAGTTTCTCTCATGTGGCGCGGATCCCTTTCTTTGAAAGCTTGTGCACTGGCCCTGATAACGGCAGCGACGTTTGCGACGACGGCGTACGCGGCTGACAGCAAGCTCGACAGCGTTCTGCAACGTGGCCATCTGATCGTGGGCACGGGCAGCACCAATGCCCCGTGGCATTTCCAGGGCGCAGACGGCAAGTTGCAGGGTTTTGATATCGACATCGCGCGGATCGTCGCCAAGGGCCTGTTCAATGACCCGAGCAAAGTCGAGTTCGTCGTGCAGTCTTCCGACGCGCGGATCCCGAACCTGCTGACCGACAAAGTCGACATGAGCTGCCAGTTCATTACGGTCACCGCCAGCCGCGCCCAGCAGGTGGCCTTCACCCTGCCTTACTACCGCGAAGGCGTCGCGCTGCTGCTGCCGACCAATAGCAAGTACAAGGAAATTGACGACCTGAAAAGCGCTGGCGATGGCGTCACCGTTGCCGTGCTGCAAAACGTCTACGCCGAAGAGCTGGTGCATCAGGCGCTGCCGAAGGCGAAGGTTGACCAGTACGACAGCGTCGACTTGATGTACCAGGCCATTAACTCCGGTCGTGCCGATGCGGCGGCCACCGATCAGTCGTCGGTGAAATACCTGATGGTGCAGAACCCCGGTCGCTATCGCTCGCCCGCGTTCGCCTGGAGCCCGCAGACCTACGCGTGCGCCGTCAAGCGTGGCGATCAGGACTGGCTGAACTTCGTCAACACCGCCCTGCATGAAGCCATGACCGGGGTTGAATTCCCGATGTATGCCGAGTCGTTCAAGAAGTGGTTCGGCGTGGACCTGCCGACCCCTGCGATCGGTTTCCCGATGGAATACAAATAACCCGCGCCGCTTGCGTCGCCCATTGAAGGGGGCGAGGACGGCCGTGGTGCCGTCCCGTCCCAGGTACTGCTGACCATGAATTATCAGCTGAATTTTGCAGCGGTCTGGCGGGATTTCCCCAGTCTGCTGGCGGGGCTGGGGCTAGGCCTGGAACTGGCCCTGATCTCCATCGCCATCGGGTGCGTGATCGGCATGATGGCCGCGTTTGCGATGCTGTCGCGCTATCGGGCACTGCGCATCGTGGCGTCGGTTTACGTCACCGTGGTGCGCAACACGCCGATTCTGGTGCTGATCCTGTTGATCTACTTCGCCTTGCCAGGGCTCGGTATTCGCCTGGATAAGATCCCGTCGTTCATCATCACCCTGTCGCTGTATGCCGGGGCGTACCTGACCGAGGTGTTCCGTGCAGGCCTGCTGAGCATTCACAAGGGCCAGCGCGAAGCGGGGCTGGCGATCGGCCTCGGCGAATGGCAGGTGCGCGCGTACATCGTGGTGCCGGTGATGCTGCGCAACGTGCTGCCGGCGCTGTCGAACAACTTCATTTCGTTGTTCAAGGACACGTCCCTGGCCGCCGCCATCGCGGTACCGGAACTGACCTATTACGCGCGCAAGATCAACGTCGAGAGCTACCGGGTGATTGAAACCTGGCTGGTGACCACGGCGCTGTACGTCGCGGCCTGTTACCTCATCGCCATGCTGCTGCGTTACCTCGAGCAGCGTCTGGCGATTCGCCGCTAGGAGGCCAGGACCATGTACGAACAACCCAGTTGGTTGCATGAATTGTGGATCGCCCGGGAGGCGCTGTGGGCGGGGTTTCTCACCAGCGTGCAGTGCGCGGGCCTGGCGATCGTGTTCGGGACGGTGATCGGCGTGTTCGCCGGGCTGATCCTGACCTACGGCAAATGGTGGGCGCGCCTGCCGTTTCGCGCTTACGTGGATCTGATTCGCGGCACGCCCGTGTTTGTCCTGGTGCTGGCCTGCTTCTATATGGCGCCGGCGCTGGGCTGGCAGATCGGCGCGTTCCAGGCCGGTGCACTGGGGCTGACGCTGTTTTGCGGCTCCCACGTGGCCGAGATCGTGCGCGGTGCCTTGCAGGCCATCCCGCGCGGGCAGCTGGAAGCGGGCAAGGCCATTGGCCTGACGTTCTCCCAGTCCCTCAGCTATGTGCTGCTGCCCCAGGCGTTGCGGCAGATATTGCCGACCTGGGTCAATTCGTCTACCGAGATCGTCAAGGCCTCGACCCTGCTCTCGGTGATCGGCGTGGCCGAGCTGCTGCTCAGCACCCAGCAGGTCATCGCGCGCAACTTCATGACCCTTGAGTTTTACCTGTTCGCCGGCTTTCTCTTCTTCGTCATCAACTACGCCATCGAGCTTCTTGGGCGGCAAATCGAAAAACGGGTGGCCTTGCCATGACACAGACTCAAACCGCACCTGCCGCCCCGGCTCTGTTGAGCATCGAAGGGCTGCACAAATCCTATGGCCCGGTTGAAGTGCTCAAGGGCGTCGACCTGAAGATGAACAAAGGCAACGTGGTGACGCTGATCGGCTCCAGCGGCTCGGGCAAAACCACGCTGCTGCGTTGCGTCAATCTGCTGGAAGAATTTCAGGGTGGGCACATTCGTCTCGAAGGCCAGGACATCGGATACAGCGACGTCAGTGGCAAGCGCGTGCGTCATCCGGAAAAGGTCATCGCGCAGCACCGGGCGATGACCGGGATGGCGTTCCAGCAGTTCAACCTGTTCCCGCACCTGACAGCGCTGCAGAACGTCACCCTTGGCTTGCTCAAAGTGAAAAAGCTGCCCAAGGACCAAGCCGTCGCCCTGGCCGAAAAGTGGCTGGAGCGCGTCGGCCTGCTGGAGCGGCGCAACCACTTTCCCGGCCAGTTGTCCGGCGGCCAGCAGCAGCGCGTGGCGATTGCCCGCGCCATCGCCATGAACCCGAGCCTGATGCTGTTCGACGAAGTCACGTCGGCGCTGGACCCGGAGCTGGTGGGCGAGGTGCTCAGCGTGATCAAGGGCCTGGCGGAAGAGGGCATGACCATGTTGCTGGTGACCCATGAGATGCGCTTCGCCTATGAGGTGTCCGATCAGATCGTGTTCATGAACCAGGGGCGCATCGAAGAGCAGGGCCCGCCCAAGGCATTATTCGAACAACCCAAGTCAGCGCGTCTGGCTGAATTCCTCAAGAACATTCGTTTTTAAGACGCTCAATCAAAGGAGATTTTCATGAGCATTACTCGTTACGGTGCCGGCAGTACCGCAGGTGGCGGCCAGCCACGTCCTTTCGCCCGCGCCGTCGAAGCCGATGGCTGGCTGCATGTGTCGGGGCAGGTGCCGGCTGAAAACGGTGAGATCATCAACGGCGGGATCGTCGAGCAGACCCATAAAACGATGCAGAATCTGGTGGCCATTCTGACCGAGGCCGGTTACGGCCTGGAAGACGTGGTACGGGTTGGCGTGTGGCTGGAAGACCCGCGTGATTTCTGGAGCTTCAACAAGGTCTTCGGCGAGTACTTCTCCCCGGAACACGCCCCGGCCCGCGCCTGCGTGCAGGCCAACATGATGGTCGACTGCAAGGTCGAGATCGATTGCATTGCCTATAAGCGCAAGTGAGGCGAGCGGCAAGCTTCAAGCTGCAAGTCGATACAGCGGTGATCGAACGCTTGCCGCTTGAAGCTTGCAGCTCAATTGCCTACCCCATTTTTAAAGGCTGAAGGCGCTTTTTGCATCCGCGCCGTTTAGCCTGGAGCTGCTCTTATGACCGAAGACATCAAACGCCGGGCCCGTGGTTTAGACCGAGCGTTCGATATTCTCGATTTTCTCAAGGAAACCGGCACGCCGATGCGGCCCAACGAGATCGCCAGTGGCATCGGCAGCCCGAAATCGACGGTGTATGAGCTGGTCAGTTCTCTGTTGGAGCGGCGCATCCTCGAGACCGTCGGCAAGGACGGTCACGTGTACCTGGGCCGGCAGCTGTACTTCCTTGGGCAGGCGCATCTGCGCCATTTCGACTTCACCCGCGAGGCGGAAGTCAGCCTGGGTGAAATCGTCGAGCAGACCCGGGAAACCGCGCAGATGTGCCTGCTCAACGGCCGCAAATACACCGTCGCGCTGATGAAAGAAGGCGCGCGGCATTTTCGTATTTCTTCGGACATCGGCGAGGACGCGCCGATCCCGTGGACCGCCTCGGGACGCTTGCTGCTCGGGCACCTCACCGATCAGGCGATCACCGACCTGATCGACGACGAGGACTTCATCCTGCCGGACGGCAAGCGCCTGCCGATCGCGACGTTTCTCGCCGAGATCCGCAAGGCCCACGACGACGGCTTCTTTTCTTTCGACAGCATCGCCGACACCTTCACCCATTGCTTCGCCGCGCCGGTGCGGGACAAACAGGGCATCTGCATCGCAACCCTGTGCATCGTCGCCCCGCGCGCCGACGCCACCGCCCATTACGATCATTACCGGCGCGTGTTGATCGACAGCGCCAACGGCCTGGCCCGGCGCGTCATCGAATAGCGTCGCCGACCGTACACACGAACAAAAAAATTCAGGAGAACAGAGATGAGCATTGCCGCGATTGAAAAAGGCGCCACGCAACCCGGCGACCACCTGGTGCGCGATGTCAGCCTGCCCGCGCTGGTGATCCACGACACGGCGCTGGAGCACAACCTGCGCTGGATGCAGAAGTTCGTCAGCGACAGCGGCGCCGAGCTCGCGCCCCACGGCAAGACCAGCATGGTCCCGGCGCTGTTTCTGCGGCAACTGCAGCACGGCGCGTGGGGCATGACCCTTGCCACGGCGGTGCAGACCCGCGCAGCCTACGCCCATGGCGTGCGTCGGGTGTTGATGGCCAACCAGCTGGTCGGCGCGCCGAACATGGCGATCATCGCCGAGATGCTCACCGACGGGATGTTCGACTTTCACTGCATGGTCGATCACCCGGACAACGTCAAGGCGCTGGGCGAGTTCTTCGCCGCCAAGGGCCTGAGCCTCAACGTGATGATTGAGTACGGCGTGGTCGGCGGACGTTGCGGCTGCCGAAGCGAAGACGAGGTCATGGCCTTGGCCGACGCGATCGCTGCACAACCGGCGCTGAAGCTGACCGGCATCGAAGGCTACGAAGGCGTGATCCATGGCGACCAGGCCGTGAGCGGCATTCGTGCGTTCGCCACGTCGCTGGTGCGCCTGGCCGTGACGCTGCAGGACAAGGGCGCATTTGCGCTGGATCGCCCGATCGTCACGGCCTCGGGGTCGGCCTGGTACGACCTGATTGCCGAAGAATTCGACAAGCAGCAGGTGCGCGAGCGCTTCCTGAGCGTGTTGCGTCCCGGCAGTTATGTGGTCCACGACCACGGCATCTACAAAGACGCGCAGTGCTGCGTGCTCGACCGACGTCACGACCTGAGCGAGGGTTTGCAGCCAGCGATGGAAGTCTGGGCCCACGTGCAGTCGATGCCGGAGCCGGGCTTTGCGGTGATCGCCATGGGCAAGCGCGACGTGGCGTTCGACGCCGGCATGCCCAACCCGATCAAACGCTATGCGCCGGGGGCGGTGCCGGCGGTTGGCGAGGACGTCAGCGCCTGCAAGGTCACAGCGGTCATGGACCAGCACGCGTTCATGACCGTCGCGCCGGGCTGTGAGCTAAAGGTCGGCGATATCATTTCGTTCGGCACCTCGCACCCGTGCCTGACTTTCGACAAATGGCGCACGGGTTGCCTGGTGGGTGATGATCTGTGCGTCATCGAATCCTTCGATACCTGCTTCTGACAGGAGTCTGCGATGAGTGAAATGGTCAGTCACAGCTATCCGCGCGTCGCGCTGATCGGCGAATGCATGATCGAGCTGCAACAGCACGCCAACGGCACGCTCAAGCAGAGCTTCGGCGGCGACACGCTAAACACTGCGGTGTACCTGTCGCGCCTGCTGGGCTCGGCGGCGCAGGTGGATTACGTCACCGCGCTGGGCGACGACAGTTTCAGCGACGCCATGTGCCAGGTCTGGAAGGATGAGGGCATTGGTCTGAGTCGGGTGCAGCGTCTGCCGGGGCGGTTGCCGGGTCTGTATTGCATCCAGACCGACGCCAACGGCGAGCGGCGCTTCCTTTACTGGCGCAACGAAGCGGCGGTGCGCGAATGCTTCACCACCCCGGCCGCCGAGCCGGTGCTGGCCGCGCTGCCGGATTACGACGTGCTGTATTTCAGCGGCATCACCCTGGCGGTGCTGGGTGAGACGGGCAGGGCGCGGCTGCTCTCGACCCTTGGCGATGCCCGGGACCGAGGGGCGAGGGTGGTGTTCGACAACAACTACCGCCCGCGCTTGTGGCGCAGCGTCGAGCAAGCGCGGCAGGCGTATCGCGCAGTCATGCATGAGGTGGATCTGGCGCTGCTGACCGAGGAGGACGAGCAGGCGCTGTTCGACTACACCGACGGCGAGCAGATTCTGCAGACCTATCGGGCCATGGGTGTCAGCGAAGTGGTAGTCAAGCGCGGGGCACAGAGCTGTCTGGTCAGTGTCGACGACCGGCGTTATGAAGTGCCTGCGCACCCAGTGCAGAAAGTCATCGACACCACGGCGGCGGGGGATTCGTTCAGCGCAGCCTATCTGGCTCGGCGTTTGCGCGGCGGCGGTCCAAAAGATGCGGCCAACGCCGGTCATCAGTTGGCGAGTCTGGTGATTCAGCACCCGGGGGCGTTGATCCCGCGCAGCGTGATGCCGGTCTGAGGCAGGCCGCTGGGTTCGCGCACTCTGTGGGACCGGCTTCAGCCGGGAAGGCGTCGGGCGTTATGCCGCGAAATCGAGGGTGTGCATGCGGGCCTCTTCCCGGCTAAAGCCGGTCCCACAAGGGTTCCGAGTTCCTTCAGCTGGCCCTCACCACCCATCCCGCTGAATGCACGCCATGCTTAGTGGGACCGGCTTTAGCCGGGAAGGGGCCAGTGTGACCACCACAAAATTCCAGAGACAGCCCCTCAATCCCGATAAACCACCTGCACCAGGTGATACCCGAATTTGCTCTTGACCGGACCATGCACGGTCCGCAGCGGCTTTTTGAAGATCACCTGGTCAATTGCGCCGACCATCTGGCCCGGCCGCACCTCACCCAGATCGCCGCCGCGCTTGCCGCTCGGGCAGGTCGAATACTTCTTCGCCAGCACGTCGAACGCCTCGCCCTTGGCAATGCGCTGCTTCAGTTGCTCGGCTTCTTCAGCGGTCTTGACCAGAATGTGGCGGGCTTGGGCTTTCATGATGGTCCGGACGTCTCGATAAAAAAGCCGCGCATTATGCCTTTGCTGCGCGATTTCGGGTAATTTCCCACACCTAGACCGGACGAACGTGTGAATCGGCGCTCAAACAGCCCTGACCCGGCCAGTTAAACAGCCCGAACGTTGAAACCGGCCGAAGGTCGACACACTGTAGGCCTGCAGTCTCCTCAAACCTCTTGTGCGGTGTTGCCTTATGGATTTTCCGGCGTTGTTGAAGGTGCTTGCCACCCAGGATGGATCGGACCTTTACCTGTCCACCGGCGCGCCCCCCTGCGCCAAGTTCAGCGGCGTGCTCAAGCCGCTGGGCACGGAAGCGTTCAAACCCGGCGACGTCGGCCTGATCGCCAACGCCATCATGGACGCCGAGCAGCGTGTGGATTTCGAGCGCGAGCTGGAGATGAACCTGGCGTTTTCCCTGTCCGGCGTCGGGCGTTTCCGGATCAACATCTTCAAACAGCGCAACGAAGTGTCGATCGTGGCGCGCAACATCAAGCTCGACATCCCCAAATTCGAAGACCTGCACCTGCCGCCGATCCTGCTTGATGTGATCATGGAGAAGCACGGCCTGGTGCTCTTTGTCGGCGCCACCGGCTCGGGTAAATCGACCTCGCTGGCGGCACTGATCGACCACCGCAACCGCCACGCCAGCGGCCACATCATCACCATCGAAGACCCGGTGGAGTTCATTCACAAGCACAAGCGCTCGATCATCAACCAGCGCGAAGTGGGCGTCGATACGCGAAGCTTTCACGCGGCGTTGAAGAACACCCTGCGGCAGGCGCCGGACGTGATTCTGATCGGCGAAATCCGCGACCGCGAGACCATGGAGCACGCGCTGGCGTTTGCCGACACCGGCCACCTGGCGATCTCGACGCTGCACGCCAACAACGCCAACCAGGCGCTGGACCGCATCATCAACTTCTTCCCCGAAGAGCGCCGCCCGCAGTTGCTCCATGACCTGGGCAACAACCTCAAGGCGTTCGTCTCCCAGCGGCTGGTTAAGACTACCGACGGCAAGCGCCGTGCGGCGGTGGAGGTGATGCTCGGCACGCCGACGATTCGCGACCTGATCCACCGCAACGAGCTGACCGAGCTCAAGGGCATTATGGAGAAGTCCACCAACCTCGGCATGCAGACCTTCGACAATGCGCTGTATGACTTGGCCGTGGAGGGTGCGATCACGGAAGACGAGGCTCTTAAAAACGCCGACTCGGCCAACAACGTGCGCCTGCGTTTGAAGTTGCACAGCGAAGACGGGCCATCCACCATAGCCACCGCGCCGCGCGCACCCCAGCCTGCTGCGCAGGTGAATGTAAAGGATTGGGGGTTGGTGGACGAGCGGGACGAGCCGGGGAGTTGAGGTTTCCTCGGCGATGATGTCTCGGTGTCATCGATGGCGCCTTCCCGGCTAAAACCGGTCCCACTGATAGCCGCGTACCCAGGTAGGACCGGCTTCAGCCGGGAAGAAGCCGGTTGGAGCAACACACATTTCGAGGTGTAGCGACCGAGGCTTTCCCGGCTAAAGCCAGTCCTACTGGGCTTGCCCCGTCTACCGCGCCAGCCACCCTCCATCGATATTCCACGCCGCACCACGCACCTGCGCGCCCGCCTCACTGCACAGAAACAACGTCAACTCCCCCAACTGCGAAGGGGTCACGAATTCCAGCGACGGCTGCTTCTCCGCCAGCAGGTCATGCTTGGCCTGTTCCAGGTCACCGGTCTGCGCAGCCCGATCATC
The DNA here is from genome assembly GCF_041060445.1 of Pseudomonas sp. W2-17. Lineage (NCBI taxonomy): Bacteria > Pseudomonadati > Pseudomonadota > Gammaproteobacteria > Pseudomonadales > Pseudomonadaceae > Pseudomonas > Pseudomonas sp. W2-17. Next base: position 39,795 of record NZ_JAUFNS010000025.1, on the reverse strand, counting down.
GATCTGCTTCTGCACCAGCGGCGTCAGCACCCACCCGGGGCAGATCGCGTTGCAGGTGACATTGCTCGCCGCGGTCTCCAGGCCGACCACCTTGGTCAACCCGATGACGCCGTGTTTGGCCGCCACGTACGCCGCCTTGCCTGTCGAACCCACCAGGCCATGCACCGACGCAATGTTCACGATTCGCCCCCAGCCCTTGGCACGCATGCCCGGGAGGCACAACCGCGTGCTGTGAAACACCGACGACAGGTTGATGGCAATGATCGTGTCCCAGCGCAACACCGGGAAATCCTCCACCGCGTCGACGTGCTGAATCCCCGCGTTGTTGACCAGAATGTCGACGCCGCCAAACTCACGCTCGGCGTAGGCAATCATGTCGGCGATCTGCGCCGCATCGCTGACGTCCGCCGGGTGGTGGCCGACTTTCCCGCCGTACTGCTTGACCTGCTCGATCACCGCCGACGCATCGCCGAAGCCGTTGAGCACCAGATTTGCGCCAGCCTTGGCCAGCGTCAGCGCGATGCCCAGCCCGATGCCGCTGGTGGAGCCGGTGACCAGTGCGGTTTTGCCTTGCAGACTCATGTTCAATTCCTCATACGATGCCGGTTGCATAGAAAACCCCGATCACCACGAACACCGCCAGTGTCTTGATGAGGGTGATGCCGAAGATGTCCTTGTAGGCCTCGCGGTGGGTCAGGCCGGTGACCGCCAGCAGGGTGATGACCGCGCCGTTGTGCGGCAGCGTGTCCATGCCGCCGCTGGCCATGGCCGCGACGCGGTGCAATACCTCCAGCGGAATGTTCGCTGCGTGCGCCGCCGCGATAAAGCTGTCGGACATCGCCGCCAGCGCAATGCTCATGCCCCCGGACGCCGACCCGGTGATGCCTGCGAGTAGCGTCACGGTAATCGCTTCGTTGACCAACGGATTGGGGATGCTTTTGAGCCCGTCGGCCAACACCAGGAAGCCGGGCAACGAAGCAATCACAGCGCCAAAACCGTATTCCGACGCCGTGTTCATTGCCGCCAACAACGCGCCGCTGACCGCACCCTTGCTGCCCTCGGCCAGCTTCGATTTCACGGTCCTGAAGGCAAACAGCAGCACAAAGACAATGCCCACCAGCAACGCCGCTTCTACCGCCCAGATCGCAGTGATCTTGGCGATGTCGGTCTGCACCGGCGTCGCCATGCCCGGCAGCGCCAGGGTGTGGGTCTTGCCGTACCACTGGGGAATCCACTGGGTAAACAGCAGGTTCATGACCCCCACCAGCAACAGCGGCGCCAGGGCGATCCACGGGTTGGGCAGGGCGATGTCGTCCGGGGTATCCGGCTCGTTGCGCAGCTCGGTGCCATAGCCTTCGCCGGCACGCTGGGCCTTGTTGCGCTGGCGCTGCAGAAACAGCATGCCGACGCTGAACACGAACGCCGTGCCGATCAGGCCCAGCCACGGCGCCGCCCACGCCGTGGTGTTGAAGAAGGTCGAGGGGATGATGTTCTGGATCTGCGGGGTGCCGGGCAGGGCGTCCATGGTGAACGAAAACGCACCAAGGGCGATGGTCGCCGGAATCAGCCGTTTGGGAATGTTGCTCTGGCGGAACATCTCCGCGGCGAACGGGTAGACCGCAAACACCACCACGAACAACGACACGCCGCCGTAGGTCAGCAGCGCGCAGACCAGCACGATCACCAGCATCGCCTGGCGGGTGCCGAGCAGGCGGATGGCGGCCGCCACGATGGAGCGCGAGAAACCGGACAGCTCGATCAGCTTGCCAAACACGGCGCCGAGCAGAAAGACCGGGAAGTAGAGTTTGACGAAGCCGACCATCTTGTCCATGAACACGCCGGTGAAGGCGGGCGCTACGGCAGAGGGATCGGTAAGCAGCACGGCACCGAGCGCCGCGATGGGGGCAAAGAGGATGACGCTGTAACCCCGGTAGGCAGCCAGCATCAGCAGCGTAAGCGCCGCTAAAGCGATGATCACACTCATCGAGTGTCTCCTGTTGTTTTTGTTTTGGGTGCGGCGAGGCCGCGTAACAGGAGGTATAGCTACTTTCACGCCAGAGCGCTAACTGTCTGATTTATGAGAGATTTTATCAGCGGCATCAGGACAGGGGGTCGAGTTGGTCCAGGAAATGAGACCACGACTGTGGGATTGGCATGTGGCCAACCCGTTGCCCTGGATGGCGACAGCTCTAGAACGAGGTTTATGTCGATCAGTCCAGGATTATAGACAGCCAGTCCCTTTACTGAGACTCGGCGATCCCCAGCGCTGCCATTTTCTTGTACAGCGTCGAACGTCCCAACCCCAACTGTTGGGCGGCGAGAATCACGTTCCCCGCACACTGCGCCAGCTTCGCCTGGATCAGCTCCCGGTCGAAATGCTGCCGCGCCTCGCTGTAAGTCTGATCATTGGACGCAAACGATCCCGTTGCCGGCGGACTGGTCACGGGAACCAGCGTGCCGATGGCCGCGCGGATGTCGCCGGGATTGAGCTGCAGATCGTCGCTGAGCAATGCCGCACGCTCCAGCACGTTGCGCAGCTCGCGAATATTGCCCGGCCAGGCATGCTGTGCGAGGGCGGCCATGGCGGCGGGCGACAGTTCGTGCTGGCTGCGCAGGTCCTCGAGAATCGCTTCGGTCAACGCCGGAATGTCGTCGAGGCGCTCGCGCAACGGCGGCACCTGGATGGGCAACACGCTCAGTCGGTAATACAGGTCAGCGCGAAACTCGCCACGCTTGATCGCCGCTTCGAGATCCGTAGAGGTCGCCGCGATCAGGCGCACATCGCTTTTGATCATCTCGTTGGAACCCACCGGCTCGTACTCTTTTTCCTGCAGCACACGCAGCAGCTTGCTCTGCAGCGGCAGGGGCATGTCGCCGATCTCATCAAGAAACAGCGTGCCGCCCTCGGCCAGGTGCAATTTGCCCTGGCGCCCCTTGCGGTCGGCCCCGGTGAAGGCGCCGGGGGCGGTGCCGAAGAACTCCGCCTCAAGCAGCGCCTCGGGGATCGCGGCGCTGTTGATGCTGATGAAGGGTTTGTGCGCCCGTGGCGAGCTGTTGTGTACGGCGTGGGCCAGTAGCTCCTTGCCGGTTCCGGTTTCACCGAGCAGCAACACCGGGGAATCGGTACTGGCGCCGCGCCGTGCGCGGCGTTTGACTTCCAGGCTGGCGGCACTGGTGCCGATGAAGTGGGCAAAACTGTATTTGGCCTGGCGGGCGCGCAGCAGGGAGCGGGTCGAGGCCAGCTCCTGCTGCATGCTCGAATAACGCTTGAGCAGCGGCGACAGCGCGTGCAGCTCATCGAACAGCGCAAAGCCGATGGCGCCGATCACCGCGCCGCCGTCGTCATGAATCGGCAGGCGCATGACCACCAGCGGGTCCTTCGCCGTGTCCATCATGTCCAGCAGAATCGGCTGACCGTTGCTCGCCACCTGACGCAGCAGACTGCCCGGAATCACTTGCTCACACGGCTGACCCACCGCGCGGCTGGGGTCTTCGAGGCCAAAGCGACGGGCGTAGCGCTCGTTGATCCAGACGATGCGGGCGTCGCGGTCGACGATGACCGTGCCTTCGCTGGACTGCTCGATGATCTCGAAGAGCGAACGGATCGCCAGTCGCCGAACGCGTCGGTAATCCTTCAGGCTCTCAGTGTCTTTCATGTGCGGTTCCGTCCATCGTGTTCCTCGGCATCTGGCCGCACAGACTACTGGTTGAGACAAGCTTCAGTTGAAACCGGGATGCGCCGCCGCCAGCAGCTCCCGTGTGTAAGGGTGCTGCGGCGCATCGAACACATCGTGGCTCGCACCGCGCTCGACCACCTTGCCGTCCTTGACCACGATCAGGTCATGGGCCAGCGCCTTGACCACCGCCAGGTCGTGGCTGATGAACAGGTAAGTCAGGCCATGCCGTTCCTGCAACTGGCGCAGCAACGCGACGACCTGTTTCTGGACGGTACGGTCCAGCGCAGAGGTCGGTTCGTCGAGCAATATCAAGGCAGGTTTGAGCACAAGGGCGCGGGCAATGGCGATACGTTGCCGCTGCCCACCGGAAAATTCGTGGGGGTAGCGGTGCCGGCTCGACGGGTCGATGCCGACTTCCTCCAGCGCGCGAATCACTTCGGCCTCACAGCTGACCTTGTCCAGGTCGCTGTGAACTTCCAGGCCCTCGCTGATGATCTGTGCCACCGACATGCGCGGGCTGAGGCTGCCGTAAGGGTCCTGAAAGACCACCTGCATCTGCTTGCGCCATGGGCGCATCTGCTTCTGATTCAGGCTGTCCAGCGCATGACCCCTGAAGCGGATACTGCCACGGGATTCCAGCAAGCGCAGGATGGCCTGACCAAGTGTCGACTTGCCGGAGCCGGATTCGCCGACGATGCCAAGGGTTTTGCCGCGCTCGATGCTCAGGCTGATGTCATCGACCGCTTTCAGGTATTCGTGGTGCCGGTTGAAAATTCCGCCGCCGAGGGAGAACCAGACCCGCAGGTTGTCGACCTCCAGGACCTTCTCGCGGGTGTCCCGGGGCAACGGCTCGCCCGCCGGTTCCGCGTCCAGCAGCAAGCGGCTGTAAGGGTGTTGCGGGTGCTTGAACAGCAGCTGGCAATTGGACTGCTCGACGATTTCCCCGGCGCGCATGACGCACACCCGCTGGGCGATGCTGTGCACCAGATTCAGGTCGTGGCTGATCAGCAACAGCGACATGTTCAGCCGTTGCTGCAGTTGTTTGAGCAGCAGGAGGATCTTGCGCTGCACCGTCACGTCCAGCGCCGTGGTCGGCTCATCGGCAATCAGCAGTTCGGGCTCGCAGGCCAGCGCCATGGCGATCATCACTCGCTGGCGCTGGCCGCCGGACAATTCGTGGGGATAGGCCTTCAAGCGCTTTTTCGGATGCTGAATGCCGACCAGCTCCAGCAGCTCGATGATCCGCGCCTGGGCTGCCTTGCCGGCCATCCCCTTGTGCAGCATTAAGGTCTCGCCGATCTGGCGGGACACCGTGTGCAACGGGTTCAGCGAGGTCATCGGCTCCTGAAAGATCATCGCGATCTGATTGCCGCGCAGCTCGCGCATGACGGTGCCATCGGCGCCGAGCAGCTCCTTGCCGCGGTAGCGAATGCTGCCGGTGCTCAGCGTGCCGGCCTGGGGCAGCAGTTGCAGGATCGAATGGGCGGTCACCGATTTGCCCGAGCCCGACTCGCCGACCAATGCCAGGCACTCGCCCGCCGGGATGTCCAGGCTGAGGTGCTTGACCACGCTGTGGCCGTTGAACGACACCGAGAGGTCGCGGATTTCGATCAGGTTTTCGGACATCTCAGGACCTCGGGTCGAAGGCATCCCGCAGGGCCTCGCCAATGAACACCAGCAGCGACAGTATCAGCGCCAGTGTGAAAAATGCCGTGAAGCCCAGCCACGGCGCCTGCAGGTTCTGTTTGCCCTGGGCGATCAGCTCGCCCAGGGACGCGCTGCCGGCGGGCATGCCGAAGCCGAGGAAGTCCAGCGCGGTCAGCGTGGAGATCGCCCCGGTGAGGATGAACGGCAGATAGCTCAGGGTGGCGTTCATCGCGTTGGGCAGAATGTGCCGCAGGATCACCTTGCGATCACTCAATCCCAGCGCGTGCGCGGCTTTGACGTACTCCAGGTTGCGCCCGCGCAGGAACTCGGCGCGCACCACGTCCACCAGCGCCAGCCATGAAAAGAGCGCCATGATCCCCAGCAGCCACCAGAAATTCGGCTCGACGAAGCCCGACAGAATGATCAGCAGGTACAGCACCGGCAGGCCGGACCAGACTTCCAGCAGGCGCTGGCCAAGCAAATCCACCCAGCCGCCGTAATAGCCCTGCAATGCGCCGGCAGCGATGCCAATCAGCGCACTGATGAAGGTCAGCGCCAGGGCAAACAGAATCGACACCCGCGCGCCGAAAATCACCCGGGCCAGCACGTCCCGGGCCTGATCGTCGGTGCCCAGCCAGTTGATCGAGGAGGGCGGGCTCGGCGCCGGCTTGTTCAGGTCATAGTTGGGGGTGTCATCGCTGAACGGGATCGGCGGAAACAGCATCCAGCCGTCGCCCTTGCTGATCAGCTGGCGCACGTAATCGCTGCGGTAATCCGGCTGAAACGGCAACTGGCCGCCGAATTCCTGCTCGGTGTGGCGTTTGAAGGCGGGGAAGTACAATTCGTGCTGATAACTCAGCACCAAGGGCTTGTCGTTGGCGATGAGTTCGCCGCACAGGCTGAGCACGAACAGCCCGCAGAACAGCCACAGCGACCACCAGCCACGGCGGTTATTGCGAAAACGCTCGAAGCGACGGCGAGCCACCGGAGACAGTCTGCGCATCACGCATTCCTCGCGCTGAAGTCGATTCGGGGGTCGACCAGGGTGTAGCAGATGTCCCCGACCAGCTTTATCAGCAACCCGAACAGCGTGAAGATGAACAGCGAGCCGAACACCACCGGGTAATCCCGGGACACGGCGGCTTCGTAACTCATGCGGCCGAGGCCGTCGAGGGAGAAGATCACCTCGATCATCAACGAACCGGCAAAGAACACACTGATGAACGCCTGGGGAATGCCGGCCACGATCAGCAACATGGCGTTGCGGAACACGTGGCCGTAAAGCACCCGCCGCTCGCTCAGGCCTTTGGCCCGGGCGGTCACCACGTACTGGCGGGTGACTTCGTTCAAGAAGGAGTTCTTGGTTAGAATGGTCAGCGTCGCGAAGCCGCCAATCACCAGCGACGTCACCGGCAATACCAAGTGCCAGAAGTAATCGGCGATCTTGCCCAGGGTGCTCAACTGATCGAAGTTCTCGGACACCAGCCCGCGCACCGGGAACCAGCTCAACGACGTGCCGCCGGCGAACAGCACCACCAGCAGCATGGCGAACAGAAAGGCCGGCATCGCGTAACCGATGATGATTGCCGTGCTGCTCCAGATATCAAAGTGACTGCCGTGCTTGACCGCCTTGCGGATGCCCAAGGGGATCGACACCAGGTAGGTAATCAATGTGGCCCACAGCCCCAGCGAGATAGAGACGGGCATTTTCTGCAGGATCAGGTCCGTCACCTTGGCGCCGCGAAAGAAGCTGTTGCCGAAATCCAGCCGCGCGTAGTTCTTCAGCATCAGCCACAAGCGCTCGTGCAAGGGCTTGTCGAACCCGTATTGGTGCTCGATTTCCTTGATCAGCTTGGGGTCGAGGCCGCGACTGGCCCGGGACTGGCCGGCGTTCATGGTTTCGGTGTGGCCGGCGCCAATGGTGCCGCCCGCCACGCCTTGCAGCTTGGCGATGGCTTGTTCGACCGGGCCGCCGGGCGCGGCCTGCACGATGAAGAAGTTGACCAGTAAAATGCACAGCAGCGTCGGAATTATCAGCAGCAGACGCCTCATCAGGTAGCCGAGCATTACTTGACCTCCGAGGGAATGGCCGAGGCGCCCCGTTGTTGGGCGAACTCTTCGTTGGTCAGTGCCTGGGGGCTGACTTCCCACCAGGTGTCGATGGCCTCACTGTTGCTGGCCTGCACCTTGGGAATGCCGAAGCGGTTCCACCACACGGTGGACGAACCGGGCGGGTAATAGTTGGGAATCCAGTAGAAACCCCACTGCAGGACCCGGTCCAGGGCATGGGCGTAATCGATCATCGCGGGCTTGCTGTCGGCCTTGGCCAGGCCCTCGATCAGCGTGTCGACGGCCGGGTCGCGCAGGACCATGTAGTTGCTGGAGCCGGAATCGGTGGCGACTTTCGAGCCGAAGTTGTTGTACAGCTCCATGCCGGGGGAGGTCGAGACGCCGTAGCCGGTGACGATCATGTCGTAATCCCGCGCCATGACCCGGTTCAGGTACTGTGCCGAGTCGATGCGACGGATTTCGAAATCGATGCCGATCTGCGCTAGGTTGCGCTTGTAGGGCAGCAGGATTTTCTCGAAGCCGCTCTGGCCGTTGAGAAAAGTAAAACTCAACGGTTCGCCCTGGGCGTTGACCAGCTTGTCACCCTGGGGCATCCAGCCTGCTTCTTCGAGCAACGCCAGGGCTTGCAGCTGTTTGTCGCGAATGAAGCCGCTGCCATCGGTTTTCGGGGTCTGGAACACCGTGGTGAAGACCTCCGGCGGCACCTGACCCCGCAACGGCTCGAGGATCTTCAGCTCGGACTCGGTGGGCAGCGCTGTCGCCGCCAGATCACTGTTGGAGAAGTAACTGTTCTGGCGCACATAGACGTTGCGCATCATCTGTTTGTTGGTCCACTCGAAATCCCACAGCATCGCCAGCGCCTGACGCACGCGACGGTCCTGAAACTTCGGACGGTCCAGATTGAAGATAAAACCTTGTGAGCTCTGCACCGCGCCCTTGGCCAGGTGCGCCCGCTGCAGACGGCCTTCGGTCAAGGCCGGGCTGTCATAGCCGATCGAATAACCGGTGGCGGAATATTCCCGGTTGTAGTCGTAACCGCCACCGCGGAGCACCTGACGGGCGACGTCGGTGTCGCCGAAATACTCGACGCTGAAATGATCGAAGTTGTACTGGCCGCGATTGACCGGCAGGTCCTTGCCCCACCAGTCGGGGTTGCGTTCGAAGGTGACGCTGCGCCCCGGGTCGACCTTGCCGATGCGGTACGGGCCGCTGCCCACCGGGATCTCGAAGCCGCCGCCGTTGGCAAAGTCGCGGTCCTTCCACCAGTGTTCGGGGAGCACCGGCAGCGAGGCCAGATCCAGCGGCAGGGTGCGGCTTTCACTGCTTTTGAAATCAAACCGGATCTGCGTCGGCGACTCGACTTCCACGCCTTTGACGTCCTGAAACTCGGTGCGGTACGACAGGCTGCCCTGGGTCATCAGCAGGTCGTAGGTGTAGCGCACGTCTTCGGCGGTGATGGGCGAGCCGTCGGAGAATTTCGCTTTGGGGCTCAGGTAGAAACGCAATGACATGCCGTCGGGAGCACGCTCCATTTTCTCTGCGATCAGGCCATACACGGTGTAGGGCTCGTCCAGCGACTTGACCGCCAGCGGGGAGTAAAGCAAACCATTGACCTGGGACACGCCGGTGCCTTTATCGAGGTACGGCATGATGTGATCGAACTGGCCGATTTCCTGCGCCGACCGGCGCATGCTGCCGCCTTTCGGAGCGGCGGCATTCACGTAATCGAAGTGTTCGAAATTCGCCGGATAGCGTGGCGCCTCGCTGTAAACGGTCAACGCGTGTTGAGGGGCGGCGGACAGAACCTGAAAACCTGAAACGAGGACGAGTGTTGCAACCATCAGCGATGACAAAACAAAACGCATTGCACGAATCCTGACTGACATTGGTGACCAATATCAGGGTTGAAGGTCATGACGGCGCGGCTGGCCGATCCGGTTTTTTTATTGATTACCCCGGTGGCAAGGTACCGCAAAGCCGAAGCCTTTGTAACCGGACAATACAGCCCTGTAGCCAGGATCCGATAAACAAACGGCCCGCTTTCAAGGGCGGGCCGTTCGTGCAGCAGCGCGGAGGATCAGTCCTGGCGGCTGGTCACTTCCAGCAGGTGATAACCGAACTGGGTTTTCACCGGGCCCTGGACGACGTTCACCGGTGCGCTGAACACCACGGTGTCGAATTCCTTGACCATTTGACCCGGGCCGAAAGAGCCGAGGTCGCCGCCTTGACGGCTGGACGGGCAGCTGGAGTTGGATTTTGCGACTTCGGCAAAATCAGCGCCGCCTTCGATCTGAGCCTTGAGTTCGTTGCACTTCTCTTCGCTGGATACGAGGATGTGGCGGGCAGTGGCTTTGGCCATTGGGATGACTCCTGTGAAAAAAAAGAAACGAGCGTACCGGATTAAGGGCCGCGTTTCCCGAGAAAGTTCAGGCGCCTTTGTCTTGCCGTGACAGACGACATCGTCGCTCAAAGACCTTTGCTGAACAGCAGACCCGCATGGTCCACGTACAGCCTTACCGGATCGACCTGTCTGCGAACCAGACCGGCGCTCTGATTGATTGAGTCCACGTGGTCCATCGGGTAGTCGGAGCGGATCACCTTGCCCAGGTGGGAGCTGAAGCGGCCGACGAGACCGTCATTGGATGCAGCTTCCTTTTCGAATAGCAGTGCGTAACTGCGCAATGCCAGGTGCAGCGGATCCATGGCATTGCGGCCTTCGGAAAACAGCGAGCCGTCGATGCTGCCGCTCCACGAATAATAGTGAACGCCATTGACCCGTTCAGCGCCTTCGCCGCCCCAGGTTGAGGGCAGTCCCTGGGAATATTTGCGGTTGAACGCCGCCACGCCGTCAGTGGTCAGCGCATCCAGCGCCTGAATCGGGTCTTGGGGCAAGTCCGCGTTGCCACTCAACAGCGCTAGAAAATGCGCGAAGCCTGCGGTCATCCGAGATGCGACCGCTTCAGGCATTTGCCCGGGCGTCAGCGCCCGACGTACCCGGTCGGCCACTTCCGAGCCGTGATTGGGCCCGCTCACCGAGGTGACCGACGCCACGATGTCGGGGCGCAGCGCGGCGGCATAGCGAGAGGTCAGCGCGCCCTGGCTGTGTCCGATCAGGTTGACCTTCAAGTAACCGGTGCGGCGCAGGAAGCGTTCGATCTGGTCGATCAGTTGCTCCCCACGGGTTTCGTTGTCGTGGACGCCGGACAGGGCCGGCACATGGACCCTGCAGCCGGCTTTTTCCAGCGCCTGAGGGATGGCATGAAACATCTCCACCTTGCCGATCCGGTCAAAGCCGAACAGCCCGTGGACCAGCAAAAGGGGGTACTTGGTGGTGACTTCCTTATACATAGCGATCATTCCTTGAATGGCAAAGAGGGATCGAGCTTAACCAGCGGAAGTCACGGGGGAAGGGCGCGGCGGTGCATGGCAATGCGCCGGTCGAGGCAGGTTGTGGAGAGCCTTTGACCGCTACAGGCCTTGGTTGCCGGGGAGGCTGGCGAACGCATCGGCGTTGCGCTCCAGATACGCCGGGTGATGGGGGCGCTTTCCCACGATCACCGTCTTCGGAGCCACGGGCCGCCGCTGACAACAACGACGGTTTTGAAGGAAGCCGGCGACAAGGCCGGCACCGGCTTCCCGTTTGCAAATATTACCTGTAGCGCAGTTTGTTCACCGCGTCGCGCAGCAGGCGCTCGGTGGACTCCCAGCCCAGGCACGCGTCCGTCACTGACACGCCGTATTTAAGAGAAGCGCTCAAGGGCTGGCAGCCTTCGAGCAGGTGACTTTCCAGCATCATGCCGATGAGGGTCGGGTCGCCGGCCAGTCGTTGCTGCAGTACGTCATTGAAGACGGCCGGCTGACGCAGCGGATCCTTGCCGCTGTTGGCGTGACTGCAATCGACCATGATGCGCGCGGCCATGCGGTGCTTGGCCAGGCTGGCATTCACCTCGGCGACACTGGCCGCGTCGTAGTTGGGCCCGCCGTGACCGCCGCGCAGCACGATGTGAGTGTCTGGATTGCCCGCCGTCTCGATAATCGCCGGGTGGCCCTGGGAATCCATGCCGAAATGCCGGTGCGCGTGGGCCGCCGAGCGAATGGCGTCGCAGGCCACGGAAATGCCGCCGTCGGTGCCGTTCTTGAAGCCCGTGGGCACGCCGAGGCCGCTGGCCATTTCCCGGTGGATCTGCGATTCGGTTGTTCTTGCGCCAATCGCCACCCAACTCAGGACGTCATCGAAGTAGCCCGCCGCCATCGGCTGCAGCAGTTCTGTGGCGATCGGCAAGCCGAGCCGGACCATTTCACGCATCAACTGCCGCGACAGGGCGAGGCCTTCCGCCATATCGTCACTGCCGTCCAGCGCGGGATCGTACGCCAGGCCTTTCCAGCCAACCGTGGTGCGGGGCTTCTCGACGTAGGCGCGCATCACCAGCAGCATCTGGTCGCTGACTTCGGCAGCGAGACGCGCCAGGCGCTCGGCGTATTCAAGGGCGGCGTGGGGATCGTGGATCGAGCACGGGCCGACAACGACCAGCAGGCGCGAGTCTTCACCATTGAGGATGGCGCGAATCGACTGACGGTGGGCGGCGACCTGTGCGGTCATGGCAGCGTCCAGCGGCAGCTGATGTTTCAGCGCGAACGGCGTGGGCAGGCGTTTTGGGGCAGTGCAGCTGTCATTCAGGGTGACGGCGCTGGACGGCAGATCGATGAGGGTGTTGCTGACGACGGGCGAATTCATGTGCTGGCTTCCTGGTCGGCGGGCGTTCCCGCGCGGACCTACTGGGGTGTTCGACAATTGGCCTGGTTGGCTGTGAGCAGGGCGTTGCCACCTGTCAGTGACCGATCGGAGGCGGCAGGCTGTCCCGAACGGAGGTTGCTAAATCGCCAGGCGAAGTCGGTGTCGTTGCGGTAATAGTGGGTGTGGTTCATGTGCGGTTCCTCGATTCAATCAGTCAGAAATAGGTGGCCCAGAAAAACAAAACCCCCGGTCGGGAAGCCGACCGGGGGTGAGAGTTATCTCTGGTGGGCGTCCCGAAGTTCAGGGCGCCGTGTGGGTATCAGGCGCGCCAGTGGCTAAACCAATACCCATAAAAATAAGAGGCAGGAGCGGTAGATGCTGTCGCATTCCAGGCAGCCGCACGCTCGGCCAGACGTGAACCGTCGGCGGCGTTGAACAACTGAGTGGAAAGGGAAGGCAACATGGTCTGTCTCCGTGGAATCCCGCCGAGCTTACTTCAGACCCGTCGGATTCTTCAATTGGAAATTGCAATCGGGGTCATAGAGGCCGGCTGCTTACCAAGCAGCAGTTAAAACGGCAAAATGCCGATTCAGTCCTCAGGCACTTGCGTAGGCCCGCCTTCAAGCGGTATCACGCCGATCTTCATTCCCAGCAGCACCGCGACTTTGTGCGACTCGCCCCGGCGTCCCTTCTTTCGCCCGGACAGCACTTGATAGGTGGTCGCCGGGTCCACGTTGTGCTCCCTGGCAAACTCTTGAACCGATTTGCCTTGCTGTTCCAGCCAAGCCTTGGCTTGTGCGGCAGTACGGATTCCGGGCATAGTTCAAAACCGTTCAAGTTCGTTCAAATTATTTCGATTCTATCACTCAAAAGAGTGGTGTCAACAAGGCTATGCATTCAAATGAGTGGGATAAGTGCCCGAATTAGGGAAGAGCGTGAGCGCTTGGGGCTTTCACAACGCGCATTCGGTGAAATCGGCGGCGTGGAAGCCAATGCGCAGGGCAAGTATGAAAACGGCGAGCGCACGCCCAAGGCCGATTACCTGGCCCGCGTCGCACTTCGCGGTGTTGATGTGTTGTACGTGTTGACAGGGTCGCGCACCCCGGTGCCCATCGTGGGTCTGAGTGAAAACGAGGAGTGGATGGTGGGCAGTTACCGCACCCTCGGCAAGGAAGAGCAGGATGCCATCTGCCGGCTGACGACTACCCTGGCTGAATACCAGAGCAGCTATGCCCCGGACAAGAAGCCCTAGGACTGTGCGAGGGATGCAGCGGTCGTGCGTTTGAAGATTTTTATCAGGTTTTGCGGTCGATGATGATAGCTTGTCGGCATCGTTGTAGATCATCTGGCACACATGCACGAGCATTGCTCCAGAGCAGGTCGCGTACTTTCTTTTGCTAACGTGGCGGGTAGCCGCCATGAATCGTTCGGTGAGGTGTCTGCTTGATTAGGGTGCTGGTTGTCGATGACCACGATCTGGTTCGGACAGGTATCACGCGCATGTTGGCCGACATCGAAGGCTTGCAGGTGGTGGGGCAGGCCGAGTCCGGTGAAGAGTCGTTGCAGAAAGCCCGTGAGCTGAAACCCGACGTGGTCCTGATGGACGTGAAGATGCCTGGCATCGGCGGACTGGAAGCCACGCGCAAGCTCATCCGCAGCCACCCCGACATGAAGGTGGTGGCGGTCACGGTGTGCGAAGAAGATCCGTTCCCTACACGCCTGCTGCAAGCGGGCGCGGCGGGATACATGACCAAGGGCGCCGGTCTGACCGAAATGGTTCAGGCCATTCGCCTGGTGTTCGCAGGGCAGCGCTATATCAGCCCGCAGATCGCCCAGCAACTGGCGCTGAAATCCTTCCAGCCGCAGACCAGCAATTCGCCGTTCGATCTCTTGTCCGAGCGGGAAATCCAGATTGCCCTTATGATTGTCGGCTGCCAGAAAGTGCAGACTATTTCCGACAAGCTTTGCCTGTCCCCCAAAACCGTGAATACCTACCGGTACCGCATATTCGAGAAGCTGTCGATTAGCAGTGACGTGGAACTGGCCCTGTTGGCCGTTCGTCACGGCATGGTCGACGCCAGCGCATAAATGACCCAACCGTTTGATCCCAGTGCTTTTCTGTCCACCTGCAGTGGCCGCCCCGGCGTATATCGGATGTTCGATATCGACGGCAAGCTGCTGTACGTCGGCAAGGCCAAGAGTTTAAAGAAGCGCCTCGCCAGCTATTTCCGCAAGACCGGCCATGCCCCGAAAACAGGCGCACTGGTCGCGCGGATCGCTCAGGTTGAAACCACCATCACCGCCAATGAAACCGAGGCGTTGCTGCTGGAGCAAACCCTGATCAAGGAGTCGCGCCCGCCGTACAACATTCTGCTGCGCGACGACAAATCCTACCCCTACGTGCACCTGTCCGACGGCGAATTTCCCCGGCTCAGCATCCATCGTGGCGCGAAAAAGGCCAAGGGCCGGTACTTCGGGCCTTACCCCAGCGCCGGCGCCATTCGCGAAAGCCTGAGCATTCTGCAAAAGACCTTCCATGTTCGTCAGTGCGAAGACAGCTTCTACAAGAACCGCACGCGGCCTTGCCTGCAATACCAGATCAAGCGCTGCAAGGCGCCCTGTGTGAACCTGGTCGAGCCGCAGATCTACAACGAAGACGTGCGTCACTCGGTGATGTTCCTCGAGGGCCGCAGCAATGCCCTTACCGACGAACTCAATGCGCTGATGGAAAAATCGGCGATGAACCTGGATTTCGAGCACGCGGCCGAGCTGCGTGACCAGATTGGCCTGCTGCGTCGCGTCCAGGACCAGCAGAGCATGGACGGCGGGACCGGCGACGTTGACGTTGTGGCGGCGTTCGTCAATCCGGGCGGCGCCTGCGTGCATCTGATCAGCGTGCGTGGCGGGCGGGTGTTGGGCAGCAAGAATTTCTTCCCCCAGGTCGGGATCGAGGAGGAGGTGGGCGAGGTTATGTCCGCTTTCCTGGCCCAGTATTTCCTGGGCGGTGGCGAGCGCGAATTGCCCGGCGAAGTCATCGTCAACGTGGTCAGCGAGGATTTCCCGGCGCTGATCGACGCCATCGATGCCTCACGCGGGCGCGAAATCATCATCAGCCATCGGGTGCGTGGCACCCGTGCGCGCTGGCAGCAACTCGCCGTGACCAATGCCGAGCAGGCACTGATGGCGCGACTTGCCAACCGGCAGCACGTCACGGCGCGTTTTGAAGCCTTGGCCCAAGTCCTCAAACTCGAGGAGCCGCCGCAGCGTCTGGAATGCTATGACATCAGCCATTCCAGTGGTGAGGCGACAGTGGCGTCGTGCGTGGTGTTCGGTCCCGAGGGGCCGATCAAATCGGATTACCGCCGTTACAACATTGAAGGCATCACGGCGGGGGACGACTACGCCGCCATGCACCAGGCGCTCACCCGTCGCTTCAGCAGAATCAAGGACGGCGAAGGCAAATTGCCCGACATCCTGCTGGTGGACGGCGGCAAGGGCCAGTTGAGCATGGCCCGCGACGTAATGAACGAGCTGGCGATTCCCGACCTGATTTTGCTGGGCGTCGCCAAGGGCGCTACACGCAAGGCCGGTTTTGAGACGCTGTACTTGAACGATGCGGCCCATGAGTTCACCCTCAAGGGCGACTCGCCGGCGCTGCACCTGATCCAGCAAATCCGAGACGAAGCTCACCGGTTCGCCATCACCGGGCACCGCGCGCGACGGGGTAAAACCCGTCGAACCTCAACCCTGGAAGGCGTTGCGGGGGTGGGCCCGACCCGGCGTCGCGACTTGCTCAAGCACTTCGGCGGCCTTCAGGAATTGTCCCGGGCCAGCATCGAAGAAATTGCCAAGGCACCCGGAATCAGCAAAAAGCTCGCAGAGTCGATTTATGCAAACCTGCACAGCGAGTAGAATGCTCGCTCACCTCGTAGCCAGTTGTGCCGATGAATATCCCTAATCTGATCACCGTATTACGTGTCCTGCTGATTCCGATCTTCATTCTGTTGTTCTATCTGCCGTACCACTGGAGCTACATGGCCGCCAGTTCGGTATTCGCCCTGGCAGCCGCGACCGACTGGCTGGACGGATACCTGGCAAGACGCCTTGAGCAAAGCACACCGTTCGGGGCGTTTCTCGATCCGGTGGCTGACAAACTGATGGTGGCCGTTGCGCTGGTGTTGCTGGTACAGGCTCACGCCAACCTCTGGCTGACCCTGCCGGCCGCCGTAATCATCGGCCGCGAGATCGTCATCTCCGCTCTGCGCGAGTGGATGGCCGAGCTGGGCGCGCGAGCGCAAGTGGCCGTGTCGAACCTGGGCAAATGGAAAACCGCTGCGCAAATGCTTGCGCTCGTCATCCTGCTGGCCAACCCGCCTGCGTTTACCTTCTGGGTCGTGTTGGGTTACGTGCTGTTGATGATCGCAGCGGGCCTGACGCTGTTGTCGATGGTGCAATACCTGCGGGCCGCATGGCCGCATCTGCGCACGACCACAGATGAAAAATAAGTATTTTTAAATCAAGGGGTTGACGGGGTCATTTGAGTGTATAGAATGGCGCCCACACAAAGCGGGAATAGCTCAGTTGGTAGAGCACGACCTTGCCAAGGTCGGGGTCGCGAGTTCGAGTCTCGTTTCCCGCTCCAGTTTGTATGCGTTTAGCGGTAGTGGTTGGATCGTTGAGCGTTTGAGGCCGAGTAGCAAAATGGTTATGCCGCGGATTGCAAATCCGCTTACGCCGGTTCGATTCCGACCTCGGCCTCCACATTTAAAGCCCGTAAGATCAACGTCTTACGGGCTTTTTTGTGTGTGGCGTTTAGCGAATCACTTCCGCAACCCGAATGCCATATCCTGGTGGAGAGGTGAGCCGGAGGGTTTGACCGATGGCGGTGAGGGTGGGCAGTAGTTAGAAATGGAGAACGTACTGAAAAACCACAAGAGCAGGCAAGGCTACTCCCGCACCCGCAACGAAAGGCAGCAAGCCTATGCGGGATGAAAATGATTCCTTGGCACTCATTTGAGCATCCAATTCGGCTATCTCTCGGCGCAAGATCGTTGATGCTGACTGGGTATCAGGACTGGTTTTCATTAATGGATCCTCTCGATCCTCTCGCAGCATTGTTGCTTCCTTAGCGGTGGCGAATGTCGTGGCTCAGGTGGCGGAGGATTATGGACGCGGGGAAGGACCTCTCGAAAGGGGGCTGGTGCATAATGCGATGCCAAAATTGTATCTTGGCTAGACTTGGAATTTTGCGCGCACTGGCAGGAAAACCGCACTGACCTGACCTAACTGATTGAAATCCGTGCCCTTTGAACTTGCCTCGCCGGCTGGGGATGTATATATTCCCCGCTCTTGTCAGCTTACCCTCGCGACATCGCTCGCTGGTTCGACAGCTGATCTGCACTACCGCCCTGATGGTGAAATTGGTAGACACACCGGACTTAAAATCCGTCGTCCGAAAGGATGTGCCGGTTCGACTCCGGCTCGGGGCACCATTCAGAAAAAAGGCACTTGAGGAGAACCTCAAGTGCCTTTTTCGTTTCACCCCCTCAAAACCTTCCGCAAAAACGGCGCCGTACGGCTCTCCGCCACCTCCGCAACCACCTCTGGCGTCCCACACGCCACAACATTGCCGCCCTTGTCCCCAGCCCCCGGGCCGATGTCGATCACCCAGTCGCTTTGCGCAACCACGCGCATTTCATGCTCAACCACCACGACGCTGTGCCCCGCATCCACCAACGCATTCAACTGCGTCAGCAGTCGATCCACATCAGTGGGGTGCAGCCCCGTGGTCGGCTCATCAAGCACGTACAACGTGGCACCGCGTTGACTGCGTTGCAGCTCCGTCGCCAGTTTGATGCGCTGGGCCTCGCCGCCGGACAGTTCAGTCGCAGGCTGACCAAGACGCAAATACCCCAGTCCAATATCACGCAGCACAGTCAACGAGCGCAGCACGCCGGGTTGTTCGGCGAACACGTCCACTGCTTGTTCAACCGTCAGCTGCAAGACGTCGGCGATGCTCAAACCATTCCACTTGATCGCGAGGGTGTCGGGGTTGTAGCGCGCGCCGTGGCAGGTCGGGCAGGGCGCGTAGACGCTGGGCATGAACAGCAACTCAACGCTGACAAACCCTTCGCCTTCGCACACCGGGCAGCGGCCTTTGGCGACGTTGAACGAGAACTGTCCGGCGTCGTAGCCGGCCTTCTGCGCGTCGGGCGTCGCGGCGAACAGTTTGCGCACGTTGTCGAACAGCCCGGTGTAGGTCGCCAGGTTGGAGCGCGGGGTGCGGCCGATGGGTTTCTGATCGACCTGCACCAGCCGCTTGATGGCGCTCAGTCCGCCAGCGATATGCCCGCCGGTGGGTTGCGGCGCGTCGTCTTCCAGGCTGGACTCTTCCGCCTCAACCTCCGCGACCGGACGTCCCAATTCGGCGCCCACCAGCTCCAGCAATGCCTGGCTGACCAGACTGGACTTGCCCGAGCCGGAGATGCCGGTCACCGAGGTGAAGCAGCCCAGCGGGAATTCGGCGCGCAGCGAATTGAGGTTGTTGCGGGTGATGCCTTCCAGGCGCAGCCAGTCAGCGGGCTGCCTTCTTTTCGCACTGAGTCCGGTGTGTTCAGCGAACAGATGCTGGCGTGTTTGCGACGCCTCGATCTCGGCCAGGCCTTGGGGAGGGCCGCTGTAAAGCACGTGCCCGCCATGCTCGCCGGCAGCGGGGCCGACGTCGATCAGCCAGTCGGCGCGGCGCATGGTTTCCAGGTCATGCTCGACGACGAACAGCGAATTGCCGGACGCCTTGAGCTGCTGCAGCGCTGTAAACAGAGCTTCGCTGTCCGCCGGGTGCAGTCCCGCCGACGGCTCGTCCAGAACGTAGATCACGCCGAACAGTTGCGAGCCCAATTGTGTCGCCAGGCGCAGGCGCTGCAATTCACCCGACGACAGCGAAGGCGTGCTGCGATCCAGCGCCAGGTAACCTAGCCCCAGATCAGTGAGGGTGCTGACCCGCGCCAACAGGTCCTGAGCAATGCGCTGAGCGGCGAGGCGCTTCTCGACCGACAGGTTGGGCGTCGCGCGCACATCGGGGGCGGCGTCGTGGGCCGAGCCGCCTGCAGTGACCCGCTTCTTTTTCGCTTTCGCCCTCTGCTCGCGATCCAGCACGGCGCTGCCGCGATCTTCATCAGCGAAGACGCCCGCTGCCACGGGCTGCAGCACCTCGGCCAGCCGCAGCAGCGGCATCTGCGCCAGCTCGCCGATGTCGAGGCCGGCGAAGGTCACCGACAGGGCTTCTCGCTTCAGGCGTTTGCCGTCGCACAGCGGGCATGGGCTGCCGCGCATGAACCGCGAGACGCGTTTTTTCATCAGCGCGCTCTGCGTGGTGGCAAAGGTGTGCTGCACGTAGCGACGGGCGCCGGTGAAGGTGCCCTGATAGCTGGGCTCGACCTTGCGCTTGATCGCCAGACGCGTCTCTTCAGGAGTAAGGCCGGCATACACCGGTACGTTGGGCTGTTCGTCGGTAAACAGAATCCAGTCGCGGTCCTTTTTCGGCAGGTCGCGCCACGGGGTGTCGACGTCGTAACCCAGGGTCACGAGGATGTCGCGCTGGTTCTGACCGCCCCAGGCCAAGGGCCATGCGGCGATAGCGCGCTGGCGGATGGTCAGCGAATCGTCCGGCACCATCAGTTCTTCGGGAATCTCGTAGACCCGACCCAGGCCATGGCACTCGGGGCAGGCGCCCTGGGGCAGGTTGGGCGAGAAGTCTTCGGCGTAGAGCATGGGCTGGCCCGGCGGATAAGTGCCGGCGCGGGAGTAGAGCATACGGATCAGGCTGGACAAGGTGGTCACGCTGCCGACGGAAGAACGCGTGCTCGGCGTGCCGCGTTGCTGCTGCAGCGCGACGGCCGGGGGCAGGCCCTCGATGGAGTCGACGTCGGGCACACCCACTTGGTCGATCAGGCGTCGGGCGTAGGGCGCAACGGATTCGAAATAGCGGCGCTGGGCTTCGGCGTACAGGGTGGAGAACGCCAGCGAGGATTTGCCTGACCCCGAGACGCCGGTGAACACCACCAACGCGTCTCGGGGGATGTCGACGTCCACGTCCTTGAGATTGTGCTCACGGGCACCGCGAACCCGGACGAATCCGGGACGGTTGGCATCTACGGTGAAGGAGGAAGGGCGGACATCGTCGGGCAGGTGCGGCGGTGTGGTCATGGGTGAGGCCTTTGAATCCTGAAATACAAGAACGGGTTTACTCGGCGAGGGGCACCTTGGGGGTGTGCCCGGCGTCATCGTGGTCGCCGCCGGTCAGCGGCTCGTCTTCACGCACGTCGTCGGTGCGGTCGCGGTCATCGGCCACGTCGGCAGGGCGCGCGTCCGGGTCATTGAGTTTTTCACCCGGGATGTGAGCGTCGTGATTGGTCATGCTGTTTCTCCTGTCAGTTCTTCGGATGCTTCACGAATGACTTCGGCGGCCTGCAGCCCCTGGAGGAAACCGGCCAGCGCCACTTCTTCCAGACGCAGGCCCTTGCGCTGGCGGATGCGCGGCAGCTTGGCCAGTTCGCCCATGGCGAAGGCTTCCAGCACCGCCGGGTGGATGTAGCACTTGCGGCAGACCGCCGGGGTGTTGCCCAGCAATCGCGCGACTTCCTTGACCATGGACACGACGTGTTTCTTCGCGTCCGCTTCCGGCTCCCAGTGCAGCTTGCGCAGGGTCGCCAGCGCCATCGCGCTGCCGGCCCAGGTGCGGTAATCCTTGGCGGTGAAATCGGCGCCGGTCAGTGTGTGCAAGTACTGGTTGATATCGTGGGAGGAAACGGTGTGCCGCTGGCCGTCGTCGTCCAGATACTGGAAGAGGTTCTGGCCGGGCAATTCCATGCAGCGCTTGATGATGTTCGCCAGGCGTCTGTCAGTAACGCTGAGCCGGTGCTCGACGCCGCTCTTGCCGCGAAACTCGAAGTAGATCTTGCTGCCCTTCACGTCGACATGTTTGTTGCGCAGCGTGGTCAGCCCGTAGGAGCGGTTGTCCCGCGCGTACTGGCTGTTGCCGATTCGGATCAGTGTCTGGTCCAGCAGCGACAACACCGCCGCCATGACCTTCTCGCGGCCCATGCCGGGTTTGGCCAGTTGCGTTTCCAACTGCTTGCGCACCTTGGGCAGCGCCTGGCCGAAGGCGATCATACGCGAGTATTTGTTCTCGTCGCGGATCTCGCGCCAGCGCGGGTGATAGCGGTACTGCTTGCGCCCGCGGGCGTCGCGGCCGGTGGCTTGCAGATGGCCCTGACGATCGGCGCAGATCCACACGTCGGTGTACGCCGGCGGGATGACCAGCGCGTTGATGCGCTTGATCTCGTCCTCGTCGCGGATGCGTTCGCCGTCGGTGTCGAAATAGGCAAACTTGCCGCGCAGGATCTTGCGGCTGAATCCGGGCTGGCTGTCGTCGACGTAGTGCAGATCTTTGGGCAGGTCTTCGCTGTGGATTGTGTCCGGCATGAAAGGCAGTCCTGAACGCGGGGTCTTTTTGCATTGACCGTGGCGCTGCGCAGTCGTGCCGAATAATTGCGTTTTGATGAGTGCGATGGATCGGGCCTAGGCCAGCAGCGCCACCGACTTGATCTGCGCCCACAGCCGTTGACCGGGTGCCAATTGCAGCTGATCCCTGGAATAGCGGGTGATCCGCGCCAGCAGCGGCGAGCCGTCGGCATCCAGGCGGACCAGCACATGGGCGGTGTTGTCAGCCGCGATCTCTTCGATGACCGTGACCGGCAGGCGATTGAGGATGCTGCTTTGAGCATCGGGTTGCAGGCTCAGGCTCACGTCCCGCGCCTGCACTTTAAGGCGCAGCGGCTTGCCGGGCAGCAATGCAGAGTGGGCGACGCGGATGCTCAGTTGGCTACGCGGCAGTTGAACGGTGATGAGCTGATACGCAGCGTCATAGGCCAGCACGCTGCCTGCGATGACCACGCCCGCGTCGTCGCCCATCGCCAGTGGCAGATCCAACCGCGCCAGGGTCTCGCCGATGGGCCCGCTGGCCAGCGCTTTGCCGTCGCTGAGCAGCACCAGATGATCGGCCAGTCGAGCCACTTCATCCTGCGCGTGACTCACGTAGATCACCGGAATATCCAGCTCGTCATGCAGACGTTCGAGGTACGGCAGGATTTCGCTCTTGCGTTGCGCATCCAGCGCCGCCAGGGGTTCGTCCATCAGCAGCAGGCGCGGGCTGGTCAGCAGCGCGCGGGCGATGCCGACCCGCTGACGCTCGCCGCCGGACAGCTTATCGGGCGCGCGGCTGAGCAGATGATCAATGCCCAGCAGCGAGGTCGCCTGTTGCAGCGTGATACGCCTGTCGCGCTCGGGGATGCGCTTGAGCCCGAAGCGCAGATTGCCCTCGACGTCGAGGTGCGGAAACAGGCTGGCTTCCTGGAACACGTAGCCCAGGGGGCGTTTGTGTGGGGGAAGAAAAACGTTGCTTGCACTGTCCTGCCAGACCTCGCCGTTGACGCGTATGTACCCGTCGGCCGCCTTTTCCAGCCCGGCGATGCAACGCAGGCACGTGGTTTTGCCAGAACCGGAATGGCCGTAGAGCGCCGTGACGCCACGACCGGGCAGGGTCAGGTCGACGTCCAGGGCGAACTCGGCGTAATCCACTTTGAGGCGCACTTCAATGTTCGCACTCATGCGCCGCTCCACGCCGAACGGGCCTTGCCGCTGGAGTACAGCGCCAGCAGCACCACAAAGGAAAACACCAGCATCGCCCCGGCCAGCCAATGGGCCTGGGCGTATTCCATGGATTCGACGTGGTTGTAGATTTGCGTGGACACGACCCGGGTTTTCTCCGGGATGTTGCCACCGATCATCAGCACCACGCCAAACTCACCGACGGTATGGGCGAAACCCAGAATCGCGCCGGTAATGAAGCCGGGGCGTGCCAGCGGCAGAATCACCGAGAAGAACGTGTCCCAGGGGCCTGCGCGCAACGTGGCCGCCACTTCAAGGGGGCGCGGGCCGATGGCGGCGAAGGCGTTCTGCAAGGGCTGCACCACGAACGGCAGGGAATACAGCACCGAGCCGATCACCAACCCGCTAAAACTGAACGTCAGCGTGCCAAGCCCAAGGCTCTGGGTCAGCTGCCCGATCGCGCCGTTCGGCCCGAGCAACAGCAGCAGATAAAAGCCGATCACCGTGGGCGGCAACACCAGCGGCAGGGCGACCACCGCGCCGATTGGGCCTTTCAGCCATGAGCGGGTGCGCGACAGCCACAGCGCGATGGGCGTGCCGACGATCAGCAGAACCACGGTGGTCAGGGACGCCAGTTTCAGCGTCAGCCAGATGGCCGCGAGGTCGGCACTGCCCAGCAGCATTTACAGCTGATACCCGTAGGACTTGATGATCGCGGCGGCCTGTGGACCCTTGAGGTATTCCATCAGCGCCTTGGCGGCGGCGTTGTCTTTGCCCTTGTTGAGGATGACGGCGTCCTGCTTGATGGGTTCATGGAGGTTGGCCGGAACGATCCACGCCGAGCCGCCGGTCAGCTTGCCGTCCTTGAACACTTGGGAGAGGGCGACGAAACCCAGCTCGGCGTTGCCGGTTTGCACGAACTGATAGGCCTGGGCGATGCTCTGGCCTTCGACGATCTTGCTTTTGGTCGCCTCGGTCAGGCCCAGTTTGTCCAGGGTCTGGGTGGCGGCGAGGCCATACGGTGCGGCTTTCGGGTTGGCAATGGACAAGTGCTGGAATTTGCCGTCCTTGAGCACTTGGCCTTTGTCGTCGACGTAGCCGTCTTTGGCCGACCACAGCGCCAGGGTGCCCACCGCGTAGGTGAAGCGCGAGCCTTTTACCGTCTCGTTTTCGCTCTCCAGTTTTGCCGGGGTGCTGTCATCTGCGGCGAGGAACACTTCGAACGGCGCGCCATTTTTGATCTGGGTATAGAACTGGCCGGTGGCGCCGAACGAAGCCACGAGTTTATGGCCCGTATCCTTTTCGAAATCCGTGGCGATGGCCTGGATCGGCGCTGTGAAATTGGCCGCGACGGCCACCTGGACTTCATCGGCAAACGCTGTACCCGACGACAGCGCGACGAAGGCGATGGCCAGTGAGGTGAGGGTGAAGCGGTGTGAAACTGCGCGCATGGAACGGCTCCGGGGTGGCGAACGGGGTGTGGTAAACGGGGGTGAGGAAGAACGCCAACCGGACACCGGTCAAACGCTATGCAGCGAAATATATAGCGAGTCTTCCCTGCGCGGAAGCCGGATCTTGCCGCGCTGCGTTTTAAATCGGCGGCTTAAGGCCCCGGTTTACCGCCCGGCCAGCCGCTCCAGGGCGCCGATGGCCATCGTCCGGGTGAGTTCTTCCGCCGACAGCGAGTGCTTGATGCCCACCGCCTGACCCGCCCAGAGGTTCATGAAACCGTCGTCGCCCCGGGCTTCGGCCTTGCTGCGCAGCGGCATCAATGCGCCGCCGGCCGTGGGGAAGGCCGGCGCGGCATCGGCCATGGGCCCGATGTCACCCATGATGCGGTTGACGATGCCCCGAGCCGGGCGACCGGTGAAAATGTTGGTAATGGCGGTCTGGCTATCCTGCGCTCGGCTCAGTGCCGCCTGATGCAGCGCCGAGGTTTTGGCTTCCGGGGTAAACAGATACGCGGTGCCGATCTGAACCGCTGACGCGCCGAGCATGAACGCGGCGGCGATCCCGCGACTGTCGGCAATGCCACCGGCGGCAATGACCGGAATCCTCACAGCATCGACAATCTGCGGCACCAGCGCCATGGTTCCGACCTGGGTGTGAAGCTGATCGCTGAGGAACATCCCGCGGTGACCGCCGGCTTCGTAGCCCATGGCGATGATCGCATCGCAGCCCCGCGCTTCTAGCCACACCGCTTCTTCAACCGTCGTTGCAGATGACAACACCTTCGCGCCAGTCGCCTTCACCCGCGCCAGCAGCGCAGCCTCGGGGAGACCGAAATGGAAGCTGACCACTTGAGGCTTCAGTTCCTCGACAAGTGCGCAAGAGGCCTCGTCGAACGGCGCGCGGTTGGAGGTGGGGGTGGGAGCGTCGAATTCTGCACCCAGTTCGTCGTAATAGGGCTTGAGCAGGTTTTTCCAGTCTGCATCCGCCTGCGGATCGGCGGGCGGAGTCGAGTGGCAGAAGAAATTCAGGTTCAGCGGCGCATGGGTGCCCGCGCGTATTCGCGCCACTTCTTCGCGAATCTGCGCCCGGGTGAGCATGGCGCAGGGCAGCGAGGGCAGGCCACCGGCTTTGCCGACCGCGACGGCCATCGCCGAGCCGGACGCACCGGCCATGGGTGCTTGGAGAATGGGCAGTTCGATGTCCAGCAGTTTGAGCAGGCGGGTGTCGGGCCAGGCGATCATCGGCAGAGTCTCCATAGCGAAAAGGCTGTTAAAAAGCAGCACTTGAAACGTTGCGGTTGATTTAATAGACGCTCGGTCTAATATGCAACCCCATGAACGACATCATTGCAAAACCCAGACGCCCCGGCCGTCCACCCAAAGTGGCGCGCCCCGATGACTTCGACACCCGCGAAGCGCTGATCCGTTGCGGCGTTGAAATACTGACCGAGCAGGGCTTCATGGCCACAGGCATCGACGGCATCCTCAAGCGCGTCGGCGTGCCCAAAGGCTCTTTCTACCACTACTTCGCCAGCAAAGAGGTGTTCGGCCTCGCGGTGCTCGACAGCTACGCCGGCTACTTTGCCCGACGCCTTGATCGCTGGCTGCTGGATAAAACCCTGTCGCCGCTGGAGCGGCTGGCCGGGTTTGTTCAGGAGTCAAAGGTCAACATCGCCCGCTATGAGTTCCGCCGCGGCTGTCTTGTCGGCAACATGGGTCAGGAAGTGAGCGTGCTGCCAGCGGGTTTCCGCGAGGCGCTGGAAAAGGTTTTCCTCGATTGGCAGGCGCGCCTGACGGTGTGCTTCAAGGCGGCGATTGCCGCAGGCGAACTGCCGGCGCGCACCGATTGTTCAGAGCTGGCAGCATATTTCTGGATCGGCTGGGAGGGCGCCGTGCTGCGGGCTCGACTGGTGCAGAACGAGCAGCCGCTCAACACCTTCATCATCGGATTTCTGCGCGGCTTGCCGCGCTGATGTTTTCAGGTTTGGTTATAGACGAGCGGTCTAAATAGGAGAGGGTCAATGTTCAAAGGCATCCTGATCAACAAAGACGACAACGGCTACCGCGCCGAGCTGGCAGACATCGATGACAGTCACTTGCCCGAGGGCGACGTCACGGTGCGCGTCAGCCACAGCACGCTGAATTACAAGGACGGTTTGGCGATCACCGGCAAAGGGCCGATCGTGCGGCAGTTCCCGATGGTGCCCGGCGTGGATCTGGCCGGCACCGTCGAGGACAGCAGCGACCCGGACTTCAAACCCGGCGATCAGGTGTTGCTGAACGGCTGGGGCGTGGGGGAAGGCCATTGGGGTGGCTTGGCACAGAAGGCGCGGCTGCAAGGCAAATGGCTGATCCCGCTGCCGAGCGCCTTTACACCGGCGCAGGCCATGGCCATCGGCACGGCGGGCTACACCGCGATGCTGGCGATCATGGCACTGGAGAAAAACGGCGGGACGCCGGACAAGGGCGAGGTGCTGGTGACCGGGGCCAACGGCGGTGTCGGCAGTTTCGCCATCGCGTTGCTGGCCAAGCTCGGTTATCGCGTCGTAGCCTCCACCGGCCGCGTGAGCGAGAGCGAATACCTGACGTCCCTCGGCGCCGCTGAAATCATCGACCGCGCGACCCTTGCCGAGCCCGGCCGCCCATTGGCCAAAGAGCGCTGGGCCGGGGCAATTGATTCAGTGGGCAGTCACACGCTCGCCAATATCTGCGCCAGCACACGGTATTGGGGCACGGTGGCGACCTGCGGACTGGCCCAGGGCATGGACTTTCCGGCATCGGTGGCGCCGTTCATTTTGCGCGGCGTGACCCTGGCCGGTATCGACAGTGTGATGCGCCCGCGCCAGGACCGCGTCGACGCCTGGGCGCGTCTGGCCCGGGATCTCGATGTCTCGCTGCTGCCGTTGATCAGCCGGGAGATCGGTTTGAGTGAAGTGGTTGAAACCGCGCAGCTGCTCATGGACGGGCAGGTGCGCGGCAGAATCGTGGTCGACACCCAGCGCTGATCAGCCGCAGGCGAACGGGCGCACGTCGAGCACCCTGACCTGCGCCATGGCCGGGTGACGGGGGTTGAGCAGCAGGTTGCGCGTGTGGGTGATGATTGCGGAGGGCACGATCAAACCCAGTTGCTCACGCCGCTCCAGCCAGGCGCTGCCGAAATCCATGCTGGGCCGGTCTGCCGGCGTGACCTCCCAGCCGGGCGGCAGTTGGGCGAGGGCAGGCTGCCAGTACAGTGCCGGGTCATCCGGCAACTGCAGGTGAACCAGCTGGAAACCCGGCTGCGGCAGGCTCGCGCACTGGACGAGGGTGTCCAGCGCGCAGCCTGACGCGCTCAGCGCCAGGTATACCGCAGGCTGGTCGGCATGATTCCAGCGCCCGCCGAATTGCGCGGCGCCCGTGCCGGACAGATCGTTCGCGGCATTTGCCTTGCTGATCCTCCAGGCCTGCATCAGACGACCCCGCCGTGCTGCAAGGCGCTGAGCACCCGACGTGCCTGGCGCGCGCCGATCTCGGTTTCGCACAGGGCAATGGGCGTCTGCCCGTTGAGCGCGCGGTTGGACGCGATCATCCAGCGGCGGGCGGTGTTCTGGTCTTCGAAGAGTTCGGCGGCGTGGGTGGCGAGGGCGGCGACCCGGTCAAGGCGTTCGGAGCCGACGATGTCCAGCGGCCGTTGCTGACGCTGGCGGCGCTCCAGGGTGGAGACCGAGGTTGCCAATAAGGCTTCGAGCTGGCTGTTGCTGAGGCGAAAGGCATTGCGCAGCACCTTGACCCAGCCGGGCGGGAAGCCCGAGCGGATGTAGTCCAGCCGTTCGGTTTCGTTGCGCGCGTTGAGCTGGTCGGCGATCAACCAGAATGAGGGGGCGGTGTCGGTTATCGCTGCTTGAAGAGTCGAAGGCACGTCCATGCTCCTTGTGAGATCCGGTGAAGGGACCTTACGCCGCTGTGAGGGTTTCTCAAGCGAGAAGCTGTTACCGGCGTTTGCATGCTCGGGGCTTTTTGCGTGCTCGGCTTCTTTTGTAGGACCGGCTTCAGCCGGGAAGCTTCTAGCGAGTCTTTGCCACGTTCACTGCCGGACCGGATGTTTGCTCCGCTGCTCGACCCTCGCGATCAAGAAGCGCGCGCTTGCGCTCGACACCCCAACGATAACCCGACAACGCGCCATCGCTGCGCACCACGCGGTGACAGGGAATCGCCACGGCAATGCGGTTTGCCCCGCAGGCCAGGGCAACCGCACGACTGGCGGTCGGCGCACCGATTTGCCGGGCGATTTGTGCGTAACTGGCGGTCGTGCCCGGCGGTATCTGCGTCAGGGCCTGCCACACCCGCTGCTGAAACGCCGTGCCCTGCAAATCCAGTGGCAGGTTCAGGCCCAGCTTCGGCGCCTCGATAAACCCCACCACCTCAGCCATGAGCCGCTCGAAGTCGGCATCGCCGCCGATCAGCGTGGCGCTGTGAAACTGATCCTGCAAGTCTTGCACCAATCGATTGGGGTCATCGCCCAGCAGAATGGCGCACACGCCGCGCGCACTCCGGGCCACCAGAATCGCACCGAGAAAGCACTCGCCGACGGCGAAACGAATCTCCAGCGCGGCGCCGCCCTTGCGGTAGTCGGTGGGGCTCATGCCCAGCAGTCCGGCACTGGCTTCGTAAAAGCGGCTGTTGGAATTGAAACCGGCGTCGTAGAGGGCGTCGGTGATGCGCCCGCTGTCCGTCAGTTTGCTGCGCACCTTGTCGGCGCGGTGGGCATTGGCGTAGCCCTTGGGTGTCAGGCCGGTGACGGCTTTGAACACGCGGTGGAAATGCCAGGGGCTCATGCCGGCGTGGACGGCCAGCTCGGCGAGGGTCGGCAGCAACTCCGCGTCGGCGATCAGTCGACAGGCGCCGGCGACCACGGCAGCATGCCGCTCGGCCAGACCGGTGCGGTCGGCGGCGGCGCGTTTGCTCGGGCGAAAGCCGGCGGCCTCGGCCTCGGTGGCAGTGTCAAAGAACACCACGTTTTCCGGGCGTGGCAAGCGTGCGCTGCTGCTCGGACGGCAGTAGACGCCGGTGGTGCGTACCCCGTAGACAAACAGCCCGTCGGCGCTGGCGTCCCGGGACAGCACGGCGCTCCAGCGCGGATCGAACTCGACGCTTTCGGGTGATGGATTACGCGGCTGGCGGCTCATTGGCGGCGGCTCTCTGACGGTTCACTGGCCTGTACGTTAGGCGCTGCGATGGAGGACGACACTCCGAGTCTTGCGTTCAAACTCTTGTACGCAGGGCCTCGCATTCAAATCAGCCCAGCATCGGCGGCAAGGTGCCGAGCAACGACACCGCGGCCAGCGCACCTGCACCTAGCAGGCATTCCAGAAACACGCTCAGCCGCAGGCGCGCCACCGGCAGATCGACCGAGTGGGCCAGTTGCCGGTTCAGCGCCGCCAGCACCAGCATACCCAGCACCATCACGACTTTGACCGCCAGCACCAGGCCAAACCCGGCAAACCCAGGTTCAGGCCAGAACCCGCCGCTGAGCGCACGAACGTTGATGAGGCCCGTGGCGATGATCACCGCCACCAGCCCGTAACCGATGCCACTGAAACGGCGCAACACCGCCGCTAGATCGACGCCATGATCAGCCCTCAGCAGCCAGGCCAGCATCCATAACCCGCCGAGCCAGGTGCCGACGCCGAGCAGGTGCAGCATCTGGTTGAGGATCAACAACTGGCCTTTCAGCCCGTCAAACATCGCGCCGTGACCGACTGGCGCCAGCGTCATCAGCAACAGGGTATTGAGGACCAGCATGACCCTCGGCTTCGCCCGGTGATTGAGGATGACAACCAGCGCGTTCAACAACAGATGGACGATCCACACGTGACCGAACCAGGTATTGCCCAGCACCAGTCCGACAGTAGACGGATCAATCGCGCTGCTCCAGTCACTGCTCAGGTAAGCAGCCGTCAGCATCAGCCAGGCCACTGCGCTCGCCAAGGCCACAACGGCAAGCCAGCCGAGCAGTCGACTCAGCGGAGGTCCCGCCGGGCTGGCCTCAAAAGGCAGCAGATGCGGGATAAATAACAGCCACCGGAACGCGCCGATCCCGAACAGCAACAGCACTGCGCCGAAGTGGATGAACCGGCACAGGATCAGTCCTTCGTGCATGGGGTTATGGCGTCACCTGAAAGCGATAGGTGCCTTCGCTCTTGTGGGTGTCCACCGACACGGCGTGCCATTCCACCTTGTATTTGCCCGGGACCATCGGCACGGCCGGGGTCACGATCAGGACTTTCTTGTCGTTGGGATCGGTTTCGACGTTGCGCGTCTGGATGATTTCAGTCGGTGTATCGGGCGCGTCCAGGCTGATCACGACTTTGGTGAAGGTGTCTTCGACGCCCTCGGAGAAGATCAGGCGCAGCTCTTTGGGTGCGCTCACTTCACTGTCGGCAGCCGGCTGCTGGCTTTCAAGATGGGCGTGGGCGAAGGCGGCAGTGGAGGTCAGACAGGCCAGCAGGGACAGGCAGGAGAGGGCGTGCTTGAAACGGTGGGCAGACATCGGCGGGACCTTTGCTAGGGCGGCAGTTGCAGCGAATGGATGATGGAATCGACGGCAGTCGACTCGCGATGATCGGATCGCTACTAGACCAGAAAGTGCAGAAGGACTCCAGCGATTAAGCCGGCGGCGGCGTCGGAATCAAGACGTCTTTAAAGAGGAAACCAGGGTGGCGGGGTGATGGCGTAAATGGCTGCGTCGCCTGAACGACGCAGCCTTGCAGGCTCAGACCTTGAAGAAGCTCACGCGGTCGGTGAGCACGTCGGCAAGGGTCGACAGCTCGCGGCTGGAGCGGGCGACCTGATTGGAGCCGACCGCAGTTTCCAGTGCGGAATCGTGGATGCGGTTGATGTTGACGCTGACGTCATCGGCCACCGCCCGTTGCTGCGCGGCGGCGCTGGCGATCTGCGCGTTCATGTCGTTGAGCGCGCCGACTTCGTGGCGGATCTTCACCAGCGCGGTTTGCGCTTCGTGGGTCTGCTCGACGGTGCGCTGGGCCATTTCGCGGCTTTCGCGCATCAGGTCGGCGGTCTTCACCGCACCCGTTTGCAACTGCCCGACCATGTCGCGGATTTCCTGGGTTGATTCCTGAGTGCGATTGGCCAGAGAACGAACCTCGTCGGCGACCACGGCGAAACCGCGGCCCGCTTCACCGGCGCGGGCGGCCTCGATGGCGGCGTTGAGCGCCAGCAGGTTGGTGCGTTCAGCGATGGAGTTAATCACCGCCACCACGTTTTCGATGGCGCGGCTGTCGCTGGACACTTGCCCCACCGAGTCAGCGGCGCTTTCCAGCTTGCGCGCCAGTTGGTCCATCGCCTGGGCGGTGCCTTCGACCACGCGCTTGCCGTTCTCGACTTCCTGGTCGGCGTTCTGGGTGGCATTGGCGGCCTGATTAGCGTAGCCGGCGACTTCTTTTACAGTGGTGGCCATCTGATTGATCGCCGTCGCCATCTGTTGGGTTTCGCTGGCCTGCAGGCGCATCTGCTCGCTGTTGCTGTCGGAACTGGACAGCAACTGCGCGGAGGAGTGGGTCAACGCTGCGGCGGCAGAGCGTACTTCGGTGATGGTGGCCGACAGGTGCAGGTTGGTCGCCTTGAGCGCACCCATTACGCTGTTGGGGTAGGACGTTTCAATATTGTCGGTCAGTTCGCCGGCCGCCAGACGACGGATCGAAGCCGCGACCTGGTGGGGTTCGGCGCCGAGGGTCGACTTGAGGCTGCGGATGATCAGCAGCGAGGCGATGATGCCCAGCACCACGGCGATGCCGGTAGCCAGCAGCATCAGCGAAGCGAATTGCGAGGCCGTGGCTCGGACCGAAGTGATGTGCCCGCCAATGGACGCTTCTTCGAGGTCAATCAGTGCGTTGATGCGGGCGAGCCAGTCTTTGTAGGCGCCGGACACTTGCTCCATCAGCAGCGTCTGGGCCTGGTCGATCTCGCCTTGCTGACGCAGCTTCAGCAGTTTATCGGTGGCGCTCAGTGCAGTGCGTTCGGCCGTCTTGATGTTGGCCAGCAGCTCCTGCTCACGGGGCGACGCACCCTTGGTCTGGTAGATGCGGTCCATGGGCGCGGCCGAGGCTTGATAAAGACCGTCCAGGCGCTCGATGTCACGCAAGTGGGTGGCGAGGCCTGCGTCAGTGCGCACCAGCACAACATCGCGCAGGGCAATGGCGCGGTCATGCACGCTGCCGCGGAAGTTGATCGCGTAGCGCTGTTTGACGGTGGCGTCCTCACTGACGTCGGTCAGGGCGGATTCCATCAGATGAACCCGGTTGACGCCCACCAGCGTGACGAGAATCATCAGCGCGAGGACAAGCCCGAAGCCCAGTCCCAGGCGCTTGGCAATCGAAAGATCTTTGAACATGACGTGCACCTGAAATGAAGGCGTTCGTGATATTAGAACGCTATTACTTGGTGCGCTTTATATCGGAGTTTCCAGAGCGGTGCCGAAATATTTTAACTATTAAAGCAATAGAGTCCGTTGGTCCCTTTAGAGGGAATTTTTCCGCCGTTGGGTGTTCGTGAAAGTGCCGCGAACGTCTGGCAGAACCCGGGCATAAAAAAAGCCACCGCACTGACGTGAGGTGGCTAAAAGTCTTACCAAAGGAATGATGAAGCGGAGCATGATTCGATTGCCTGACGCTGCGGAGTCATCCGGCAATGGAGTCGTGTTCTTCATCGCCGACGACGGTAACACCCGTTCAAAGTTTTCGACTATTACGAAGGTTGATAGTGACTATCAAGACTCGTTGGGAATCCTGCCGGTCGGATAGTGCTACAAGAATTTCGGCCTTCAAGTGCGTGGTATAACCTGGCCTGAACGCGCATCAACAATAATCAATGTGCTCCATTGGCTGGAACAGCCGTCCAGTCACTGGCATGTGTGTTTCGCTTCCATCTGCCGCAACGCCCGCTTCAGCGCTGAATCGTCGTGTGAACTTTAAACAGTGCCCTGCATCGGGGGCGCACGCGCTGGGCCTTAATCGAGACAGGGGATAACAATGACTTTCGTGAAATGGAATCTGATGACGCTGGCGGTTTCGCTGGGCTTCAGTCAATTGGCAACGGCAGCAGTTGTCAGTGATCAATCGGAGGCCAAGGGCTTCGTCGACGACAGCAGTCTGACCGTTCACCTGAAGAACTACTATTTCAACCGGGACAATAAAAACGGCAAGGACGACAGCAAGGACTGGACCCAGGGCGTGCTGGGTAATTTCAGTTCCGGCTTTACCCAGGGCACCGTGGGTTTTGGCGTTGATGCCTACGGTTACTGGGGCCTGAAACTGGATGGCGGTGGCGGGACCACCGGCACTGGCAACCTGCCGGTGGACAGCCATGGCAATCCCCAGGATGAATACGGCACGGCCGGCGGCGCGCTGAAGATGCGCATCTCGAAGACTGAATTGCGCTACGGCAACCTGCAGCCCCAGGCGCCGGTGTTTGCCGCAGGTGGCTCGCGCCTGTTCCCGCAAACCGCGACCGGTTTCAACGTGCTGAGCAGCGACATCGCCAACCTGGAACTCGACGGCGGCCACTTCACCGGCAGCAACGGCCCGATCACCACCAACAATGATCACGGTATCTGGGCGGCGTATGCCAACGTCGAAGCCAGCAGCATTGACTACGCCGGCGGTAAATACGCGCTCACCGATAATCTGTCGGTCAGCCTTTACGGCTCGGACCTCAAGGATGTCTGGCATCAGTACTACGGCAATGCCAACTACACCGTGCCGATCTCTGATCAGCAGTCGTTGAACTTCGATTTCAATATCTACCGCACCAACGACAGCGGTGCCGCCAAGGCGGGCGATATCAGCAACACGACCTGGTCGCTGGCGGCGGCCTATTCATTCCTGACCGCTCATACCGTGACCCTGGCCTACCAGAAAGTGCATGGCGACACGCCGTTCGATTATGTGGCCTTCGGTAATAACGGTGCGGGCGACACCGGCGACTCGATACTTCTCGCGAACTCGGTTCAGTATTCCGACTTCAACGGTCCGGGGGAAAAGTCCTGGCAGGCGCGGTATGACCTGAACATGGCGAGTTACGGCGCGCCGGGGCTGAGTTTCATGGTCCGTTATATCCACGGTGACGACATCGATGGATCCCATATTCCGTCGAACAGCACTTACACCGGTTATGGCGATGACGGCGACCATCACGAAACCAACCTCGAGGCGAAGTATGTCGTGCAGTCCGGGCCGGCGAAGGATTTGTCCCTGCGCATGCGTCAGGCCTGGCACACCGCCAACGGCGATCAGCCTGACGGCGACGTGAAGGAATTTCGTTTGATTGCCGATTATCCGATCAATATTTTCTGATCGGGAGGCGGGTGATGTGAATCCCCGCTGCATAAGAAAGCCAGGCTGTCCGAAAGGAAGCCTGGCTTTTTTGCTTTTGTCACTGGCCGGGATATGTATCAGCAGTGCCGGGCTCTTCCCGGCTAAAGCCGGTCCCACACAGTGCATGCCGCTGCTTTTAGTGGGACCGGCTTCAGCCGGGAAGGGGCCGGTATGGACGACACACCTCTCAATGCCAGTCAGTCAGGCCTGTGATCCCCACGAATCGAAAAATTCGCCATGTGTTCCAGCCCCTTGATCAGCCCCGAGTGATCCCAGCCACTCCCGCCCAACGCCGCGCAGGTGCTGAACACTTGCTGGGCGTTGGCCGTATTGGGCAGGTTCAGGCCCAACTCCCGCGCGCCTTCCAGGGCCAGGTTCAGATCCTTCTGATGCAGCGCGATCCTGAAGCCCGGGTTGAACGTCCCTTTGATCATCCGTTCGCCATGCACCTCAAGAATCTTCGACGAAGCAAACCCGCCCATCAATGCTTCGCGCACCTTGGCCGGATCAGCGCCGTTTTTCGACGCAAACAACAGGGCTTCGGCCACGGCCTGAATGTTCAGCGCGACGATGATCTGGTTAGCCACTTTGGCGGTCTGGCCGTCTCCGTTGCCACCGACCAGGGTGATGTTCTTGCCCATGGTCTGAAACAGGGGCAGGGCGCGCTCGAACGTCGCCTGCTCGCCGCCGACCATGATGCTCAGCGTGGCCGCTTTGGCGCCGACTTCACCGCCCGACACCGGCGCGTCCAGGTACTGCGCCCCGGTGGCGTTGATTTTCTCGGCGAACGCTTTGGTCGCCGACGGAGAGATCGAACTCATGTCGATGACGACTTTGCCGGAACCTGTGCCTTCGCTCAGACCGTTTTCGCCAAACAGCACGTCGTTGACCTGCGGGGTGTCTGGGAGCATCACGATGATGAATTCAGCCTCTTGCGCCACCTCCCGCGGGTTGGCCAGCACCGTCGCGCCGCCGTCCACCAATGACGCGGGCGGGGCAATGAAATGCCGGGAAAGAATCAATTGATGACCTGCTTTCTGCAGGTTTTCTGCCATGGGCAGGCCCATGATGCCGGTGCCGATAAAACCGATGTTAGCCATAGAAGATGCCTCTGGTTGTTGTTGGGGAGCAAGCGGCGAGCGGCCAGCTTCAAGCCGCAAGCTAGAAGCCTGACTGCGTTCGTCCGGCTGGCAATGCTTGAAGCTTGAGGCTTGAAACTTGCCGCTGACCTCAGATCAAATTATGGGTCTTGAGCCATCCAAGCCCGGCTTCGGTCGTGGTCAGCGGCTTGTATTCACAGCCGATCCAGCCGCGATAACCCAGCCGGTCCAAGTGCTTGAACAGAAAGCCGTAGTTGATCTCGCCAGTGCCCGGTTCGTGGCGCCCCGGGTTGTCCGCCAGTTGCACGTGACGGATCGCCGTCAGGTGGTTTTCAAGGGTGTGGGCCAGGTCGCCTTCCATGATTTGCATGTGGTAGATGTCGTATTGCAGCGACAGATTGCGGCTGCCGACCTTCTCGCGAATCGCCAGCGCCTGGGCGGTGGTGTTCAGGTAGAACCCCGGAATGTCCAGGGTGTTGATCATTTCCATGACCAGATCGATGCCCTGGGCTTGCAGGCGATCGGCGGCGTATTTGAGGTTGTCGACGAAGGTCTTTTCGATTAGCCCGTCGTCGAAACCCTGGGGCTTGATACCCGCCAGGCAGTTGATCTGGGTGTTGCCGAGGACCTTGGCATAGGCGATGGCCAGATCGACGCCAGCATAGAACTCCTCGATCCGATCAGGATGGCAGGCGATGCCGCGTTCGCCCTTGGCCCAGTCGCCCGCTGGCAGGTTGAACAGCACTTGGGTCAGCCGGTTGCGGTCCAGCTCGGCTTTGATCTGGGCAGAGCTGAAGTCATAGGGAAACAGGTACTCCACGCCGCTGAACCCGGCGTCGGCGGCGGCTTCGAAACGCTGCAGAAATTCCAGTTCGGTGAACAGCATCGACAGATTGGCGCATAAACGGGGCATGACGTACTCCTTGTTCGTGTTCCGGGTTCGTGTTGGGAGTGCTTGTTTGGAGTTGTTGTTTGGAGTGCTTGTCTGGAGTAGCCGAGCGCGATCAGTCCAGCAGGCTGATGGCGGTGGGGGCGTCGGCGCGGCTCTCGGCCAGGGACTCGAATTCATTGATGGCGTTGATCTCGGTGCCTATCGCAATGTTGGTGACGCGCTCGAGAATGATCTCCACCACCACCGGCACGCGGTACTGCTGCATCAGGCTCGACGCTTCGGCGAAGGCGGCCTGCAGGTGCGCCGGGTCAAGGACGCGGATTGCCTTGCAGCCGAGGCCTTCCGCAACCGCGACGTGATCGACGCCATAGCCTTCCAGCTCAGGCGCATTGATGTTGTCGAACGCCAGCTGCACGCAGTAATCGATGTCGAAGTTGCGCTGGGCCTGACGGATAAGCCCGAGGTAGGAGTTGTTCACCACCACGTGGATGTACGGCAGCTTGAACTGCGCACCGACGGCCAGTTCTTCGATCATGAACTGGAAGTCGTAATCGCCGGACAGCGCAACCACCTGGCGGCTTGGGTCGGCCTTGACCACGCCCAGCGCCGCCGGAATGGTCCAGCCCAGCGGCCCGGCCTGACCGCAGTTGATCCAGTGCCGCGGCCTGTAGACGTGGAGGAATTGCGCCCCGGCAATCTGCGACAGACCGATGGTGCTGATGTAGCAAGTGTCCTTGCCGAAGTACTGATTCATCTCCTCGTACACCCGCTGCGGCTTGACCGGGATGTTCTCGTAATGGGTCTTGCGCTGCAGCGTGCGCTTGCGTTCCTGGCAGCTCGCAAGCCATTCACTGCGGTTCTTCAGCTTGCCGGCGGTGTGCCACTCGCGCGCCACTTCGATGAACATCGCCAAGGCTGCGCCGGCGTCGGAAACGATGCCCAGATCGGGCGTCAGCACGCGGCCGATCTGCGTCGGTTCGATGTCGACGTGGATGAACGTGCGCCCTTCGCTGTACACCGACACGGTGCCGGTGTGGCGGTTGGCCCAGCGGTTGCCGATGCCGAGCACCAGATCGGACTCCAGCATCGTCGCGTTGCCGTAGCGGTGAGAGGTCTGCAGCCCGACCATGCCGGCCATTTGCGGGTGATCGTCCGGGATCGTGCCCCAGCCCATCAGCGTCGGGATCACCGGAATGCCGGTCAGCTCGGCGAACTCCACCAGCGCGTCCGACGCATCGGCGTTGATGATGCCGCCGCCGGCCACGATCAGCGGACGCTCGGAGGCGTTGAGCATCGCCAGGGCTTTTTCAATCTGCTTGCGGCTGGCCTGGGGCTTGACCACCGGCAGCGGTTCGTAGGCGTCGATGTCGAATTCGATCTCGGCCATCTGCACGTCGAACGGCAGGTCGATCAACACCGGGCCGGGCCGGCCGCTGCGCATCAACTGAAAGGCCTTCTGGAACACATACGGCACCTGGCCCGGCTCCATGACCGTGGTCGCCCACTTGGCCACCGGCGCTGCGATGCTGGCGATGTCCACGGCCTGGAAGTCTTCCTTGTGCATCCGTGCGCGCGGCGCCTGGCCGGTGATGCACAGAATCGGAATCGAGTCGGCAGAGGCTGAGTACAGACCGGTGATCATGTCGGTGCCGGCCGGGCCCGAGGTGCCGATGCACACGCCGATATTGCCGGCGATGGCGCGGGTATAACCCTCGGCCATGTGCGAGGCGCCTTCGACGTGGCGCGCCAGCACGTGGTCAATACCGCCGAGTTTCTTGAAGGCGGCGTACAGCGGGTTGATCGCGGCGCCCGGAATACCGAAGGCGGTGTCGACGCCTTCGCGACGCATCACCAGAACGGCGGCTTCGATGGCTCTCATGACGGTCATTTGTTAGTCTCCTGAACTCGATAGTTTTTGTACGTAAACAGCCTGATTTGAATCCGATGTTTTGTGAATGGCTGTTTTTATCCGTTCTATCGGTATCTGGAGTATCGAATGGATCGCTATAAGGAATTGCGCAGCTACGTCCTGGTGGCCACCCGTGGCAGTTTTGCCGCCGCGGCGCTGGTGGAGGGGGTGACGCCGGTGATCATGGGCCGGCGCCTGAGCGCGCTGGAGGATCGCCTGGGCGTAAAGCTGATTCATCGCTCGACGCGGGGCCTGACCCTGACCGATGCCGGCGAGTCCTATCTGGAAAACGCCAAGCTGGTGCTGCAGTCGTTCGAAGAATTGGACGCCAGCATCAGCGAGAACGAAAGCAGCGTGCGCGGGCATCTGGTGGTTTCGGCGCCGGCGGGGTTTGGTCGTCAGCACGTCGCGCCCCATGCGCCGGAATTTCAGGCGCGGTTCCCGGATTTGCAGCTGTCATTCAACCTCACTGACAACGTGGTGGACCTGGTGCGTGAGGGTTATGACATGAGCATCCGCATCGGCGAAGTGCTGGACCCGAACTACGTCGCCATCAAGCTGTACGCCAACAAACGCGTGGTCTGTGGCTCGCCGGCGTATTTCGCCGAGCATGGGTTTCCCCAGGTGCTTGAGGATCTGGCGCAGCACAATTGCCTGTCGTTCAACCTGCAGGGCGGGCAGCATCGCGGCTGGACGTTTCAGCGCGAGGGCAAGCCGGTGGCGATCAAGGTCGTGGGCAATATGTATTGCAACGATGGCGAGCTGTTGTACGACTGGGCCAAGCGCGGGCTGGGCCTGAGCTGGCGCTCGACGTGGGAGATTCAGAACGAGGTTGAAAGCGGCGCGCTGGTCACCGTGCTGGACGAATTCGCCTTGCCCAGCTACGACATCCAGGGCGTGTACCCGCAGCAGCATTACCTGCCGGCGAAAGTGCGGTTTTTTATCGCGTTTCTGAAAGAGGTGTACAACCGGCCGGGGTATTGGCGGCAGGGATGAGCTGTGATCCCCGAAGCACCCAAATCAAAAGCTTCCCGGCTGAAGCCGGTCCCACAGGTCGTGCGCGGTCGGTAGGACCAACTTCAGTCGGGAACAGGCCAGAAAGCACACGATGCTTTTGGTAGGACCGGCTTCAGCCGGGAACAGAACGCGCACGCTGCTTTTAGTGGGGCCGGCGTCAGCCCGGCACGGGGCCGAACAGTGGCGGTAAATATGTTTGTATACCCCACCTATTAAAAGCAGAAAACCGGCACACCAAATCCGACCCAGGGACCGAAAA